>DKBB01000336.1 GCA_002451015.1 Acidobacteria bacterium UBA6911
CCGATAGCGATTACATCCCGGACGCCGTTGGACTGGAAGAGTTGCTCCAGCGCCTGCTTCTTTTCGGGATTGCTGATGCAGACAATTTCCTTGCCCTTGATCTGGAGATCTTCCTTCGGTACGGAAAGTGCCCTGGCGGCCCAGTCAAAGAGTCGGGTTTTCACGATCCAGGCTCCCTGGCGCACGGCCGGTACCAGGCTGGGAAGCGTCTGGCTGCCGCCGCTGCTGGAGGCATAGGGTGTGATCGCCGTATCGGCATTGATGATGCGGATATTTTCGAGCGGGATTCCCAGCTCTTCGGCTGCGACCATACAGGCCGCCGTCTTGGTGCCGGTTCCCAGGTCCATGGCGCCCGTCTTGATGGTGACGCCGCCGTCGGAGAACATCCGGACCTCGGCGGTGTAGGGAGGCCCGCCGGATCCCAGGAGCCACAGGCCCGCGGCCATGCCGAAGCCGCGCTTTATGGGACCTTCGCTTTTCTGTTGCGCCCTGCCTTCCTTCCATCCGAACGCCTTCGCGCCTTCAATCAGGCAGTCTTTCAACCCCGCGCTCGAGTAGGGCCTGCCTCTTCCCATCATGCCGTTCTGGCTTTTTTCGGTGAAGTTCTTGAGCCGGAATTCCACCGGGTCCATGCCGATTTTGTCGGCAAGCAGGTTCATCATCTGCTCCATGGCCCAGTCGCCTTCGGGAAATCCCGGAGCGCGGAAAGCTCGCGCACGGCCTGCGTTGGTATAGGCTCCTGTTTCCGTTGTCGCGACATTGGGGCATTTGTACAGTTCCTGGATGATGAACGACACGAAACCCATATTGGAATAGGCTCCCGGAGTGGTGACGTTTTTAAACTGCAAAGCGGTCAGGGTGCCGTCCTTTTTGACGCCCGCCTTCAGGNNCTTGCGCGCGAGCAGGGCGGCGATAACGGTATATTTGCCGACTTCCAGTTTCGATCCGAAGGCGCCGCCGACATAACGGCAGATCACGCGGACGTTGTTGTAGGGAAGCTTCATCTTTTGGGCGAATTCCAGCATTGAAGCGTCATAAACTCCCTGCGTGGAGTCCCATATCGTGATTTTGTCGCCTTCCCATCTGACGACCGATCCGTGCGCCTCGATCGGGGCGTGGATTTGAACGGGGGTACGGAAGGTTTCCTCCAGCACGACATCGGCTTCCGCAAATCCCTTCTCGACATCCCCGCGACTGCCAGGCATGCCGGGACCTGTCGAATTCCCGCTGCCGAACAGTTTGGGCGCTTCCGGTTCCAGGGCTTTTTCCGGATCGAGGACGAAGGGAAGGACCTCGTACTCTACCTTGATCGCCTTCAGCGCGTCCCATGCCTGGTAAGGTGTCTGGGCGGCCACCGCCGCAATTTCCTCCCCTTCATAGCGGCAGTGCGGGTCAAAGAGTTTGCTTTGGGACGGACCGCCTCCCATCCCGCCGCCGTACCACGGAATGTCCGTTCCCGGAGAGTCAGCGGTAAGGACGCCCACGACTCCCGGCATTTTTCCGGCCGCGCTCGTGTCCACTTTCTTTACCATCGCGTGGGCGTGCGGGCAGCGCAGAATGGCCGCGTAAACCATATTGGGCAGGTTTACGTCGTAAGTAAACTCGGCCTTTCCGGACACACGCTCAAACGCATCGACTCGAGGGAGCGGCTTGCCTACGATGTTTGTTTTTCCCCATGTCGGCATTTTTTCTTCAGGGGTAGGGGTGGGTTTCGAACTGTTGCGCAATGCTTCTGCTTGTTCTTGATAGAATGCCATCAGGATGCACCTCCCTGTTTTTTAAGGCGGGATGCTTTTTCCGCGGCGTTGAAAATGTGTTTGTAGGCGCCGCAGCGGCAGAGATTGCCGCTGACGCCGGTACGGATCTGGTCGATATTGGGTTCCGGATTCCGGCGCAGGAGGCCTTCGACCGCCACGATCTGGCCCGGAGTGCAGAACCCGCACTGAAAAGCGTCCTCTTCCAGAAAAGCCTGCTGCACGGGACCCAGCTTGTCCCCCTGCATCAAACCTTCTATTGTAGTAATTTCACGGCCTTCGGCTTCCACGGCCAGCGTCATGCAGGAATATTGGGTCTTGCCGTCGATCAGTACGGTGCATGCGCCGCATTCGCCGCGTTCGCAGCCGATCTTGGTCCCGGTCAGTCCCAGGACTTCGCGCAGTACATAGGCCAGCGACCATCGGGGTTCCACAAGGACCTTCCTTTTGGAACCGTTTATAATCAGCTGAAGGGTGGCTGTTTCGCCAGTCGCTTCTATTTCCTGTGCCCGTGCGGGAGCAGTGTCCTTGAGAGACACGGCTACCACGGCGCCGGCTCCGACCGAACCCAGGAAACCGCGGCGGCTGAGGCCTTGTTTGACTTCTTTTTTATTGTTTTCGGGATCTTTTGGCATAGAAATCCTCCATTTGAGAGCGGCCGTGCGGTAGAGGTTGCAGTTGACCTGATGAGGAGCACGGGGCTGCTATTCTAACACAGGAAAGACATTTTGAGACCGAAACCGGTTCCGATTCCCCTCAATAAATACGGCGGTTTAAATTTGGGTTCGAATAAATTGTAAATGGGGCCGGACCATGTTTAATTGTAAAATAAATGCGAATATGCTCGATTTGAGGGGGGGATTTGTTGCTTGGAGCTATTTGGGAGGATTATTTTCTCTCTTAAAGATTTTACATGCGCGTTTCACCTGGCCTGGAAGCATAAAAAGGGCTGATAATCTTGGTCCCAGGCGCTTTCAAAGCATCGATACCTGTGTTATCTCCTGATTAAACAATGATTTGGAGTGGTCTGAGCCTAAATAAAAAACTGGCGGGAAAGGCGGGATAGGAGTAATATATCCGGGTCATTTTCTTGAATTTTAAAGTGGGGGAATTTGAATGGCACGTGTACATAATTTCAGTGCGGGACCCGCCGCGATGCCTTTGGCGGTTCTTGAAAAAGCTCAAACGGAATTACTGGACCTGGCGGAATCCGGCATGTCGGTTATGGAGTTGTCTCACCGATCCAAGGAGTTCCAGGCGATTATCGACGGCGCGGAATCGGGAATCCGGCGCCTACTGGGTGTATCGGAGGACTACGCAGTCCTTTTCCTTCAGGGGGGCGCCAGCCTCCAATTTGCCATGATTCCCATGAATCTGCGGCGGCCCGGGAAAAGTGCGGACTATGTCGATACGGGCAGTTGGGCATCGAAGGCGATCAAGGAGGCGAAACTGACCGGCGCCGCGAAAGTGCTCTGGAGCGGGAAAGGGGACAACTACACGAAGATCCCCAAAGCGGAAGAGCTGAAAATATCATCCGATGCCGAATATCTCCATTTATGCTCGAACGAAACGATCGGCGGCATCCGCTGGACGCAGTTTCCGGAAACCAAAGCTCCTCTGGTCGCGGACATGTCCAGTGAAATCTTTTCAAGGCCGATCGATGTAAGTAAGTTCGGAATGATCTACGCCGGCGCACAGAAGAACCTGGGTCCCTCCGGTCTTGCCGTCGTCATTATCCGGAAAGACCTGGTCGAGCGCACCGCCGGAAGTGTCCCGGTATTCATGCGCTATTCCACGCACGTGGAAAGCGGCAGCCTGTACAATACTCCGAATACCTGGGCCGTGTACATGGTGAAGCTGGTCTGCGAATGGGTGGAATCCAACGGCGGTGTCGCTGCGTTTGAGAAGAAGAGCGAGGAAAAGGCGGCGAAACTATATGACCTGATTGATGGGAGCGAATTCTGGCGCTCCCCGGTAGAGAAGGAAAGCCGTTCGGTCATGAATGTCGTGTGGCGGCTTGCCAAGGAGGACCTCGAGGCCGAGTTCGTGAAACAGGCGAAGGAAGCCGGCTTCATCGGGCTGAAAGGCCACCGGTCNNTTCCCGTCAATGCCCCTTATCCAACCAGCTTGTTTTTAATCTTCAATTTTCAACCTTTTTGAAATACTTCTTCGCGTATAAATAGAATATCAGGTAGGAAATCAACGTCAGCAATATCATCACAAGCATACTGTTGTTGGACAGATATGCCGTGTCTCTCAGCAAGGCGACCTGTTCGGCAGGGAAATTCATATATTCGTAGACATCCATCCAGTCATTGTAGAGCAAGGTGACAAAGCCTGAAACAAGCCAGAGAAGGAGCAGGTACAGGGAATAGTGCCAGGCCCGTATGTTCAGCCGGTACACTCCGATGGCGAGGTAAATGCATACTATGGAATTGATGAAATATAACACCGCCGCCGGCCATCCCCCCATGAATATTCCGAAGAAGGGTACGACAAGGCCGAAGGATATTAAAAAGAGCGGGGCTGCAGCTATATACAAAAGGAAAAAACTGTGAGTCATCAGCGGCAATGGGCACCTGTCCGTCCAACTCTCCTCCGGGTGGTATTTCCGTACCGTTTCGATAACGCTTTTGCTACGATAGGCCAGTATGAATATTCCGGGAATAATAATAAAAAATAGTATTATTGAGATGTACATGATTATAGACACGATTTTCAAAACCATCGGATCGCTCTGGGCAAGTGCGCCGATCTGCTCGAAGATACTACCGGCATAGAAAAAAATCAGAACCAGGGTAATAGCGCCTCCTATAAACACAAGCCAGGACAGAAGCAGGGTGAGAGACTGGGCCCACCTTCTGGTTCGAATCGATCCGATCCCGAGAACTATAAATAAAGCCGCTATTGCAACATATATGAATACACTTAACAGCACCGAGGACAACGGGAGTGGCGGGCCCGCATAGGTTCCGGATTGCGGCAGTGCAATCGTGAAGAGCGTTAATGCGGAAAAAAGAAGACAAAGTCCACCCGTCAGCAATAAAATAATTCCGAAAAATATCAAAAGGCCTTTT
>DKBB01000277.1 GCA_002451015.1 Acidobacteria bacterium UBA6911
ATGGATGGCTCCCTCCAAAGGGAGAAATGGGTAGGTTAGAGGATAATTAGGTTCTCGATGCATCGGTATTCGATGTTGCCTGTTGCACCTGTTTCCATATTTCCCTGCAGCCTTCTCCGGTTTTAGCCGAGGACATCACAATAGACCGACCTCCCATGGAACTGGAAATGAGGCGCGATTGCAGACTCTTTTGGTTGTTCGACAACTTGTCGGATTTTGTCGCCACCACAATTCGGGGCAGTTGCAGTCCATCCAGCCATTCAGATAACTGGATATCCATTCCCGTCGGCGGCATTCTCGAGTCTACCAATTGGATCACCAAGGCTATGGTTGATTGTTTATGAAAGTATCTTTCAATCAGATCTTTCCACTTACGTACTGCTAATTTTCCGGCTTTTGCATAACCGAAACCGGGTAGATCGACAAAGAAGAACGCCCGGTTCAGGCGATAGTAGTTAATACATTGGGTTTTTCCCGGGGTGGAACTGGTCCGGGCCAGTTTCCCATGGCCTGCCAGTCGGTTGATCAGACTTGATTTGCCGACATTCGACCGGCCGGTAAATACCACCTCCGGAATTCCCTCGCGGGGAAAATCCCGTTCTGAGACGGCGCTTTTCACAAATTCAACTTGGACCACCGGAAATTTCGCGGATTGTGTTCAGGGCTATAAACGAAACCCCAACAAAACCTCTTAGTGTGCGACATTCTCGTTCGGGAGAATGCCCTTGATATCGGATAATTCGGACACTTGTCTGGGGACAGGCATTTTCTCTAGAGCTGCCTGCAGAACTTCATCCATTGTTTCCACTAAATTAACGCTCAATGCCTCCAGGATATCCTGGGGAAGGTCCTGCAGATCTTTTTCATTCTCCTTGGGAAGAAGCACATTTTTAATTCCTGCGCGGTGGGCGGCCAGGAGTTTTTCCTTGACTCCCCCGATGGGGAGAACTTTGCCGCGCAGAGTGATCTCTCCCGTCATGGCGACATCGTTGCGAACCGGTATTTTAGTCAGTGCGGAAACGATTGTTGTCGCCATAGTGATTCCGGCGGACGGTCCGTCCTTTGGAATCGCGCCCTCGGGGATATGAATGTGCAGATCCATTTTTCTCGGGAATTCGCGGCCGATTCCGAATTCGGTGGCGCGGCTTCTTACGAAGGACATCGCGGCGCGAGCCGATTCCTGCATGACCTCACCCAGTTTCCCCGTCAGGGTCAACTGGCCCTTTCCTTCCATAAGAGTGGCTTCCGTTTGCAGAACTTCTCCGCCCACCTCGGTCCACGCAAGGCCTGTGGTCAATCCTACCTGGTTGCGGTCGCTGATTCCCTGCATCCTGAATTTCTGCCGTCCAAGGAGATTCTCCACCTCTTCGATCGTAATTTGGTTGTTCTTGATTTCGGCTGTGACGATTTTCTTCGCCGTCTTTCTGCAGACATTCGCTATTTCACGTTCCAGGTTCCGGACACCCGATTCCCGCGTATATTTACGGATAATATCCAGCAATCCCTCGTCGTGAAACTCGATCTGTTTCGATTTCAAACCGCTGGCCTCGATCTGTTTCCGAACCAGGAATTTTTTGGCGATTTCGAGTTTTTCGTTCTCCGTGTACCCGGAAAGCTGGATGACTTCCATCCTGTCCTGCAGCGGCCTTGGAATCGTATGAAGTATGTTCGCGGTTGCGATGAACATGACCATGGACAAATCGAATTCCGTGTCCAGATAATGGTCTACGAACATGTGATTCTGCTCGGGATCGAGCACTTCCAGCAGGGCGGAGGATGGATCGCCGCGAAAGTCCATACTCATCTTGTCCACTTCATCCAGCATAAAAACGGGATTTCTGGTGCCCGATTTCTTCATGTACTGAATAATCTGCCCGGGCAGGGCACCGATGTAGGTCCTGCGGTGTCCCCGGATCTCGGCTTCATCCCTTACCCCGCCCAGGGACAGGCGGACAAATTTTCTGCCGGTCGCCCGTGCGATGGATTTCCCGAGAGAGGTTTTCCCGACGCCCGGAGGGCCTACGAAACAAAGAATGGTTCCCTGCGGTTTCTTGACCAGGCTGCGAACCGCCAGGAATTCCAGGATGCGGTCCTTGATCTTTTCCAGNNCCGTAATGATCTTCTTCGAGCACTTTCTTCGACCAGTTGATATCCCGGATTTCACGCGATTTCTTGTTCCAGGGCATGGCGATGAGCCAGTCGAGGTATGTTCTGGAAACGGTCGATTCCGCCGACATGGGCGGCATCATCTCCAGCCGCTGAAGTTCCTTAGCGGCTTTTTCGTGGGCGTCCTTGGGCATTTTCGCCGCTTCGATCTGTCTTTTCAGATCGTCGAGTTCACTCTTTTCATCCTTCCGCCCCAGCTCCTTCTGGATCGCCTTCATCTTTTCATTCAGGTAGTATTCCTTCTGCGCGCGCTCCATCTGTCGCTTGACGCGCCCCTGAATGTTACGGTCCACCTTGATTTTTTCCATCTCCACTTCAATGATCTCGTTGATCTTTTCGATGCGCTCGGCAAGATCGGTCATTTCCAGGAGTTGCTGTTTTTCTTCGATGCTTATGGGCAGGTTGGCACAGATGTTGTCAGCCAGCTTCGAAGGTTCCAACGTCTTCATTGCGTTCAGGATCGCGTCGTAGTTCACGTGATGGCTGAGCTTGGAAAATTGTTCGAAGCAGGTCTGAAGTTTTTTAATCAGCAGATTGGACCGGGCGCTGGAAAGAGATGTTTCTTCCAGGACCTCCACGTCTGCAACGAAAAAGCCTGGTTCATCCGAGTGCCGGATTGCTTGAACCCTCTGCACGCCTTCAACCAGAACCTTGATATTGCCGTCCGACAGCTTGACGCTCTGTATGATATTCGCGGCTGTGCCTACTGCGTAGATGTCCGAGGCCTTCGGTTCGTCTACCGAGGCATCCATCTGTGTTGCAAGAAAGACCCTCTTGGAGCCTTCCAGAGCAAATTCCAAAGCCAGCACGGATGTAGGCCGGCCGATCACAAATGGGATCATCATGTGCGGGAATACCACCACATCACGGATCGGGATCATAGGTAGACGTTCGGTTTTCTTGATCGGAGTTTCTTTTGTCATTCTGGATTTTAACCGGCTTTTTCCAACAACGCGAACGCAATGTCTTTGTTCTCGACCATTTCGCGCGTTATCATAAATTCCTTAACCTTCTTTTGGGAAGGCAACTGATACATCACATCCAACATAAGATCTTCGAGGATGATTTTCAAGCCTCTAGCGCCCATCTTGCGCTCGAGGGCAAGACCGGCGATGGCACTGATGGCATCATCGGTGAACTTCAGCTTGACATTTTCAAACTCGAAAAGCTTCTGGTATTGACGTACCAAGGCGTTTTTGGGTTTGGTCAGTATTTCCACCAGGGCGTCACAGTCCAGGTCCGAAAGGGGGCCGATGACGGGCATCCTGCCGACGAATTCCGGAATCAAACCGTACTTGATCAGATCCCTGGGTTCACACGCATCGAGGATATTTGAGGTTGGAGTGGTTTTTGAACTTTTTAAAACCTTCGAAGGTTTCTCATTAGTCAGGAATCCCATGCTTTTTTTGCCGACCCGGCGTTCGATCTGTTTTTCCAGCCCGACGAACGCGCCACCGCAAATAAACAGGATATTGGTGGTATCGATCTGGATGAATTCCTGGTGTGGATGTTTCCTTCCTCCCTGGGGCGGGACGTTGGCTATCGTGCCTTCCAGGATCTTTAAAAGAGCCTGCTGCACGCCTTCGCCGGAAACGTCGCGCGTAATGGACGGATTTTCGTCTTTCCTGGCGATTTTGTCGATTTCGTCAATGTAGACGATGCCCTGCTGGCACTTTTCCTTGTCCCCCCCTGCATTCTGGAGAAGTTTCAGGATGATGTTCTCGACATCCTCTCCGACATATCCCGCTTCCGTAAGTGTTGTGGCGTCTACAATAGCGAATGGAACGGACAGCATCCTGGCCAGGGTCTGTGCCAGAAGAGTTTTCCCTGTCCCTGTCGGGCCGATCAGCAGGACATTGCTTTTCTGCAGTTCCAGGTCGCCGCGTTTTTTTGTCATTTCCAGGCGCTTGTAATGATTGTATACGGCAACCGCCAGTTTTTTCTTTGTAATCTCCTGACCTATTACGTACAGGTCGAGAAACTCCTTGATTTCCTGAGGTTTGGGAAGTTTCTCGCCGATAGGGGAAGTTACGACATCGTCCGCGATAATCTCATTGCATACGTCGACGCATTCATCACAAATATAGACAGTGGGTCCCGCAATCAGTTTCTTGACATCATTCTGGCTTTTCGAGCAGAAGGAACATCTCAAAACATCATCGCGCTCGTCATCTTTTCTCAAAGCAGTCCTCCGAAATACAGGAAAGCCATTCTACTCTTTTCTGGTTATCACTTGATCCACTATACCGTAATCCTTGGCCTGTTCGGCCGTCATGATATAGTCTCGTTCTACGTCTTTTTCTATCCGATCGAGAGCCTGACCTGTATGTTTTGCAAGAATTCTGTTCATGGCTTCTCTAAGTCTGAGGATTTCTTTCGCGTGAATATCGATATCCGTGGCCTGACCCGCAAGGCCGCTTAAAGACGGCTGGTGGATCAGGATTCTGGAATTCGGGAGTGCAAATCGTTTTCCTTCGGCACCCGCCGACAACAACAATGCTCCCATGCTTGCCGCCTGGCCGATGCATATCGTCGATACGTCCGGTCTAATGTACTGAATCGTGTCGTATATGGCCATGCCGGCAGAAATGGAACCGCCGGGCGAATTGATATAAACATGGATGTCTTTTTCCGGATCTTCGGCTTCCAGGAAAAGGAGCTGAGCGGTCACGACATTTGCAACATTGTCATCAATAGGAGTGCCCAGGAATATAATATTATCCTTCAGGAGGCGCGAATATATATCATACGCCCGTTCGCCCCTGTTGGATTGTTCTACTACCATCGGTATTAGTGCCAAATTCTTCACTCCAAATTAATTTTAGCATTGCGGTAGATGAAATCAAAAGCCTTGTTCTCTCGCAGGTGTTGCTTAAGGCCTTCTATGCGACCTTCCTTTTCAAGCTGTGCTTTTAATGCAGCTACAGACTTATTCGTCCCTTCCGCGATCTTCTGTAGCTCTGAATCTATTTCTTCGCCAGAAATTTCAATTTTTTCCTGTTTGGCGATCGCATTGAGGAAGATCGAACGACGGACGGATTCTTCTGCACGCGGTCGTTCCTCGTCAAAGATCTTTTTCCAGTCAATGGAGGCCTGTTGAATATCGACTCCCTGCATAGCAAGCCTTGTAGCTATGCGGTTGACGTGCGATTCCAGTTCGTCCTGTACCATGCAATCCGGTACGTCCACTTTCTGGCGTTCCATGATCGATTTCAATAACGCCTCTCTCGCTTCCTTTTCGGCATTTTGGGTTGCCTCCGTTACCAAATCATTGCGAACCTTTTTCTTAAAGGTCTCCAGGTTCTCGTGCCCGTTATCTTTTGCGAAATCATCATTTAGTTCAGCGAGTTGTTTTTCCTTTATTTCCTTAACAAGTACGGTCCAGTGTACCTTTTTGCCGGCAAATTGCTTCTGGTGGTATTCTTCCGGATATTCTACATCGAAGTTCCGGGTTTCACCCGATTTGACGCCTAGCAGATTTTTCGTAAACTCTTCATGCGTTTGAGGGTGTCCCAGAACCAACGTGATATCTTCCTGGTGCGCGGGTTCCGTTTCATCTTCAAACTGTCCGTCCACGGTTACGGTAAGGATATGTCCGTCCACCGCTTCGCCTTCGTCCAGCGGAATGAACTGGGCTTGCCGCTCCCGATAGCCTTCAATCGCCTGATCCACTTTTTCATCCGTGACTTCGGCCGAGGTCTGGGTAACCGGAACTTCTTTGTAATCTTCAACTTCCAGATCTGGCAATACCTCGAATGACAGTTTGAATTTCAGTGGATTGTCCGGCTTGTTCTCAAGATCCTTTACTACGGGCTGTGCCAAAGGCTGGAGCTTGTGCTCATCAATAGCCTGCTTCCAACTCCGTTCAATAATATTTTGTGTTGCTTCCTGGCGCATGTCCTTCCCGAAGCGCTGCTGGATTATACTTAGCGGCACTTTGCCCGGTCTGAATCCGGGCACTTTGGCTTTGCGGGCATATTCCCGGGCCAGCCCGTTGATTTCCTGATCCAGCTCCGATGCCGGTAATTCTACTTCCAGGTCTCTTTTACAGCTATTGACTTCAACAATTTCTGCTGTCACCTTGCTACCTACCTATTTTGAAATTCATACGTAAATTGTTATATCAAATGAGGTTATAAAATAAAACATCATTTTCTCAAAGATACGGTCCTTGAAGATTGAAGATTGCTGATCCTAAAATTAATATCCGGGTCTTTATTTCGCCTTTCTGTTTGCCCTTACACAATGTACATTAGTATATCAGAAACCCACAAGGAAGATTATAGTCATAAATTATAGTTATTCCTAGGGTTGATTCGATCTCCCCTTCGAAAACAATCCCGTTCATATTCGTCTTCCGGGGCAATGCTGATTTGTTGGTGCGAAAGGGGGGAGTTGAACCCCCACCCCTTGCGGGACTGGATCCTAAGTCCAGCGCGTCTGCCAATTCCGCCACTTTCGCAATTGTCCGTCTTGGAATTCAAGTGTCCGGGTATCCGTAATGTACTGCCGTCCGGATAAAATGCGGGCCTCAACCCCCTTTATAATAAAGGTTTCGGTGTTTCGCTGACGTCGACGGGGTGTCCGGTCTGCCCGGTGCGTGTCATTTGCGGCCCCGGCTCCACCGCTTTACTGCATAACCTATTGGAAAATGTGGGTTAGCGAGTCGATCAATCAAACTGGGAATTTAACAAAGCCGGTTCTTCCTGTCAATAAAAGTCACTCGGTAACCTGCACCCAATATAATGGCACCCGTTATTTGTTCACTAATTTCCAAACTGCTTTGCTCGCGGGAAAGTCTCCTGAGACATTAGTGAAGGAATAACCGGATGACATTATTCGGCGCCCAACCATCCATTCGAAAATATGAAAACCTGGACATCCATTTCCTGTAATGCCTTTTAACTTTCGACCTTCGACCTTCGCCGGCTTGTTTTATGATAATATTTTATAAGGTTTAGCAGTCCAGGGGAGGAGAGGACTCATGAAGCTGGGTGTGATTGATTATATCGACTGTGCGCATTTTATACCGGGCCATGATAAATGCGGATCCCTTCACGGACATACCTACAAGGTGGAAGTCGTGATAGAGGGGGAAAAAAAATCCGGAATGATCATAGACTTCGCGGAATTGAAGAAGTCTATCAAGGAAACGCTGAGCTTTTACGATCACAAAACTCTCAACGATATTATGGAGTTCCCATCCGTAGAGAATATCTGCGAGTCCATTAAAAATAAATTATCCAAGCACATTCAATTCCCGTTCACTCTTCGCATCTGGGAAGGGCACGGGAAATGGGTTGAAATGTAATTAAGTAATGCTTCGTTGTGGGTTGGAACGTTTAAACATTAGAGCGTTAAAACATTAAAGACAACTGCCACGTCGCACGCTTATAGGCTGATTGGGATTATATAAATGACAGATTTAACGTTCACTGACGGTTTTTCTTTTAAAGTGGAACGATTGGCTTCGCCGTTATTCATCCTTTAAAATAGAATAAGTGTTCGGATTAAAGAGAAGGCGGGCCAGACGTCGGTCGGATTGGGCCAGATTTGAGACAATTTCCTCCGCTTTCCCGGGCTCAGCCGGGACAGTCCAGCCGTACTCCCTGTTCAGAACCTCAGCCAGCTGGCGCAGGGAGGCGAGGCTTGCTGTCTGAACATTTTTCGCTTCCATAGGCTTTGCAGACACATAGTTTAAGAACTGCTTGAACCCTTTCTGGATATTAAAATTGACCGCATCCATTTTTATCGTTTTGATAAACCGGAAGGGAATTTCCTCCTCTCGAGGCGAGATGAAATCCACCATCACGGTGACGCTGTCTTTCTTTTCCTGGGACAAGTTTCCCATTGCCGCCCACTTAGCATTAAGCCAGTTTGCGACATAGGCGGCAGAGTTCTGTGTAATCGTCCGGGAGCTGCCGGTGGACTCTATGGCAAAACGCATTGTTTCCCACATGGGGACAGGATCTATCCCTTCAGCTTTTTCACTGACCTTGGCCATCATAACCGGCATCGCCATGGAAGCCCAACGAAGGTCTTCATTGCCTTCCGGTGTATTAAAAGGCAGAAAGGCCATCCGGACCGGAGCGGAGGGCATGACCGCTTCCTTCTTTCCCTTAAAGAGGCAGGCGGATGGCAGCAGTAAGAACAAAAAGGCCAGAATCAGAATTGTAAGGCGTCCGGATCTGTGTGTGGAAAACGAACGACGGATGTTATCTTCCCGGCGGATGCAGTTGGTTACTTTATCATTCGGCATTATTGGCTGATCTCCATTATCCAATCGTTCCAGTCTGCAGGCCGGTGAAATGTTTCATCCGGCAGGATACAATCTCCTCACTGCAAACGGTAATCCCGACCCGAACCCGGCGCGGCGTCAGTCAAACGGTGAGATATGCCGGCCGGTCTGAATTACCGAAGTATTCGTATCATAACTTTTTCAAACACGCAAATCCGATCCTTCCGTTGCAGGAAGTTCAATATATTTATTGTCACTACGGAAACTGATG
This sequence comes from Acidobacteria bacterium UBA6911, assembly GCA_002451015.1. Taxonomy (GTDB): domain Bacteria; phylum Acidobacteriota; class UBA6911; order UBA6911; family UBA6911; genus UBA6911. Next base: position 8,676 of record DKBB01000277.1, read on the forward strand.
CTTAAGCAGGGGCGATCTTTAAAGTCCTGCGGTTTCCTTGAAGATGCATTGGTTTCCCATTCCGGGCATTAAAGAGAAAAGTGAAATGGAAAACTGAAAAAGATAAATCGGTGAAAACTCTGCTTCGCAATACGGGGAAAGATCGTGCCCAAAAAGCGTAAAAAAATATTTTTTTGAAATAAACGCCGGAATGACAAAACAGCCATTTCGTATGACTTCCAGTTCAGACTATAAAGACAGGCTGCAGGCGAGATCCGGCTTTTTTGAAGAGACCGGGACCACAATACTTCTTGTACTGCTGGCAATTTCCGTGTTCTCCCTGCTGGGGTTGTTTATGGCGCTCGATGCGGTAAACGGCTTGCATATCAGCGATAATCAAGAGAGCCGGGTTCAGGCAACCTACGCGGCGCTGGCGGGCCTGAATCACGCGCGCGCTCTGATGCGCGGCATCGACTACGACGGGGTTCTCAAGGGGATGGATGGCAGCTACAACAGGGGGCTTTCATACCTTAATGAGGCGAAAAGCTTCGGATTCCGCAACCCGTTCCCATTGGTTACGGCTTATTCACTCGATATAAAGAATCCCTTCGAGGCTTTATCCGCAATCCCGGATGACGGTCTGATCAACACGGGTGCCTGCTGTGGAAAAGACGGAACGCCATTGATCCCGGTAACGGGTATTGTCCAGAAAGCCCCGAACCCTGCCGGATTAGGAGATATTGTGACTTCTCGATATTTTGTGAAAGTCACGGATAATAACGGGGATGCATCGGAAAGGGAGGACGATGCAGAGGATAATCCGTTTGTCGATGGCGACGGACTTGTGATCGTTCGTTCCATGGGAATAGCAAAAACCTTAATCAAGGCCGTCGGACCTGTTTGGCGCCGGAATTCGGTGGTCGTATTTGAGGCGCGTTATCAGAAATTTTCAGTTTTTGATTTCGGCTCTGCGCTGCTCGTCCTCGGCTCCCGTGTTTCCTCCTTTTTACAAGGGAATTACGAGATATCCGGAGGCTTATTCCCCGGGATCGGTGTTATCGATACAGATGTCCAGGATGATGTCTTTCCGGAAAATATCCTATCTACCGGGCCTATGGGTAGTGGCGTTATCTCCGGGGGAGGGCTGCCGGATCCGGCCATACGGGATATGACCCATCTTGCCGAATCGGACCGGGAGAGATCTCCAATCCTGGATCCGCAATACCTGTGGGATTTTGTGTTTCATAAAGCGCCGCAGTTTTCCGACAATTACTACAGAAGCAATCAGCACTGGAGCCCAGGAAATGCGCCGGATCTGGGTTCCTATGATTCCTCGAAACCGCTGAGCGCTCCGGGCCAGGATCCGAAAATTACCGTCGTGCACGGGGATCTGTTTATGTCGGGAAACGTGTCGGGCTCCGGGCTACTCATAGTTACGGGCGATTTTACCTTCAGGGACAGCTGCCGCTACGACGGCCTGGTCCTGGCTCTCGGTTCCGGCCGGACAAGTCTCCAAACCTGGGGAGGTGGCATCAACGGGGGACTCGTAGTCGCCAATCTTGAATCGATAAACGGGAGTCCCGCTTTTGGAATGCCGGAATTTTCTATATCGGGGGACAGCCGAATCCGGGCCGATACAAAGGCTGTGGAGATGGCCCTCGGTCTGGTGCCTCCATTACAGAAGAGCTTCAGGGAAATTTCCGGTACGGATCCGTGAAGAGGGGAAGGACGGTTTTCAGTTCTTGCAACCGGCGCAGCTGGAGGCGGCACAGGAGGAACAGCCGCTGGACATGGAGTGTGTGCTGCCGTCGCTTGATTTCGAGACTCCGCTGAAGCAGGAGTATAGCTTTTCAACGTCTTCGGATTGGCAGTCCGGGCAGGATATTCCGTTGTCGGACGTTCCAAAGACAAGCTTCTCGAATTCTGATTCACACTTCAAACACCTGAATTCAAATATCGGCATAACAACCTCGGCTGTAAATCCTTTCGAATAACTATAATAGCTGATCCAAAATTATAACTCAATAAGCCAGGAGTCCGAAGCCAAGAGTTAAAAATGACGGTAGGGGTGAACACAAGGTTCGCCCCTACTGACCGAAGTCGACGACGAGCGCTTTGTCGTTTCCCGGTACTGATTGGAAATACTGCTTTTCCTGGAAGCCGAAAATGCGAGCATAAACGTGGTTCGGGAACTGCATTATGCTTGTGTTGTACTCTTGCGCCGCTAGGTTAAAGCGCCTGCGTTCAGTTGAGATACGGTTTTCCGATGATTCCAGATGGCTTTGCAGTTCCAGAAAATTCTGGTTGGATTTCAGTTCGGGGTAGCGTTCGATGACGACCATAAGGCGGCTAAGTGCACCCTTTTTTATTTCTTAACCTCCGATTCAGTCGGACGGATAAAGTATTGCGGCCTTCATGCCGTTAGGCAAATCATTCAGTGTTTTTTAAAAACCTACGAGCGTGGGCTCCGGCATCAGCTCGATTCCGAATTCCGAATGGACTTTTTCCTGGATCCGGTGCATCAGTTCGATGAATTCCCGGGCTTGTGCGCCGCCTTTATTGACAAGGGCAAGAGCGTGTTTGCTCGATACCCCCACGTTGCCGTGCGTGTAGCCTTTCTCAAATCCGGCCTGTTCCACGAACCAGGCGGCGGGCAGTTTCACTTTGCCTGTAGGTGCTGGGAAGCGTGGCAGGTTTTCCGTCGCCGCCAGGATGCCCCTGTCGCGTGCCGAGTTCTCTATCTCGGTCGCTTTGCCGGGTTCCAGGACTGGGTTTTTAAAGAAGGATCCGGCGCTTTTTATTTCGGTGTCGTTTTGGTTCAAAACCATGCCCTTGGATTCCCGTATTTTTATCACGGCGCGGCGAACTTCTCCTAAGCTTGGAGCTCTCGACCTGCCGCGGAAGTGTTCTTCGAGGTCCCGGTACCGAATCCTGGGCTTGCCGTATGGGCGCAGGGAAAATGCGACCTTGAGGATTATGTAGCGATCTTTGAGGGTGGTGTTGAAGATGCTGGCTCGGTAGTCAAAGCGACAGTCCCTGCCGCTTAATTCTTCAATGCTGTTCGTCTCCAGGTCCAGGGCCCGGATGGAGAGAATGACGTCACTGACTTCCTGGCCGTAAGCACCGATATTCTGTACCGGCGCTCCTCCAACCGTGCCGGGTATCCCGCTGAGGCACTCAACACCCGCAAGATTCTGATCGACACAGCGTTGGACGAAGTCGTCCCATATTTCACCTGCGGCCACGGATACGAATTCGCTATTGTCCTCGTCGAGAGGCTGAACGCCCCGAATTTCTATCCGGACTATCAAGCCGGGGAAGCCGGAATCCGAAACAAGGATATTGCTGCCGCTGCCGAGAATAAAAATCGGGCAGGCATGGGCGCGTGCGAATTCCAGCGCTTCGGGAACCTGGTCTTCATGTTTAACGGAAACCAGAAAGCGCGCAGGCCCTCCCACTCCAAGCGTGGTATACGACGCTAGAGTTACATTTTCTCGTATTGCTAAAGCAGTTCCGGATTTCTTCATTAGTATTTACAAAATTAACCAGGGATCCTGACAAGGGAACATAACACATGCAAATGCGCAGATGAATAAACTTTGAAAATTTCCCCCGCAGATCTCTCGAGCGTTATGCCCATTAATCCGAAGTCCGAAACTCCGAATGCCGGTTCCGCCGCCTTGGATATGCAGACATGCCTCTAAAGCGGACAGCATGTCTGTGTTAAAGTTATAATGCCACATGCAAATCATGCCCGGTGGAAGCAGGTAAAATTTATTTTCCACAATCCTTTCGTTATAATGCAATGTCATGAATACATACCTTGGAAGAATTCTGCTGTCTCTTTGCATTTTCTGCTGTGCTTCGGCCCGGGGCGCGGATCCTGTCGTTAAGGTCCGGGGAGTCCCTCCATCCGTTGCCGTCGAAGCCGGCAAGGTTGCGGTTGTCACCGTGGAGCTCGATATCCGAAGCCCGTATCACATAAACTCCAACCAGCCGCTGGAAGAGTATCTTATCCCGACATCCCTGAAACTGGAGCCTGTTTCAGATCTGGAGATCAAGAATATTTTCTTTCCGGTTGCCGCAATCAAGAAGCTGGATGTTTCCGACTCGCCTATGGCGCTGTATGAAGGAACAGTAAAAATCGACGTGGAGATCATCCCTGCAGAATCCCTTAAAGGCGGGGATGTTGTGCTTCGGGGCAATGTCCGGTACCAGGCGTGCGACGATGTTACGTGCCTGCCCCCGGTAAACGAACCGTTTTCGGTGAAATTTTCAGTTTCCTCAGCAATCCCGGAACGAACCGAGCTGGATCCGCAGGGTGAGGAATCTTCCGGATTTTCGCCGGAGCGGCCGGAGACGTCGTCTGTTCCGGTGGCACAAGTGGGAAGCGATAGCGGGAATGCGGGACCCTGGAATTTCGACCGTGAGAGTTTCCCTCTCATGTTACTGCTGGTTTTCGCAGGCGGTCTGGCCCTCAACCTTACTCCCTGCGTATACCCGATGATCCCGATAACGATTACGTATTTCGGCGGGCAGGCGCAGGGAAAGAAGGGGAGCCTGATCGCGCATGCGGGCCTTTATGTCATCGGCATGGCGGTTACTTATTCCCTGCTGGGTGTAATAGCGGCGCTAACCGGCGGCCTGCTGGGTGCGGCGCTCCAGTATCCTCCGGTTCTGATCGGGATATCCGTTGTAATGGTCTTTCTGGCACTCAGCATGTTCGATGTTTTCGAGCTGCGCATGCCGGCTTTTCTCAACCGTCTGGCGGGTGGAAACCGGAAGGGTTTTGCCGGGACTTTCCTGATGGGTCTTACGGTAGGAATCGTCGCGGCGCCCTGTATCGGTCCCTTTGTTTTCGGCCTGCTGACCTATGTGGGAAATAGGGGGAGCGCTTTTTGGGGATTCCTGCTTTTCTTCGTGCTTGCGCTCGGTCTGGGACTTCCACTCCTGATTCTGGGGATCTTTTCCGGAAGCATTCATAAGCTGCCCCGATCCGGGGAATGGATGGTCTGGATTCGGAAGGTGTTTGGTTTCATCCTCCTGGCGATGGCGGTCTTTTTCCTCAGAACTCTTTTCCCGACACCTCTCATCTATCCGCTGGCGCTTGCCCTGGTTCTGGCTCTTGCGGGTGTCTACCTCGCCTGGATCACCCCGGTTGCAGGTGCAGGAAAGGGATTCAACTGGTTACGGAACCTTGTCGGGATAGGATTTTTTATCGCGGCGCTTGCCGCAGCAGTGACGGGATTGCATTCCTACATGGAGGCAACCATAGGAAATGATGTACGGATGACACCCGCCGGCTCCGATTTGAGTGCCGGTTCGTCAATAGATTGGATTCCATTTTCGGAGCAAATGCTGGACCGGGCTTCCCTGGATGGAAAACCGGTGCTGATCGATTTCTACGCGGACTGGTGCATCCCCTGCCTTGAGCTGGAGCAGAGCACCTTCACGGACCAGGAAGTGATCGACGCCACCCGTGAGTTCGTGCGCCTCAAGGTCGACCTGACGCACTTCGATTCCCCTGAGGCGGAGGCACTCCGTCAAAAATTCTCGATTGCCGGCGTTCCAACAATCGTGTTCCTGGATGCCGATGGTGCCGAAGTCGGCTCCGCACGGGTGATCGGATACCTCTCCCCCGAGAAGTTTCTGGAACGCGTGCACATGGTGACGGCTGAGCCGTAGCAATTCCAGAGCTTGTCTTTTCTTCGTTTTTGCATTAGGTTTGGGCTTTCAACGCCACAAGCCCCCCATGATCGGACACGTTGAGAGGACATGACCGTGACGGAAGAGCACAACCAGAAGCCGCAGCTTTTGCGGGCCTTGGGCCTGCGCGAAGGTATCTCCCTCCACATGGGAGTCATCATCGGGTCAGGGATCTTCCGTGTCCCGGCGACCATCGCCGGACATCTCGGGGCGATGGGTCCGATCATGCTGGTCTGGGTCGTTGCCGGGATGTTGACGCTCTTTGGGGCCCTGACCTTGGCCGAGCTCAGTTCGGTGCTGCCGCAAGCTGGGGGTCCGTATGTGTACTTGAAGCACAGCTTCGGGCGCATCTGGGGCTACATGTTCAGCTGGAACGACTTCTTCATCAACAAGGCCGGATCCGCGGCAGCCATCGCCATCGCGTTCTCTACCTATCTGGGGTATTTCATTCCTGCCGTCAGCCCGGAACACGCGTTCATCCGACACGAGTATCTCTTCCTCGGCGAGCACATGGAATTCTCCTTCGGGTGGAACCAGATCGTGGCGATATTGACCATCGGCCTGGTCACGTTCATCAATGTGCGGGGGGTGAAGTTCGGTGGATGGGTGATGAACTTTTTCACGACGGCAAAGGTCCTGGCGCTCATCGGACTGATTCTCGCGGTATTCCTTTCTGGCGAGGGAAGCACGGACAACTTTCTCCCCTGGTGGCCTGAGGAATGGTCTAGCCAGCTCACGGCCGCCTTCGGACTCGCCATGATCAGCGCACTCTGGACCTACGACGGATGGATCGACGTGACGCTGGCAGCCGGTGAGATCAAGAACCCCGAGCGCAACGTTCCCCTGGCCCTCTTGATTGGGACGCTGGCCATCATCGCCCTCTACCTGGCAGCAAATTTCGCCTACGCCTTTGCCATTCCTCTCAACGAGATGGCCGGCTCCCCCCGCATCGCCGCAGATGTGGCGGGAACGGTCTTGGGCCCCGTGGGCGTGTCGCTCATCATCATCGGGATCATGAGCTCGACCTTTGGCTCCACCAACGGAATGCTCCTGGCCGGCCCCCGGTCCCTGTACGCGGCCGGTGCCGATGGATCCATTGCCAAGGCCTTCGGCAAAGTCCACCCGAAATACCACAGCCCGTATGTCGCCATCATCACGCTCGGCGTGTGGGGATCCATCCTCACGTTGAGCGGCACCTACGATCAGATCGCATCGTACGTGGTGTTCGGTTCGTGGTTTTTCTATGCGCTCACTGCTCTAGGGGTGATCGTGCTGCGCCGCAAAATGCCCGAGGCAAAGCGTCCCTACAAAGCCTGGGGATATCCTTATGCGACGCTCCTGTTCGTCGCCATCGCGGGATGGTTCGTCTATAACACGCTCATGGAAGACACACGGAACGCCCTGATCGGTATCGTGTTGCTCCTGATCTCTCTCCCGCTCTATTTCTACTGGGTGCGCAAACCCAACCGGACGACGTAGGAGGCGCCCGGCGCCATCTCTGGGGAAAAAGCCGTATACTGCGATATCCGGTCTAGGCCGGCATCCCCGGTGTCCTCTCGAAAAGCACATGACCATTTTCGGACACGAGTTGTGGATATGGGTCGCGTTCAACGCCCTCATTCTCTTCCTGCTCGTTGTTGATCTGCGCGTGTTTCACCGAAGGGCCCACGAGGTTCGGGTCCGCGAAGCTCTTGCGTGGAGCGCTGTCTGGATCGTCCTTTCGCTCGCTTTCAACCTGTTCATCTATTTCTGGATGGGCTCCGCGGCGGCGCTGCAATTCTTGACAGGGTATCTCATTGAAAAATCCCTGAGCGTCGACAACCTGTTCGTTTTCCTTCTGATTTTCTCGTATTTCAAAGTCCCCGCGCGCTATCAGCACCGGGTGCTGTACTACGGCATTCTGGGAGCGCTGATTATGCGCGGCACGCTGATTGCGCTGGGCGTCACGCTGATCCATCAGTTTCAATGGATCCTGGATGTCTTCGGGCTGTTCCTCATCTATGCTGGGGCCCGGATGGCGTTCCAGCGTCAACAGACGGTGATTGACCCCGACCGGAACATCGGCGTCAAAGTGGTGCGGCGCTTGTTTCGGCTCTCGCGCGGGTACCACGAGGGGAAGTTCTTTGCGCGCGAGGACGGGAAGTCCATGGCGACGCTTCTGTTCCTCGTCCTGGTGATGGTGGAGACTACCGATTTGGTCTTCGCGCTCGACTCCATCCCGGCGATCTTCGCCATCACGACCGATCCGTTTCTTGTGTACACCTCGAACATCTTCGCCATTCTGGGCCTGCGCGCCCTGTACTTCGCCCTCAAAGGGCTGATGGACCTGTTCCACTATTTGAAACTCGGACTGTCGCTGATCCTGATCCTGATCGGTGTGAAGATGTTGATCGACGATGTGGTTCCGATACCCACGTGGGTCTCCCTGTTGGCTGTCGCCGGGATCCTCACGGTATCGGTCGTTGCATCGCTCCTTGCTCCGCGCCGCTCGTCCGATTCCGACGGGCCGAAGCCGTCACTCTGATTGTCACTTCCACTCCATGTACGATGCTTGATAATATCATTCTCCTGGTCTTTGGCGTCTTGTCTCCCCTTGCGCTCGCCGTCGGGTTCTTCGGTTTCTGGATGGCCGTCCGGGCTTCGAAGCTCAAGGAGGCGGACCTCCGGATGTTCTTCTGGGCCGTGCTTGGCTTGGCGGGGTTCGTCTTCTCACTGGTGAGCTTCGCGTATTTTCTCCTGCCGATTCTCTCGGCACGACTGTTCGACTGAGGACCGGGTTGCATTTTCGCAGGAAAGTTTCGTATCGTCCTGAGGGCAGATCGATCACTCACCTTGTGGCACGGAGACCGAGTGTGATGAAGACCCTCGTGATTGGCTTGGCTATTGTCCTGGCGGCGGTGGCTTCTTCCTGTACGGACAGCTCTCAGGGTCCCGAGGAGCCGCTGTTCGGGTCGCAAACCTATGTCATCCCCGGGACCTATACGTGGACTCCCGAAGGGACGAACCTTTCGGCCGTGATCATTGTGGTTGGTGGGGGCGGCGGAGGAGGAGGCGGGGCGAACGCGAATGCCCTGGCTGGACACGGTGGTTACGGCGGTGGCGGCGGCGGCGGAGGTGGCGGCGGTGGCGGCGGCGG
>DKBB01000252.1 GCA_002451015.1 Acidobacteria bacterium UBA6911
AGTCAGGGCGAACACTAGGTCGCCCTGATTCATTCTCTTCCGGCGGGTCTTAATTGGAGCAAACGCACCGGGCATATGAAAAAATCAATACTTGAAGTCCCGAAAAACTCCAAAGTTGCCTATCAGGGCGAACCGGGTGCTTTCAGCCAGCAGGCCGCCGGTAAGGTCTTCGGTGCCGGACGGATATCGATACCCTGCCACTCCCCGGAGGATGTTTTCACGGCCGTTATGCGGAAACGGGCTGAATTCGGGGTTATCCCGATTGAAAACACTCTAGCGGGAAGCATTTATCAGAACTTCGATCTTCTCGCCCGGTTTCCCCTGGCGGTCGTCGCGGAAACCTCACTCCGGATCGAACACAATTTGATTGTTCATAGAGGCGTCGGTTTCCCGCAGATCCATCAGGTATATTCTCATCCTGCAGCGCTGGAACAGTGCAGCCGTTTCCTGAGCCGGTTTAAGTCCCTGGAGCAAGTTTCTTTTTACAATACCGCCGGAAGCGTAAAGCACATGCACGATCAAGGCTTGAAGCACGCTGCTGCTATTGCTTCTGCGGATGCGGCACGGATATACGGCATGAAAATTCTGCGGCGCGGCATTGAGGACGATCCGGAAAACTACACCCGTTTTCTTGTCCTGGCACGGAAGGGGAGATTGCCTCAGGGGGGCGAAAAAACAAGTATTGTGTTCGGACTTGAAAACCAGCCCGGAGTGCTGTTTAAAGCATTATCGGTTTTTGCCCTGCGCAATATCGACCTGGTAAAGATCGAATCCCGACCGATTCGGGGCAAACCCTGGGAGTACCTTTTCTATATGGATCTACTGAGCGACATTCGAAGTCGCGAATGCAGCCACGCCCTCAGGCACCTGCGCGAACTGGCTCCGTATCTCAAGATTCTCGGCTCGTATCCCGTAATAATCTAAAACGTCGTTACACGTTTAAAGGTGTAATGCTGAACGGTCAAAAACTATAAGCATAGTTGAACGTTGCCATCATCAATTGGCCCATTTAAGCAGGACTTACAGCATGCAACGTAACTTTTTCTTTTAACCTGTAACATGCAACCGAGTCGTAAATTCTTTATTGAGGATTGGCTGATTCGACATGATACAATCCTTTTTCGAATTTATGGATAGAGGGTAGTTTTATGAGCCGGGCCGTAATTATTGGGAGCGGATCCTGCATTCCACCTGAACCGGTCACTAATGATATGTTGTCCAGAATAATGGACGTGAGCGATCAATGGATACGCGAAAGATGTGGTGTGGAGAACCGGTATTATGTTGAGGAGGGTACCTCCACCTCGGACCTTGGGATGGCGGCATCTTCCGAAGCTCTCAAGATGTCGGGGCTGGACGGAAACGAGATCGATTTGATTATTTTTGCCACCATGACCCCCGATTATTATTTCCCGGGTTGCGGTGGACTGCTTCAGTCCAAATTAGGAATAAATAATGTTCCCAGTTTTGATATACGTCAGCAGTGTGTCGGATTCTTATACGGTATGCAACTGGCCAATGCCCATATACGTTCCGGCCTGGCGAAAAACGTACTCCTCGTAGGCGCGGAAACGCACACGGGCTTTATGCCATGGACTTCTGATAACTACAAATATCTGTATGGGAAAACCGACAAGGCGCCGACCCCTGAGGAGTATGCCTGGAATACCCGTTTCCGAAACCTGACGGTTCTTTTCGGGGACGCCGGAGCTGCCGTTGTGATACGGGCTGAAAACGGGGACCGTGGTGTCATGGATTGTATCCTGCATACCGATGGAAGCGGTTTTGATAAGATTCATGTTCCGGGCGCCGGATTCAATCGCCGGCCGTATGTGGATGCCGATCAGATCGAAAAAGGCGAGCATATACCTGTAATGAACGGTATGTCCGTTTACAGAAATGCCACCCATTGCATGTTTGGTGTGACCAATGAGATTCTCGAGCGCAACGATCTGACCATGGATGATATTTCCATCGTCTTAATGCACCAGGCGAACAGGAGAATCAATGAACGGGTGCAGAATATGCTGAATATTCCCGAAGAGAAAATGATTCACAACATTCACAAGTTCGGGAATACAACTGCAGCAACCATTCCGCTTCTATGGGACGAATGCGTTCGAACAGACAGGATTCACGCCGGAGATCTGGTTCTAATGGTCGCTTTTGGAGCGGGGATGCATTGGGGGGCTCTGCTATTAAAAGCTTGAGAATGTAAGAGTTGCAAAGAAATCGGATCCCAAGCTCTCCGTTGGACCGCACAGGGAAAACGATCGGGAAAAGGGAATCTTATCTCCAGGAGAATAGATGGCTGGATTTTAGGTTAAATTGTTGTATAATAAAGGGTTTTTAATATTCCGAATCCGGAGGGTCTACGGAAGGTTCTTTATAAATCCTTGACAGGGTCTAATCTTTTGTATTTTATCTGACTCCTGTGTTTATCGGCTGCTGAAACTCAGGGTATCGCCTTATGCCATCAGGTAAGCGGCGGGTATGAAAAGCCGGAAACCGGTATTTATGAAGCGGGTAACCGCGTTTAAGAGAAGTTTAATGGGAGCGGGAAGGTTCCGGTTTCCGACACGTGATCGGCGTTACCCAGCGACCCCTAGAACTATTAACTAATTACAGGGACACTTATCTCACTAGAGCATCATTATGGATAATCAAGGAATGGACAAAGAAACTCTCGATCTAACATTAGAGGCGCTAAAAGATTTTACATCACAGCGGCTTCCGGAAAAGAAAATTCTGGAACTCGATGCCACGGAAGAATTTCCGATCGATATCGTACGGGATATGAACGGTCCGGAACTTGGCATCCAGTTGTTGTTCATTCCGGAAGAATTCGAGGGAATGGGAGGGGGGGCCTTTGACGTCTACAGGGTTTGCGAAGAGTTGGCCCGGGTGGACCTGGGTATTGCAACCGGGGTATTGGCTACTTTTCTGGGCAGCGATCCGATCGTTTTCGGGGGTACGTACGAACAGAAAAAACTCTGGTTGACCCGAATAGGCCAGGAAGGGCTCCTTATGGCTTACGGCGCAACGGAACCGGAAGCAGGCAGCGATCTCGGAGCACTTCGTACCGTTGCCGTCCCGGACGAAAAGGACGGCCGCGTGGTCGGTTACAAAATTACGGGAAACAAACAGTGGATCAGTAATGGTGGGTATGCGGATCTTTACTGCGTTTTGGCCAAAGCTCCTGCCGGACCGACCTGGTTTGTTGTTGAAAAGGGTGCCGAAGGTTTAAGTCACGGAAAGCCGGAAGACAAACATGGTATCCGTGCCAGCAACACGGCTACAGTATCGCTGGAAAATGTCTATGTCGACATCGATTGCATGGTCGGAGGCAAGGAAGGGCAGGGCCTGCTGCAGGCACAGCTCGTTTTCGGATATACCCGGCTGATGGTCGCGGCTTTCGGATTGGGCGCCGGCTGGGCTGCACTCGATCGAGCTATTCCCTACTCCACAGGTCGTATCCAGGGCGGAGCGCCATTGTCCGAGAAGCAGGGATATACACATAAACTGATCGTTCCCCACGCCGCCCGCCTGGAAGCCGGGCGCGCGTATATTGAGGAGACCGCGGAGCGCATCGATCAGGACGAAGGTACGCTGAATACCGAGGGGGCAATTGCAAAATATCTATCGACCGAAGCCGGGAATGCAGCGGCCGATGCCTCGATTCAGGCTTTGGGCGGATACGGCTATACCCGCGAATACATGGTGGAAAAGATCAAGCGGGATGCGCGCATTACCCAGATTTATGAAGGCACCTCCGAAATTATGGAGATGACCATCTGCCGCGACCGGTGGCAATTGCATTTAAAAACCAAAGGCCGTTACTACCATGAAATGGCGCAGCAGATCGAGCAACTGCATCAACAGAACACTCAGGTGGGGGCGGATATTGTCGGCTACTGCCTGCACGGTCTGGCCGAGCTCCTGGAGATGTCCAGGGTACACCGTCTGACACGACACCAGCACATCCTTTTCCGTTTGGGTGAGTTGATTGCTTTTGCCGAAGGTTCCGCCAGTCTTGCCAAGCGTGCCGCACGAGCCGCGAAAGGCGAACTGAGTGAAAAAGCACACCCCCGTTTCAACGCGGACAGCCTTGCCGCGTTCAGCCGGATCTATGCAAGGGAAGCGGCAATGAAAATGGTATCCGAAGGTGCCCGCTGGATTGGAGGACTCCTGCCGGTATCGGATATGGGAAGCCTGCAGCAGAGATTGATGCTGCCCGAGATCTTCAGAGCACAAGAAGGTCTGATACAGGATATGGATTACATCGCGGATGTTCTTTATGAAAGGAACTCGGCATAGATTACTGCATGGAATTCATCTATTCATAACTGAATGCATACGATTTAATCTGGATGTATTCGATCTTAGCCGAATGCGAAGCATTCGGCCATAGCCGAATCCGGAGGATTCGGCCGGAGGCATTGAAATAATGAAAGTATCTGCGGCAGATAAGGCCGTTGCAATTGTAGGCGTGGGTGCCATTATGCCGGATGCGCCCAATGCTCCCAGATTCTGGCAGAACATCAAGGACGGCCGGGACAGTATTAAGGAAGTCCCCCGTGATCGCTGGAATCCCGATCTGTATTACGATCCCGATCCTAAAGTTCCGGACAAAGCCTACTCCAAGATCGGGGGTTGGGTGCAGGAATGGGACTGGGATCCTCTCAAATGGCGTTTGCCGATCCCTCCCAGGGTCAGTATGGCGATGGACTTGACCCAGAAATGGGGCGTCGTCACGGCTCGCGAGGCGTTGAATGACTACGGGTACCCGAACCGGCCTCTAAACCAGGAACGGGTTGCCGTTATTCTGGGCAATGCCATGGGAGGCGATGCGCACCTCTATTCCGCTGCCCGGATATTCTTTCCCGAATTTGCGGAAGAACTGTTCAAATCATCCACCTATGCTTCTCTGCCCGAAAAAAAACGCCGCGAAATCCTGGAACAACTCCACGAAGGATTCGGCGGCAAACTGCCTCCAATTACCGAAGATACGATGCCCGGAGAACTGTCCAACATACTCGCGGGACGCATCGCGGCTCTATACGATTTCAAGGGGCCGAATTACACGGCCGATGCAGCCTGTGCCTCGGCTATGGCGGCCATCAGTGCCGCCATTGTCGGCTTGACGGATCATGACTACGATGCCGTTTTGACGGGTGGAATCGACGCCAACATGAGTCCATCCACTTTTGTAAAGTTCTGCAAGATAGGGGCTCTTTCCGCAACCGGTTCCCGGCCGTACGCCGAAGGATCGGACGGCTTCGTCATGGGAGAGGGCGGAGCCCTATTCATCATGAAACGATTGGCCGACGCCGAGCGGGACGGTGACAAGATATACGCCGTCGTTCGCGGTCTTGGCGGATCCAGTGACGGCAAGGGGAAGGGGATTACCGCGCCCAATCCCGCGGGACAGCAGATCTGCGTGCGGCGCGCCTGGCGCAAAGCCGGAGTATCCCCGGAACCGGGAGACATGATTGAGGGACACGGAACTTCAACTCCTGTTGGAGATGCAGCCGAACTCGAAGCCCTGATGGCGATCTTTAAAAATTTCAATCTTCCCGCAGGTTCACTCGCTCTCGGTTCGGTTAAGTCGAACATCGGGCACCTGAAGGGCGCTGCAGGGGCGGCAGGCATATTGAAAGCTATGTTCTGCCTCCACGAGAAAGTTTTGCCCCCGAGCCTCAATTTTAAGAGACCCAATCCTAACTTTAATTTTGAAGCGTCGCCGTTTCGTGTGAACACCGAATTGAGGCCCTGGAACGTCGATCCGGGCAAAGCACGCCGCGCTGCTGTCAGCGCTTTCGGATTCGGCGGGACAAACTTCCATATAGTGATGGAGGAATATATTCCCGGAAGAATTGCGGGTGAAAGCAAAACCACCATTGCTGTTTCCGACGCGGATCCAGGATCGGAAAGCGGAGTGAGTCTTAAGACTCCATTGCGCGGTGCTGCCGTGCTGGGTGCGGATTCCGAAGCCGAACTGATCGGGCGCCTTAAGAAACTCCTGAAGGACGCCGAGGCAGGGAATGCGCCCGAGCCTGCTCCGCCTTTTGAATCCGATTTACGGGCGGAATTCCGGCTGGCCATCGATTACGGCGATGCTTCGGAACTCGCGGATAAGGTCGGAAGGACGCTCAAAGCCTTCGAGGAAAACCAGCAGGGGAGATGGAAGGCTTTGCGGGCAAAGGGCATTTACCGGGGAGAAGGCCCGGCCCAGAAAGTGGCATTTCTTTTTACAGGTCAGGGTTCCCAGTACGTCAATATGCTGAAGACCCTGCGGGAGACGGAACCGATCGTAACACGGATCTTCGAGGAGGCCGACCGTACCATGGAGCCGTTGCTCGGCAAACCTCTGACCGAATGCATCTACCTTGACAAATCGGATGAAGCCGCTCTGAAAGAAGCCGAAGAGAACCTGAAGCAGACTGCGATTACCCAGCCTGCCGTTCTGGCAACGGAAAACGCGATCGCCCGAATGCTCGGCGCTTATGGCATAACGCCGGATATGGTGATGGGGCACAGCCTGGGTGAATATGGGGCGCTGGTGGCGGCGGGAGCGATATCTTTTGACGAGGCGCTGAAAGCCGTCAGTGCACGCGGAAAAGAGATGACCCGGTGCGCCCTGGACGACAATGGAATGATGGCGGCCGCTTTCGGGCCGATAGAAAAGATCCAGGAAATTCTGGATACGGTAGACGAATACGTCGTTATCGCCAACATCAACAGCTCCAAGGAAGCCGTCATCGGCGGGACGACCACCGGCGTGAAGAAAGCCATGGAAGCCATCAGCGAAGCCGGGTATACCGTGCGCGGGCTGCAGGTGAGTCATGCGTTCCACACCAGGATCGTGGCGCCCGCGGGAGAATCTCTGGCGCAGATCCTCAGAAAGATGGATCTCCGCCCACCGGAAATCCCTGTCGTAACGAACGTGACCGGAGAATTCTATCCCACGGGGCCGGGCGTCGTACCTGAGATGATCACGCTTCTGGGCAAGCAGGTCTCCTCCCCCGTTCAATTCATCAAGGGACTGAACACGCTCTACGATGCCGGTGCCAGAATATTCGTCGAGATCGGGCCCAAGCGGATTTTGTACGGCTTTGTAGAGGATGCTCTGGGCGGTCGCGATGGTGTTGTCTCCCTGTTTACAAATCATCCGCGGATCGGTGAAGCGGCGTCCCTGAATCTGGCTCTCTGCGGACTGTATGCGGCAGGACTGGGATTCGGGCGATCTACCCAAAAAGAAGTTCCGAGCGTACAGGCAGCCTCAATCCGGCCAACCGCAATAAAACCCGCTCAAGGGTTGCCGGCCGAATCCGTACAGAGACAGGCGTCGATTTCTGCGCCAGCCAGTTCTACACCGGCTTTTGAAGCAGGCAGAGTGAAGGGAATTCCCAGGCGGGCAGCGTCCGGCTTCGGATCGGATAAATACACGGAACTGGGTCGGCTGTTTGCCGAATTTATGGATCGCGGAATGCAGATCTACTCTGGTAGCGGCACCACGCAAGCTGTGGCTGTAGCCCCCGTAGACGTCTGCATAACGGGTGCTTCGTTGGGTCTGCCTGGAGTGAACAGGGTATTTGACGATGCGAATATCGAACGGATGCTGCGCGGGGAAAATTTCATTCGTCCGATTCCAAAGGATTTGCGCAAGGAAATGGTTGATAAGAACATCACTCGCCTGGTTAAAACCGAAGGGGGCGAGGGGCGGTTTGAATCGATCAACAGCATGGACGACGTTATCAAGCTCGCCGCCCGTTCCGAAGATTTCGACATCAAGCGCGATTTCGGTTTCCCGGAGGATCGTTTGCCCGCACTGGATCGCGTCACGAAGCTTGCGATCGGCGCCGGTATCGACGCGCTGCGCGACGCCGGAATCCCTCTAGTCATGCGCTACAAGACCACGACCAAGGGAACGAAACTGCCCGACCGCTGGATGCTTCCGGATGAAATCCGGGACGATACCGGTATCCTGTTTACGTCCGCTTTCCCGGGTTGCGACTCCTTCGCGGATATCATGAAGGGCTTTTACGAAGACCGTATCCGCCGGGAACGTCTGGAAGAGCTTAAGAATATGCAGGCCCTGGCAGGCACGGATACGAATATCGGAACGGAATTGCAGAAACGCATCCAGGCGCTTGAGACCGAGATTGAAGGAAACGCCTACCACTTCGATCGGCGCTTCCTGTTCCGTGTGCTGTCCATGGGGCATTCGCAGTTCGCCGAGTATATCGGCGCACGCGGTCCCAATACGTCGACAAACGGCGCCTGTGCCAGCGGTACACAGGCGATAGGACTGGCTCAGGACTGGATCCGGACCGGACGCTGTAACCGTGTGATTATTATTTCGGCGGACGATATTACGTCGGACAACCTGATGGGATGGTTCGGATCGGGTTTTCTGGCCTCCGGTTCCGCCGCGACCGATAAAATCGTGGAGGATGCCGCTACCCCGTTCGACCGCCGGCGTCACGGCCTGATCATAGGTATGGGAGCTTCCGCCGTCGTCCTGGAAAGCCGGGAGTCGGCCAGGGCGCGCGGTATCCGGCCCATATGCAATGTCTTGAGTTCCGTTGTCGCCAACAGCGCTTTTCACGGGACAAGGCTGGATGTCAGCCATATCCGTCATGTGATGGAGCGTCTGATTTCCGAGGCGGAGTCTCAATGGGGAATCAATCGCTTCGAGATCGCCCCGGAAACCGTATTTGTTTCGCATGAAACCTACACGCCGGCCCGCGGAGGCAGCGCCTCCGCAGAAGTTTTCGCACTGCGCCATGTTTTCAAGGATAGCGCGGACAAGATCCTGGTTGCCAATACCAAGGGGGCGACAGGGCACCCGATGGCCGTTGGAATCGAAGATGTCGTGTCCGTGAAAATACTCGAAACCGGCATCGTTCCGCCTGTAGCCAATTTCAAGGAAGTGGATCCTGAACTGGGACAGTTGAATCTTTCAAAGGGCGGATCGCATCCTGTCCGCTATGCGTTGCGACTTGGAGCCGGCTTCGGCTCCCAGATATGCATGACGCTGTTGCGATGGGAACCTACTCCGGATGGTTCCCGCCAACCCGTATCCCAATTGGGATATGAATATCGAATCGAGAATCCGGATGCCTGGAACGGCTGGCTCAAACATTTAACCGGCTATGAAACTCCGGAACTGGAAGTCGCACAGCGCACACTGCGGGCTAAAGACCAGGGACCCACGATTCACATCGAAAACGGCACTTCCACCTTCCAGCCGGCGAATCCCGCGCCGGTGGCTACGGCACCGTTATCCGGAACTATGACAACCCCGGCATTTGACGCATCGCCCGCTAACGCCGGCGATGCTACAACACCCGCAGCACCGGTAATGGATGGTGTCCAGCAGGAGGTTATGAAGATCATCGCTGAAAAGACGGGATATCCGCCGGACATGCTGGACCTGGACCTGGACCTGGAAGCGGATCTCGGAATCGATACAGTGAAACAGGCGGAAATGTTCGCTGCGATCCGCGAGTCCTACGACATACCGCGCGAAGACAATCTGAAACTGCGCGATTTCCCGACGCTGGCGCACGTCGTCCAGTTCGTCTACGACCGCAAACCTGAATTAAAAAAGGCAGTGGAACAGTCTGCACCGGCGCCGGTCGCGGCCGCCCCTGCAGAAGCCGCTGCAACGCAACCCGCAGCACCGGTAATGGATGGCGTCCAGCAGGAGGTTATGAAGATCATCGCTGAAAAGACCGGGTATCCGCCGGATATGCTGGACCTGGACCTGGACCTGGAAGCGGACCTTGGGATCGATACGGTGAAGCAGGCTGAAATGTTCGCGGCAATCCGTGAATCGTACAACATCCCGCGTGAGGACAATCTGAAGCTTAGGGAGTTCCCGACGCTCCAGCATGTCATCCAGTTCGTGTACGACCGGAAACCCGACCTCGCACAGGCGGCTGCGGCATTGGTATCCGGAACGTCAACCCCGGCGTTTGACGCCTCGCCTGCTGCCGCTGGCGCGCCTGCTGCCGCTGGCGCGGCTACAGCCGGAGGACAGGGAATCGATGATGAAGTAAAGGAGACTGTCCTTAAGATCATCGCTGAAAAAACGGGGTATCCGCCCGATATGCTGGACCTGGACCTGGACCTGGAAGCGGACCTTGGGATCGACACGGTAAAGCAGGCTGAAATGTTCGCGGCAATCCGT
>DKBB01000335.1 GCA_002451015.1 Acidobacteria bacterium UBA6911
CAGTTCATGGAAAGCTGGAACAAATATTTTCCCAATGCCGAACTGCCGATCTCGTTTTATTACACGGACGACGCCGGACAGATACCGGTCCACAGAATAAAAGCCGAAGGGGAGGGGCATTACTGTTTCATTGACGATCTTGCCGCGGTCCGGCAGGGGAATCCTTTGGCCTTCGATACCAAATCGCTTGGCTGCTTCGGCGGCAAACGCTACCTCGGCTTCACCCAGAGCGTGATGCCGGATTTCGAATACTTCCTGTCCTGCGGCATCCCGGGAAAACTCGAAGGGGAACGGTATAAAAAAACACCCGAGCTGGTGAAGAAACTGTTCAGCAAAATTCCNNGTTTTCACGGCTCCGGGAAAATATGTCGTCTTCAAACGCTGGGACAGCCTGGATGAAAAAGACGACCCCCAGGTCGTGATTTTCTATGCGCCGCCGGACGTGCTTTCAGGCCTGTTCACCCTCGCCAACTATGACGAACCCACCAACGAAGCCGTGTTCTGCCCGATGGGAGCCGGCTGCGCCACCATTGTGCAGCTCCCGCTGAACGAGGGAGGATCCCAACGTCCGCGCGCCGTGCTCGGCATGTTCGACGTGTCTGCCCGCCCGGGCGTCCCCCGGGAATGCCTGACGATCTCTATCCCGATCCGGAAATTCGAACGGATGGTTGACGATATGGACGAGAGTTTCCTGATAACGGGATCGTGGGAAAAAATCAGGGACCGCCTGAGTAGATAATGTTCGTTGGTCTCTGTAGGGGCTACCCCNNGACAAGTCGGCGGACAAGTTGGTGTTCGCCCTTGCACCTCTATCCGGCGGACCTGTTCTCCTCGGCAGTGCGTTCGTAGGCGCGCAAGCCGAGGCGGAGGATGATTAAGCCCATAACGGTAGCGAATACGGCAACAATAACGGCGGACGATCTCACTTCATTTACATCGCCAAAGACATAGTCCGTCAGCAACCCGACAAGGGTGTTGCCGAGAGTGGTTGCCACCAGATTAAGGACGAGAAAGGCGACTGCCGTAACCTGGCCCCGCATTTCATTGGGAGTGATCTCCTGCAGGGCCGCCGGACCGAGGCCACTGGGCATACCGGTGAAGAAAATAGTTCCCCCGATACAGACAAGCACCCAGTATGGATTGTCATAAACGCGCGCAAGGACAAGCGGAATGATGACCAGCGCCTCGGCCGCCATCATCATCTTGATATAAACCGTTTTCTTTCCTGCACGAATATATTTGTTTGCCAGGGATCCCGCCAGAGTAAGCCCGACCGTCCCAAACACAAAGATGGTAATCCCCAGGTACAATCCGATTTCCGCTTTGCTCCATGCAAATCGGCGCTCCAGCCAGACAGGCGCCCATCCCAGCATGGCCATGTTGGCCATGGCCCCGAATGTCGTACCGCCGATGAGGGAACTGAAAGTGGCCCAATGCCGGTAAAGATACCGGAACATCAAAGCGCTGTCCGGTTTGCCTTTCTGCTCGTGCCGCGCCGGTTCNNTCCGTGATGAGGGAGTACGCGCAGGGTACAAGGCACGCCTCGCCGACACCCACGCCCATGCGGGCGAAAAACAGTTGCCAGAAGGTGGAAGCCTGGCCGCAGAGAATGGTCATGGTGCTCCACAGTGCAACACCGGCAAGCAGCAGGTTGCGGCGGGAGCGGGCATCGGCCAGCCGGCCCACCGGGATGCCCATGAAAGCATAAAAAGCGACAAACGACAGGCCGGAAAGCAGGCTGAAATAAGTGTCATTGATCAGCAGGTCTGCCTTAATCGGTTCGACAAGGTAGGTAATGATGGCCCGGTCTACAAATGAGAAGGTGTAGCACAGGTATAAAATAACTACGACATACCAGCCATACCCTGCTGACGGATAGGTAGAAGGCTCAGTCGCCGTGCCTGAAGAAGAAGAACTTGCATTGTCGCTCATAGATGGCAATACCTTACAGCCTGAAACGGCCGGACTGCAACCAAATAAAACCATTTAACCCCAGGGGCGCACCTTCCGCCTTCGCCCTTGCACCGATATGAGGTAATTTGGCATTGATAGACCGAACCGGTGTAGAATCGGAATTTTGAGGAGGACGGTCATGACAGAAAAGCATGTTCTTGAAAACGTACTGGACCCGGTCGGCCAGCCGTCCGGAATATTCGGACGCATCTCGGATCCCACTTCGAAAAATACCGGCGTGGTTCTGGATCCCTATCGCCAGCCGACCCAGAACCTGGCTTCGATGGAAGGACAGCTGATGGCGCCCCGCCTGGACAGCCTTGACGGAAAGGTTGTCTACCTGGTTGAAACGGGATTCCATGGAGCCAAGGATTTCAACGAGCAGGCCGCCGGTTGGTTCGCCGGGAACATGCCTTCGGTGAAAATTGAAATGCGCAGCACACAGGGCATGATATTCACGGACGATCCCGCCCTGTGGGCCGAAATCGCGGAAAAAGGGGACGCCGCCATCATCGGGGTCGGAGGCTGAGACGGCTGCTCGGCGAGTATCGCCGAATTCTGCCGCACGCTGGAGCACACCCATCGCGTCCCCACCTGCGCGGTCGTAACGGCCAAGTTCGCAAATTATGTGGCCCGCGATACGGAAAACCACGGCATGCTCCTTCGTTATGCCTATCCTCCCTATCCGGTCGGATGGATGTCGAAGGAAATCCTGCGCGGTTATGTCGAGGGGGACGATCCCGTCACCGGCAGACCGCTGATGCAGGAGATTGTGGATGCCCTTACCCAACCGCTGACAGAAGACGAGAAAAATCCCAAGGTGGCCGAGAGACCCAAAAGACCGCGGCTGCTGAAAAAAGACACGGTCGAAAATTACAAACGGATGTTCATTGAAAACGGATGGACGGACGGCATGCCGATCGTCCTGCCCACCGAGGAAAAGGTCGCGGAAATGTTGACCGGGACCGACCACCCGCCGGACGAGGTTGTGGGCATGATGTCGGTCACAACCCACGAAGAACGATACGAATATACAGTGGAAAAAGTCGCCGTCAATGCGGTGATGGCGGGGGCCCGGCCGGAGCACTTTCCCGTGATCCTTGCTCTCGCGGCCAGCCAGGAGCCGTCCATGCCCAGCTCGACCACCTCCTTCGGAAGGATGGTGATCGTCAACGGACCCATACGAAATCAGATCGCCGTCAACTGCGGCTCGGGGGCTTTCAGCCCGTTCAATTTCGCCAATGCCGTCATCGGCCGGACCTACACGCTCATGAGCTTCAATTTCGGCAACGCCCGTATCAACGAAAACTTCACGGCCACATTCGGAAACGTAACCAACTACAACAACATGTTCGCCGGCGAGAACGAAGAGGAATCCCCGTGGGATCCGCTGCATGTGGAGAAGGGTTTCAAGCCCGAAGAGAGCACCGTCAGTCTTTTCCGGGGCTGGAATATCAATCACCTGGGAATGAGCATCGGCGGCATGCGCGTCTCGGACCGGATGGCCGAGGTCATGAACGGCGTTTCATCCATGATCCCGGGTGGAACATTCGTCATGGATCCCCTGGTCGCCAAGAATCTCAAGGAACAGGAAGGTTTCCAAACCAAAGAGGACTTTCGTCAATGGCTTCTTGAGCATTTGAAAAAGCCGGCCGGCCCCTTCATGCGGCCTTCGACGGTAAACCTGGTAGTCGTGGGCGGGGAATGGAATCCGATGTTCACTACAACCGACTTCGTCTACACGCAGACCGTTTCCATCGACAAGTGGATTCCCAAAAGCGGCATCCGCTGCGACGAGCGTCCGATCCGGATGCCGTCCCCTGTAACCTGCAAGGACGGCACCTGCGGAATCCGGTAGGGGAGAACCTCCAGGCTTCGCCCTGCGGGCTACGCCTGACAAGTTGTCGTTCGCCCTTCTTCGCGAAATTGCCGGACTAATGATATTCCCGTGTGAAATCCACCAGCGCCCGTACGTTTTCAACTCTGGCGTCATCCAGGACAGCGGCCGAACTCATTATGAATCCGCCTTCGCTTCCCACTGAATTGAGAAGCGTTCTGCAATATTCTTTCACCTGGTCCGGGGTTCCCGTGGCGAGCAGCGACATGGGGACATTGCCCATGATGCAGACCCTGTCACCCAGGATTCTTTTCGCCTTGGCCATGTTCACATTTTCGAACCAATAGATGATCTTTCCTTCAGGAACGTCCTTGATGATATCCAGGCGGGAATTGTAGGCGCCCTCCACCAGGACAACCGGATTGAGTCCTTCGTTGACGAGCGCCACCAGCAGCTCCCTGAAGGTCGGCCAGTAGAATCTTTGAAACTGTTCCCGTGACATGAGATTGTCCGATCCCTTGTGCAGCGGGATGAAAACGCGGGGATTGCCGGACATTTTCGCCGCCGGGACAGCGGCTTCCAACATAATGGGGAGCAGTTTTTCACAGGCGGCCGTGACCTTTTCAGGATTCCGGTACAGATCCAGAACGATCCCTTTCGTTCCCCGGAAGTAATCGCCCAGCGTGTCGAAGGGCGCCTGCGTGCCGGACGCGAAAAACATCGGGAATCCTGCAGCCGTAACCTTTCCGGCATAATCCTGCAGCGCTCCGAGCGATCTGGCGGATGCTTCGGCCGCCTTTTTTAAAGCATCCAGGGCTTCCGTGCCTTCCGGAGTACTGAAAGGAATGAATCCCGACGTCAATCCGAAAAAATAACTCATGAAGGAACGCATGGGCGGCAGCTGCCCGAAAACACCCAGACTTCCCATTATGCGGGGCCAGTAGAGCCTCAAAATGAAATCGGAAGGATCGAAGAGAAACGCATCGTACTCCCCGGCTTTCATGTATTCCCCTTCCACGTACTGGTATCCCGATCCGTCCGGCAGATTGTGCCCCGACCATTTCAACTGCCTGTAGTCGAGTGTTTCGAGTACGGAACCGAAAGTCAGCGGAGCAGATGTCATGTCAGGCTCAAAATCGAGGGTCGCCCTCAGATTCGCGCCATAGCTCTTCTCCAGGTCGTACAGCTCCTCCTGCCGGGTGATGCCGGCATACCGGCTCGCGAAAGCCCCGAAAAGAAGAACGATCGGAATGCAATCCGGCTTTTGGAGTGCCATGGCATCCAGCACTCTCTTCTCCCGTTCGCCGTATAATTCCTGCTGTGTCTTCGTCATACCCTGTCCCTCCGCAACCGAAAATTATCGTGTTGCTCCGGTTTTAAATAAAACCTGCCTGAAACCATGCGGCTGTCATACCGCAGCACTATTTTAAAATGTCTTGGGAAAAAAAGCAGCCGGACTGTATGCTACAGAACATGACATTCAGAACAAGGTCCTTTTATTTTCGTCCTGTTTTAAAATGAAATAGAAATAAATCAACGGGGTGCACGCACTCGCTGGATTTTTCACAACCATGCACAAAGACCCTCAGGACAATTTCATAGAAGACTTGATCGCCAAAACTCCGATGACACCCTTTCAGGTCATCATGGTGATCCTGTGTTTCATATTGAACATGAATGACGGCATCGATGTGCTGGTGGTTTCCTATACGAACACCAAGGTTTTCAGCGAATGGTTTCTGACCAAAACCCAGCAGGGATATATTTTCAGCAGCGGTCTTGCGGGCATGACCCTCGGCTGCCTGTTCATCGCCCCCCTGGCGGACAGGATCGGTAGAAGGAAATTATTTATTTATGCCATGAGCCTCGAAACGGTCGGGATGCTCCTGTCTTCGACCGTTACATCCTACAGCCAGCTGTTAGTGCTTCGATTCATGGCGGGATTGGGAATCGGCGGACTGCTTCCCACGATGGCCGCCATGGCAGCGGAATATTCCAGCGAAAGACGAAAAGATCTGGCCGTCGGCTTCGTCCAGGCAGGGTATCCCGTCGGCGCCATCTTCATGGGCTTTTTCGCCGCCTGGGCCGTTCCCCTGTACGGATGGCGGTTCGCTTATCTTTCGGCCGGAATTTTCTCCGGGATCATGTTATGCATGATCCTTTTTTTCATGCCCGAATCGATAGAATATTTATCGAAATACCAGCCCAAAAACGCCCTGCAGCGCATCAACAAGATCCTGAAAAAAATGGGGCATGAAAAAATCGACCGCCTTCCCGCTCAAAAGATTGTTCAAAAACCCGGGGTGCGCATCTTGTTCTCAGACTGGTACAGGGCAGCCACCATCAGACTGTTTATTGGAATCTTTTTCGGATTTATGACCCTGTATACCCTGATCAGCTGGGTACCGAGTGTTGCCGAAGAATCGGGCATGCCCTACAAAATGGCCACATATGCCGGGACGGTTCTTAATATAGGCGCTTTTATCGGATGTGTCGGAATAGGCTGGCTGGCAGCCAAATTTAATTTAAAAAAATTGATGTTCACATTCCTGATCGTTGCTTTTGTAATCATGGTAGCCTACGGCAACCTGTCGCCCGGCTATCTTGTGATTTTAATCATGATTCTGCTGATCGGGATAACCGTTCAGGGTGGGTTTATCGGCTATTATCCTGCGGCTACCCGCATTTATAAAACCGAAATCCGGGCAACAGGAATAGGATGGGCCATCGGATCGGGACGTTTTGGAGCCATTGCCGGCCCCGCTCTTTTCGGGATACTTTCGGACCTGAATTTATCCAACGGCAATCTGTTTCTCCTGTTTTCCATCCCGCTGCTCATATCAGGATTTGCGATTTACTCGGTCCCTTCCAGGAATCTGAAATAGATCCACGAATCGAACCTTTATTCCACCGGCTTGTTGTATTTTACGGTACGTTCATCCCGGATGACACCGCTCCAGTTCAAACCGAAACCGAAATCGTATGTATTGCCCGCCGAGTCCACATGGCAGCGCAGATCGAAAGGCGCGTCCTCGCTTTGCTCTTCCACGGCTTTCATGTCGGCAGGCATCTGCATCGGCAGCAAACCCGACGGTTCCGCTTCTCCTGAAATAATGTCCATCAGGGCCTGGTCCTGAACGCCGAAGGCGGCCAGGATTGCATCGGCTTCCTTTTCGAATTCGCGGACCACCATCGGGTTGGAAATCTGTGCAACAACAAGGACCGGCTTGTCCCTCATGGCCTTTTGGGCATCGAGAACCATTCCCAGATCCCGGATGTTCGATGCAACCGTCGATTTCCCCCGGTAAGTGCGGTTGGTAAACGATTCCAGCGGATCCCCGCCGGCAATGCTCGGGTTGCGTGCATCAACAGCCTTATAGGGCTCGTACTGGAGGCTGATCGGAACATACCCGGTTCCGCCCTTTTTCACGTCATCGACATTGTAGCCGCCGCCCGTATCCGGGCTGCGGATAACGACCATGGCAAAATCCGCTTCGGCCGGATCGTCCGTTACCTGGAAGTATTTTTTAATTATCTCTATATTTACCGGGTATTCTAAAGACGACGGCATTTCTGTACCGAAAAAATTCACGGAAGCCGGTGTGTACCTTTTAGGGATATACACCGTCTTATTTTTGGCGACAGGAAGAACCTTATCCTCGTTTTTCAGCAGCACAATCGATTTCAACTGCGCCGCGTAACCTTCCTTCATGAAGTCGGCACTACCGACAGTGATAACCGTTTCTTCAACATCAGTATAGGGATTTTCAAACAGGCCAGCCCGGAAGATGTTTTTCAACAGGCGAACGGCGGACTGTTCCATACGGGCACGCATCAACTCCTCACCGTGTTCCCGGACACCCATTTCGTAGGCCTCAATCACCGGGCCGGCTTCGTTGTTGCCGCCGAACTGGTCGACGCCGGCCATGATGATTTTGTAGTGCCGCTCCGCCACCGTAAGCTTTTCCGCCCCCCAGGGGGTCGTCCCAAAACCGTTAACGGCGGTTTCATCCTTTGTCACACCCCAGTCGGTGCAGACCACGCCGTCAAAGGAATAGGTGTCCCGCAGCAGTTCCTCTATCAGGAATCTGCTGTATGCATTCCCGACATTCTCATTGTTAATTTTGTCGATGCCATAAGAGATGGTGTAGTAAGGCATCACGGCCGAAGCCATGCCGGTTTCGCCCTCCAGTTTGAACGCTCCTTCGGTGAATGGGATCAGGTGGTCTTCAAAATTGTTATCGGGATACACCGCGTACTTGCCGTAGGAAAAATGCGCGTCCCTGCCGCCCTCTCCGGAACCTCCGCCGGGCCAGTGCTTGACCATGGCGTTCACGCTTTCGTAGCCCCATCCGCCTGAAATCTCCTTCTCCCCTTCGGATGTCTGAAATCCGTCGACATAAGCTTTTGCCATGTCGGCCGACAGTCGGGGATTTTCACCGAAAGTACCGCTGACGCGGCTCCAGCGCGGATCCGTCGCCAGGTCTATTTGTGGAGACAGCGCCGTGGCAATACCCAGCGCCCGGTATTCGCGGGACGCAATGCGTCCGAACCTCCCGACCAGGTCCGGATCGAATGTGGCCGCCATTCCAAGAGAATCGGGCCACATGGAAATCCTGCCGCCCGAACCGGCGTTGTATTCCGCATCGGCGACAGGGCGATGACGGGGATCGGAGCTGTTGTTCGCCGGGATGCCGAATCCCAGGCTTTCGCACAATGCCTGCACATTGTTGTTCCACCGGGCGGCGACTTCGGGACTTTCGACCGTCGTGATCAGTATGTGCCTCAGGTTGTCTTCCGTAAGAAATTTTATCTGGGTGTCACTGAGATCGGAAGCATCCGCGCCGCTTTCTGCAAACGGCTTGCCACGATAGTGAGACACGTTCCACCCCCCGCCTGCCGGAATGGCCTGGTGCGCGCTGTAGAGCATGAGCCCGGCAATCTGCTGGATACTCATCTTTGAAGCCAGGTCTTTCGCCCTTTCATCGGCCGAAAGACGCCAGTCCTCATACGGATCGAGTTCGCCGTTTCTGTTCAGATCCTTAAAGGCGAGTCCATCATCAAAAACCAGTTGAATTCCAGATGTCGAAGAATACCCGAGGGTTTGCCCTCCCCGGTTCGTCACTATCCTTATGGTTCCCAATTCCGTTTCTTCCCATTTGTTACAGCCGGCCAGGAGTAAACAACATGCAGCAACCAATACCTTGCTTATATAGAATATGGTTTTCTTCACGACAACCTCCCCCGGGTTATACGTCTAACTCCGATAATCTCACCGGAATTTGGATAATAGGAATTTCCTGTAATTGCCCGTCCGCAAAGGTGCAGTATACAACCCAGGCGGATACAATCACAGTATCCAGAATTGCACTTTTCGTAGAAAGAAGCAGCTACAGCATGCTGAAATTCAGCCTTTTCGCTAAAGATATTGCCGGCCTGGAATTCCCCAAATGCAATCGTTTTTTCTGAAGCGTTTCGTGTTCTCGCTCCCGGCGGCCGGTTCCACTGATGGGACCGGGAACTGCCTGCCTGGATCCCTCCAAAACACATGGTGCTGTTGTGTTGAATATCTCCCTGCCGGACAGCGAAATAACAACCGGTTACGGCACACCCTGGCCGGAAAAGACCCTGGATCGGCCCTATTATAAAAACCTAGCCAGAGCTGCTGGTTTCGAGATCAAGACAGAGAGATTGAACGAGAATCTTTGTTGCCTAGAGCTGGTCAAACCACTTGAATCCGTAGAATAGGAGAAAACAAGGAGTTCATTGCAACTATTGTGAAATCAGAGGTATTGCTCTATGTTAGGCGAATCAATCCATTTTTCTCCCATGATGAATGCGATTAAAGGAGGGAATTTATGAAGCGCAACGCCAAGGTTTTCAGAGGTTCCATACTGAGGCAGCCGATTGGTCGCCGTACCTTGTTTCGCACTGTAGCATTTACCGCCGGCGGGCTTGCCGTCGGATTTGCCCCCGGATGCAAACCGGCATACAATGAAACGCCACCGGTCGATCCATTAGTGGAAACGTCCTACGGAAGAATTCGGGGTTATCTCAATCAGGGCATTTATACCTTCCGCGGCGTTCGCTACGGCGCGACCACCGCAGGACAGAACCGGTTCATGCCGCCGAAATCGCCCGAACCCTGGACTGAGATCCGGGACGCCTCCGGTTACGGTTACCGGGCGCCGCAGACCAACCCTGCCACCGCGGGTGGCACTGCGCCGGAATCCGAAATGACCCGGATCCTGTGGGCTTCCGACGGTTTCCGGGTCGCGCCTCCCGAGAGCGAGGATTGTCTGTTCCTGAACGTCTGGACACCCACTCTGGATTCCACTGAAAAACGACCGGTGATGGTCTGGCTGCACGGCGGCGGATTCTCAATGGGATCCTCTTCCGACCTTCTCTATGACGGGACCAACCTGGCACGGCGCGGCGCCGTCATGGTGGGCGTCAATCACAGGTTAAATGTTTTCGGGTACACACACTTCGGCGATATCGGCGGGGAGGAATACGCGCATTCCGGCAATGCCGGGCAACTCGATATCATTGCGGCACTGGAGTGGGTGCGCGGCAACATCGAGCGGTTCGGGGGAGATCCCGACCGGGTCATGATCTTCGGGGAATCGGGCGGTGGCGCCAAAGTTTCCATGCTGCTGGCCAGCCCTCCGGCAAAAGGTCTCTTTCATTCCGCGGTCATTCAAAGCGGACCGGGCATTAGAGTCGGAGAACCGGAGCAGGCGACCAGAGCAGCGGAATTGCTGCTGGAGGAACTGGGGATAAAATCCGAAAACCTGACCGAGATCCACAAACTGCCTACGGAGAAAATTCTGTCGGCATACTTCGCGGCGAATGCAAAATTCAGCCGGGAGGGAGGAGGCGGCGCCTTCCGCCCCGTTCTCGATCCTGTCGTTCTCCCGGCACACCCGTTTTACCCTACAGCCACTCCCGTTTCGGAGAACGTACCGGTCATGGTAGGCTGGAACAAAACGGAGTCTACAGCCTTCTCTCTGGGACAGGACGAGCTGTGGTCTCTGGACGAGGACGGGATGCGCAGCAGGATTGAAAGACTCGCGGGCCCCGATGCCGACCGGCTTATCGACCTGTATCGCAAGGAATATCCGAACATGTCTCCGTCCGCCATCTACTTTCATATAGCCAGCTATCCAAGAATGGGCTCCGGATCGGTCGCCCTCGCCGAACGCAAGGCGTCTCTTGGGAAAGCCCCTGTCTACCTGTATCGACTCGACTGGGAAACCCCGGTTCTCGACGGCAAACTGATATCCCCGCACGGTCTGGAGATGCCGTTCGTGTTCGACAACGTCAAAGGCGGGGGAATCGCGCTGACCGGCGGCAGCGAAGAAGCCCAGAAGATGGCGGATGCTTTAAGCGAAACCTGGATCGCCTTCGCCGCCACCGGCAGTCCGAACACGCCTAAAAACGGACTGCCCCAATGGGATCCCTACGATGCGGAAACGCGCCCCACTATGATTTTCGACCACGTAAGCCGGCTGGAGTACGATCCGCTCCGGGAACAGCGCCTGATCTTCGAGGAATCCATCGACGACGATGCGTGACGGCAGCTATTCCGCACTTCTCGCCCGCAGGGGCGTCGCATGCGGCGCCCCTGCGAATGTGGCGGACCCATATCCGGGTGCCTTTCCCGTCTCCACGGCTTTTCTCTTCGCCGGATCATATCCTTGGATCTTCCATCGAACCACACGCCCGTAATACGCAATATTCAAGGCAATATGGTAGGGCAACGATGCAATCCCCCCCGGTCGCCGTGCATGGCGCAGCAGCCTTCGGGCGATGCGCCAAGGACGATAGAATTCGCGGGTAACCCAGTCGTGGCCTGCCTGCAAATCCGTCAGGGTTATGTTGCGCGGTTGGAAAACCACATTGTGAAAATCGTAGTGGGACAGGTTCCGGTCTATGATACGACCCGCCATCGCCCGAAACCTGAGCGTGCCGGGGAGAGGCGTGAAAATGGAAACCTGAACGACGTCCACCTCCAGTTTATCCAGCGTATCGAGGGTATACCGGAACACTTCCGGGGTGTCGTTATCGAATCCAAATACAATGCCCGCCTCAACGCCGATGCCGCAGGAATGCAGCAACCGTATGGCATCGCGGTACTGTTCAACCCGATGGCAGGTTTTGTGCACCGCATCCAGGTTTTTCCCCGAAAAGGTCTCCAGCCCCACAAAGAGCCCGATACAGCCCCCTTTCGCCGCAAGCCTCACAAAATCCGGATCGTCCGCAACAGCCAATGTCGACTGGGTGATCCACTTCTTTTTCAGCGGGATCAAGGCATGAAAAAGATCCCGGGCATAGTCCTTGTCCGCGGTTAAATTGTCGTCCACAAAAATAAAGAAGTTCTCCGGCAGGGCTGCAATCTCGTCACGGACTTCCCGGACAGGACGATATCTTTGCGATTGACCGTGAAACGCGGCGACCGAACAGAAGTCGCAACTGTTGGCACACCCGCGCGTCGCCTGAACCGCCTGGATCGTCCCGTAATTCTTCCCTTTCAGGAGGTGGCGGGGCATCGGCTTCAAACCTTTCAAGGACGGCTGGATTTTGTTTTTGTAAATGCCCTGCAGTCGACCGTTTGCGGCATCCTCCAGCAACCGCGGCCAAATCTTTTCCGCATCCCCCATGACGATTGCATCGGCATGAAGACCGGCTTCCCGGGGACAGAAAGTGGGATGCATACCGCCCAGAACCACGGGGATCCCCTTCTTTCTGAATTGTTCAGATATTTCATAAGCCCGGGGAGCCACCGCGGTCATGCACGTGATTCCGACGAGGTCGAAATCTTCTTCCCACGGTATGTCGTCGACCTGTTCGTCAATAATCCGTATCTTAACGTCCGGCGGCGTTTCAGCGGCCAGACTCAACAGGCTGAGTAAAGAAAAACGGAACGTTTTTCCTCTAAAAACTCCCGAGCGTCCAATCTTTTTCCATTTGCCGGATGCCGGCGCGATCAACAGGATGTTCATGGCAATCTCCTTTCGCTTATTTACAGAGCGCAAGGAGCGTGCCAGGAGGAGAATACAAGGATTAAATTATTGCTTTAATTAGACTAATGTCTGTAATGCGGTCTGGGTTCGGATATTTTTCAGGCAACCTGAAAGGTCATTCTGTGTAGATCGTCCATCAAAAAATGCATATTGCGACAGGACAAGGGATTTCGTTATTTTGCGGCTCCCCGTTAAAAGCCGGATGCATTATTCACTTTCTCTTTTTTCCATCCATTCCCTGAATTTTTTCTTTTCTTCCCCGCTCAGTTTGTCCCAGTCTTTTTCGAGCGTTTCATCGTCCTCTTTAATAGAGGATTCTTTCGCATCGGCCGCCAGGGCGTCTTCATCGACTTTATCGCTTTCCTCCGCCCGGGAAGTGGACACTCTGGTTTGATCGACCTCTTCCTCAATCCAGAATTCAGGATTTTTTTCAAATTTCGCAGCTTCCCGTATATTCTTCAGCTTGGGATGCATCACCCTGTAGGTTCGTCCCGCCTCCGCCCTGAAATTCAGTACAATCCTTCCGGAGCGGAATTTTTCGAAGTGATTATCGTCGTAGTCCCAGAAATCACTGTAGCGCACGGTCATTTCATGATCGCCGGGCGCTATCTGGATTTCCTTTTCATAACTGGAAAGATAACTGAAAAAATCACCCACATCCCGGCCGTCGACGTCCAGAACCAAAATATCTATTGGAACGCGGACACGTACGACCGCATCCTCCCGAACTTCATCCGTATCGTGAAGCCGGACAGTCTTCGTACCCTGGCACGCTGAAAGGAAAAGCAACTCAATAGCAAGGAACGACCCGAATATCAGGAGCCATTTCATTTTATATATCCGCATCTTTGCCCCTTTGCATTAAAACCCGAATTGTAACAGTTGTCCTTTATAGAAATGTTAAAAAACCGTTAAATTCCAGACTTGGAGGAAAAATGGCACCTGGGTATCCAGGTGCCATTTTTAATTATGCGGAACGGACCCATCGCAGAAGGGTTCTGAAATTGGGCGGCTTGCCGAACATGAGCAGGCCTATCCGGAATATTTTAGCCGTGAGCCACACCGCCCCGACGACCGAGCCCAATCCGATCAGGATCGAAAGCCACACCTGCCACCATGGAGGCGGGGAACTGGAAGCCATACGCATCAATATGGCGAAAGTGTTCATGGGAGGGATGAAACTCATGACAACGCTCAATACGGAGTTTGGACTGCGGGATATCGGGAACCAGAGAATCCACGGGATCATGAATGTGATCGACAGCGGCATCAACAGGCCCTGCGCCTCCTTCATATCGTTGACCGCAGAACCCACCGCCATCATTAAGGAACCCATCACCAGGTAGGTGATCACGAAAAACAGCAGGAGATAAAATATCAGGGAAAAATCCAAAAGGCCGACCATGGCGAAGGACGAGAGCAGGAAGACACCCATCAGGATATAGAGTCCCATGCCGATCATGCTGGCGCCCATCTGCCCCAAAAGCTTTCCCGCCATCAATTCTATCGGGGATACGGCGGAAAGAAGGATCTCGACAACCCGGCTCGATTTCTCTTCAACCATCGTGGTCAGCAGTTGTCCGCCCCCTCCCATGACGCCCATCAACAGCAGGAAGCCGAATGCCAACGGCAGCATGGTATTGAATCCCTGGACCGTCTGTCTTTGCTCCGTTTGCATTATCGTCACAGAGCGGACGGAAGGAACGTCGAGGATAGAATAGACTTGCGTCCCGTTGAGCGCACTTTTATTGAGGCGGGCGTTGACAATGGCGTCTTTCAAACCCTGCTGGATTTCGTTCCTGGCCATATCCGAAAGATTTGGAGAGACGTAGAAATCATAGGAGCCGTACTCCAGGCTGTCGCCGGCCGGTTCCACCGCGTTGGGATGAATCACGGCAATGGCGAGACGAGGCATGTCTTTCGGTTGATAGTTCAGCCAGGCCTTCTCATTTTCAATGTCCGTACCGGGAGGGCGCGTCAGGATACGGAGATCGGGAATCGGGGCCAGGTTCAGGCCCGCATTCCCGGCTGGAACCTTATCCGCCATCTCCTGTACCTGTTGCGGCGCCTCGGCCAGGGCTTCTTTGATAAACTGTTCGCGGCGCTCCCTGATTTTTTCGGGATTGTAGGCATCGCGCAATCCAGGGAGAACCTGTCCGGTCGGATCGATGACGATGATCTCTCCTTTCAATTGATAATCCTGGGGATTGAACAGTCGCGGGCCGATCCATGCAAACAGGGCAATCAACACCGGCAGGAACAGGAGCCCGAAAAGGAATGCACGTGTTCCGACGGTGGCGACGAATTCCCGCTTAGCTACCAATAGTATATTTCTCATGAATCTGCGCCTCCATTCGAGCTTGCCAGGTTCGCTTTCAACCTCTCTTGATCCTCGGCCGAATCGGTTGCAGTCGAGACAAGGCGGATAAAAATATCTTCAAGGCGCGGACGGGCCAACTCTATGCGGGCGGGCGGGTGCACGTCAATGATCCGGTGCATCGCCTCCGCGGGGTCCGTATTGTCTGCAAGCTGGATTGCATAGCCGGTTTCGCTTCGATCCACCCGCTCAACTCCCGGCAATTGCAGGAGGTCCGATACATCCGCATCGGAATCGATAGGATCGTATTCAATCGTGCGAGTATCGTACTGGTTGAGTATATTGGCAAGAACCTGGTCCATGACTTTCCGGCCCTGGTGGATCATCACGACATGCCGGCATATCTCCTCTGCCTGCGGCATGACGTGAGTAGAAAAAAGAATCGTCGCCCCGCGCCGGTGTTCCTCCAGCACCATATCGCGCAGAAGTCGCATACTGACGGGATCCAAACCGCTGAACGGTTCATCCAGTATCAGGAGGTCCGGCTTATGAATGATGGCCGCAACGAACTGAACCTTCTGGAGCATCCCCTTGGAAAGTTCCTCGCAGTGTTTCCCTTCGATCCGGCCGAGACCGACACGGTCGAGGGAAGTTTTTATTACCCTGCTCAAATCCGGTTCCCGTACACCTTTCAATCTGCCCATATAGTTCAGAAAAGCGCCGACCCGCATTTTCCGGTAAACTCCCCGCTCTTCAGGTAGATAGCCGATCCTGTTCTTGGCTTCGAGTGCGGAAGCGTAATTCAAAACCGTAATGTCCCCGGAATCCGGGAAAAGAATCGACATGATCAACCGGATGGCCGTCGTTTTCCCGGCACCGTTGGGACCGATAAAACCGTAAAGCCCCTCATGGGGAATAACAAGATCCAGGTTCCGGACCGCAGTGACCCGGCCGAACGTTTTCGTTACGTTTTTAAGTTCAACAGCAGCATCCATAATTCGCCCGCTTTATAAAGTTTTAGGAATTCGAATATCATACAAATTCCGTCGATGCAGAGCTCTCCTCCCTGTTATCTACGAAAAAAGGGAACGATTATTTCAGTATCTCTAAACAAATCAAGGTCCTGTGTCAGATTTCCCTGGAAAGGCCGGGCGGAGGGCACAGAGGCGGCGCCAAAAAACGGAAA
>DKBB01000111.1 GCA_002451015.1 Acidobacteria bacterium UBA6911
GGGAGGTGGATAAACAATAATCTTATCATGGCATGCCCATGATATTATTATTCCGAACAATACAAAGAAAAGACTGTTTCTCCTCATGGAATTCCAGCCGCAAATTATAATTATCTATGGTAATTCGTTTAGGGTGCAATCTGCAAGGATTACATGTTTTTACATAACGGCACCATTCGCCCCGGGATCCCTAAATGGGCTGGGATGCCCTTGATGCGACTTCCTCTCCAGGTTCCGAACTCAGCAGAAGGCGGAAGCAGCTGCCTCCTCCCGGAGCGTCTTCCACCCACACAGCTCCCTGATGAGCCGATACGATAGTCCGACAGATTGCCAGTCCCAACCCCACACCCTGTCCCGGAATCTTCTTGCCTTTTTTAACCTGATGGAATTTTTCGAAAATCTTTATTTTATCCGTCTCCAGGATCCCGGGGCCGGAATCCGTAATCGACAGCAGAACGAAATATCCTTTTGAGGGAGGAACCGTTACCAGTGAGTGCCAAACTTGCGGCATTGTGTCCGGAACTGCCGATACAGCCTCCAGCCGGACCTGAACAACACCACCCTCGGGAGAAAACTTCACCGCGTTCCCCAACAGGTTCACGATGACCTGTACGATGCGGTCCCTGTCGCATTTTATTTCCAATGGTGTGTCCGGCAGAGCCGTTTCAATGCAAACCTGTTTTTCTTCAGCCCGGACTTCAAGTTCGGCGATTGTTGTGTGTACGAGTGAAACAAGATCCTGCCATACCAGTTCGTATTCCATCGTCCCCGCTTCGATTTTGGTAAGATCGAGGAGATTTCGAATCATGGAGGTAAGGCGATCCCCGCTCTGGAGGTTCAGCTCGAGCAACCTTTTCTGTTTCTCGGTCAGAGGTCCGGGGATCCCATCGACCATGAGCTGAACGGTTTCACGCATCGATGCCAACGGCGATTTCAATTCGTGGGAGACATGGGAAATAAAATCCCTTTTCAATTCATCCAGTTCGCTCAACCGGCGGATCATCGTATTGAAATCCTTCGCCAGCAGGGCGAACTCATCTTTTCGCGAAGTATCCAGTCGATAGAAATATTTTCCTTCGATGATCGCTCTCGTTCCTTCGGTCAGGTGGGCAAGAGGCTTTGAAATAGAGCGCACGATGATCAGGGAGACAACCATGGTAACGGATAGCACCGCAACCGTAATCGACACGAGCACAATTTTGGCAGTGCGGCTGGTTTGTGCCGATTCATCCAGCTTGACGGACATGGAACGCGCCACCGAATAGTATATATTCCGGGTTTGACCCAGGAGCATCTCGAGGTCGTTTTTAAGGGACTGGGGGAGTTCCGGCAATCCTTCTGTCGTCAGGTTCCGCTGGGTCCGTTCCAGGTTAATTAAAAAGGTGTCCCAGTGTTCTTGCAGGCGCTCCACCTCTATAAGTTCCAGCTCAGAAATGGCATCGATCTTGAGTTGTTTCAGGTTTCCATTGGAGGTTTCTATATATTCTTCCAGCTGGTTCCTGTAGTCGGGATCGGCTATGCGCAGAGACTTTTCGGTGAATTCCTGGACTAAATCCAGATCCTGCATTGTCAGGAGAATGTCGAATGCATGATCAAAATTGACGTCTTTGAGTTTTTGATTGATCGACTGCATCTGATCGACGGTAAAAATCTGGTAGACGGCCAGTCCAACCAGGACCACAATGAAAAGGCCATAACCGGCAATAATTCGCGTCGTTATCTTCATCGCTGTACCGTCAATGCTTGGGAGTCAAAATCTTACAGCGTTCAACCAATCCCGTAGCCCTTCAGTTTGTTCCGAATCGTCTTCACATCCAGGCCCAGGCGTCGGGCCGTTTCCGCCTTATTGTTCCCGGTTGCCTTCAGCGTGCGCAGAATCAGCTCTTTCTCCGCCTGTGCCGCGGTAACGCCTCCGGGGATTTTCATCGTACCCCCTACATCCGAAGCCGTCGGAATCAGGACGTATTCGGGCAGTTGCGAGGGTTCTATCCGTGCACCCTCGGAAAGAATTACCGCCCTTTCAAGCACGTTTCTCAATTCGCGGACATTTCCGGGCCAGGTATAGGCCCTAAGCAACTCCAGGGTTTCGCCGCTGAAGGATTCCACTTCGCGGTTGTGTTTCCTATTGAACTGTTTCAGGAAAACCTGCGCCAGCAGCTCGATATCGCTGATCCGTTCACGCAGCGGCGGCAGGGAGACTGTAAAAACATTCAGCCTGTAAAACAGGTCCTCCCGCAGTTTCCCCTTTTCAACGGCTTCCATAGGCGACATGTTCGTAGCGGCCAGGACCCGTACGTCTACCTGGAATTCCTGGCTGCCACCGACGCGCCGGACACGCCTGTCTTCAAGAACGCGCAGGAGCTTCGGCTGCAGGGCAGGAGGCATTTCGGCTATTTCATCCAGAAAAAGAGTGCCGTTATTTGCAAGTTCGAAACAGCCCGCCCGTATACCGGTGGCACCGGTGAATGCCCCCCGTTCATGTCCGAAGATCTCGCTCTCCATGAGGTTCTCTGGAATGGCAGCGGCATTGACGGCAATGAACGCGCTTTTGGAACGCTGGCTGAGTTCATGGATCGTGCGGGCGACCAGTTCCTTCCCGGTCCCGCTTTCCCCGGTCACAATGACCGACGCATCGCTGCTGCTGACCCTGGATATAAGGTCGTAGACTTCGCGCATCGGCTTGCTGGTTCCGACAAATTCGCCGAAGCCGGCCCGGTTTTCGAGACGTGAAGCCAGCCTTCTGGATTCCCGGTGCAGGTCGATTTCCTGCTCTGTCTCATCCAGCAGCGTTTTGAGCTTTGAATAGTCGATCGGTTTTTCTATGTAATTTTTGGCACCCTGGATCATGGCTTCCACGGCCTGAGGGATGCTGGCCTCAGCCGTAACGAGGATGACCGGTCGGGCAGGATTGCCTGATTTGAGAACGCCCAGCAGCTCCATTCCGGATAGATGCGGCATAATCACATCCGAGATCACGATATCGGGATCGCCGGTTTGGGCCTGCTTCTGACCCTCTTTCCCGTCCCGGGCCAGAATAACTTTGTATCCCCACTCCCGGAGCCGCAACTCCAGGACTTCCCTCATAGCATCGTCGTCATCGACAACCAGTATTTTTGTGTTCCGGTTACTCACGCTAAAACCGTTCTCCATTGCAATGAAAAAACATAACACTAGTAGTATATAGTCTTTCCACCCCGTAAGTTGGAACTTTTATCAATGAAACACGTGATCGTGTGAACATTCAAAAGCCTCCATCAATGATTTTTCATCACTAGCAAATGGTGTCAGGCTATAATGGCAACGCTATGAATTCCATGTATCACACCGAAGAAGCGATCAACCTCATGCGAAAAGCCAACCGGATCGCGGCCCTTTCCGGCGCAGGCATCAGCACGGAGGCGGGCATCCCGGATTTCCGGGGACCGGGAGGATTGTGGCGGGATCCCGACCTGATGAAACAACTGTCCGCAACAGGATTCCGGGAGGATCCTGAAAGTTTTTACCGCACCAGCATGAACCTTTTTTCAACCATAGCCGGGGCCCAACCGACCCTGGCGCATAAACTGCTGGT
>DKBB01000023.1 GCA_002451015.1 Acidobacteria bacterium UBA6911
TTGTCCCAGGCGCCGCCGGCATTGGACTGGAAGATGGCCAGACAGACACCGGAAATAGTGACTCCGATCAGCAGACCGCCGAGCATATTGACGTCGTAGAGACCGATCAGTACGGGCACGATAACAGCCATCAATCCGGGAGCGATCATTTTCTTGATCGCGGCAGCGGTTGAAATTTCCACGCACTGCGTATACTGGGCCTTTCCGTCGGCCGCCTGAATAACAGCCTGCTCTTCCTCGTTGGGTTCCCGCTCTTCGGCTTCGGCTTTCTGAGCCGCCTCAAGAGCCGGGCGCAGTTCGGGAATCTCCCGGAACTGGCGGCGCACTTCCTGGATCATATCCTG
The DNA here is from genome assembly GCA_002451015.1 of Acidobacteria bacterium UBA6911. Lineage (GTDB taxonomy): Bacteria > Acidobacteriota > UBA6911 > UBA6911 > UBA6911 > UBA6911. Next base: position 345 of record DKBB01000023.1, read on the forward strand.
GGCCGCCTTGCCCACGGCAACCATGGCCATGGCGGAAAAACGGAAGGGCAGCATGCAGCCGATCAGCAGCCCCACAAGAACATAGGGGTTGGCGGCATCGATATCTACCTTGCCCTGCATCTTGGTCAGAAATGCAGCCGTCAGAGCTAAGGCGGTGAGAGCAGCCGAGCCGATGGCAAATCCCTTCCCGATGGCGGCCGTGGTGTTCCCCACGGCATCCAGCTTGTCGGTGCGGGAGCGAATATCACGGCCAAGCCGGGACATTTCAGCAACGCCACCGGCGTTATCCGCGATCGGGCCGTACGCATCGGTTGCGAGCTGGATTGCGGTCGTGGAAAGCATTCCGAGAGCCGACAGGGCGATCCCATAGAGACCGGCAAAGTAATACGCCATGATAATGGCTGCACTGATCACGATAACCGGAAAGGTTGTCGAGTTCATACCTACAGCAATACCCTGGATAACCGTAGTCGCCGGACCGGTTTTAGAGGCTTCTACGATCGTTCCAACGGGTGTCTTAAAGGTGGCGGTGTAGTACTCGGTCAGTACTCCAACGAGAACACCGGCAACAAGACCGGCGATAACGGCAATGGAAATTCCCCACCAGGTATACGTTTCCGTATTACCCGATATTAAATCCGTAACCGTTACTCCTTCAGCGGGCATCAGCATCTTAATCGCTATCAGGGTTCCGATAACCATGAGGGCGGCCGCACCGAAGGTTCCCATATTCAAACCGGTTTGCGGATTGCCGCCTTCCTTCGTTCGCACGAAGAAAAATCCGATGATCGAAGCGACAATACCGATCACGGCGATAGCAAGCGGCAGATAGACGCCATTCATCCCTGCATCGGGATCGACCGCCTTCAAGCCTCCGAACCATGCAGCGCCCAGAATCATGGATGAGATGACGGCGCCGATATAGGATTCGAACAGGTCCGCGCCCATTCCGGCCACATCGCCGACATTGTCCCCGACATTATCCGCGATGGTTGCAGGATTCAGGGGGTGATCCTCCGGGATCCCGGCTTCGACTTTACCGACAAGATCGGCGCCCACATCAGCCGCCTTGGTATAAATGCCGCCGCCGACACGGGCAAACAGTGCGATGGAAGAGGCACCCAGGGAGAACCCGGAAAGGATGTTCAATACCAGGGTCATAGCGCCGGTATCGGTAAACGCATCCTTATAAATGCTTGTATACAAAATAAACAACATCCCCATTCCGGTCAGGGCAAGACCGACAACGGACAACCCCATAACGGAGCCGCCGTTGAAAGCAACCTGCAGGGCCTCATTGAGCCCTTTGCGGGCGGCGCTTGCCGTGCGGATGTTTGCTCCCGTAGCGGTCTTCATGCCGAAGAAGCCTGCCAGCCCGGAACAGAAGGCGCCAAGGACAAAGGACAATGCAATCAGTCCATTGGTGTTCTGATCGGCTCCAACCATCTGGTTGGAAACGCCAAGTAAAATAGCTACTGCAATGACAAAAATAACAAGCACTTTATACTCGCGGCCCAGGAAAGCCATCGCACCGTCTGCGATCCATCCGCCGATTACTTTCATGCGATCCGTTCCCGCATCCTGTTTTTTCACCCAAGCTGCTTTCATATACGCGTAAATCAGAGCAAGGATGGCTACCGCAGGACAGAGATAAATAAAATGTACCGGTTGCACTGTTCCCCTCCTTTTAGTGTTTAGAATAACCGTATAAATCTAAAAAAAACCGCGGCTGTCCGGACTAACGAATACATAAGTCTTACCTGTTCCGGGGTTCGAAGCGCAATGATACACAATTCTCCCCATCTATGTGAGTAATTTTTGTCGGATTTCCGGTTCGAAGATTATTATCGATGGGGATTGCCGGGCAGACGAGATGGACCCTCCATGACTTGAACCGATATTATTTTATATAAATGATATCGCCCGGACAGATATGCCGGTATACTCCCCAGCACAAATAAGGCATAATATAGACCGTCTTCCAATATGATTATTTTTTACACCCTGTAACGGGACAAATCTTACTTCTCTCCTCCTGCAGGTAGCCGCATCATGCCTGAAGGCAAGGAATAAAGGGGGAATCTCATGGACATAAAGGGACCCGACCAGGTCTTTGACATGGACTCACTGAAAAAGATCCAGATCAAAAAGAAGCCGATTCAATGGATTCTATTGGGCATCGTAGCTTTAATACTTCTGTTCAATATCGTTTATCAGAACGAGCCGGAAGAGGTTGGTGTCGTGCTTCGCTTCGGGAAATATGTGAAAACAACGGCCCCCGGACTGCGGCTTAAATTACCGTTTATTGAAAGCGTGACAAAACTCCCCGTACAGCGCCAATTGAAGCAGGAATTCGGCTTTCGTACTGAAGCGATAGCCCAGCGCACCCGGTACTCACCCTACAATCTCCTGGAAGAATCCTCCATGCTGAGCGGAGATTTAAATGTTGCCATCGTGGAGTGGACGGTTCAGTACAAGATTGACAATCCTAAAGAGTATCTTTTTAAGGTACGAGACGTGGAGGACACTTTTCGCGACATGAATGAAGCCGTCATACGGGCTGTTGTGGGCGACAGAACCATCACCGAAGTACTCACAATCGGTCGTGAAGAGATCCAGTCTACCGCAAAGATCAAGCTGCAGGAACTGTGCAGGTTGTATGAAAACGGGCTTACGATTGACCAGATCATCCTACAGAATGTCAATCCACCCGAGTCGGTCCAACCCTCCTGGAACGAGGTGAACCAGGCGGAACAGCAGAAGGACCGCCTGATCAACGAAGCTCTGGGCGAATACAACCAGGTCATACCGCGCGCGGAAGGGGAGGCCCAGCAAACCGTCCTTCAGGCAGAGGGTTACGCCCTGGACCGCGTCAACAGCGCCCGTGGGGAAGCAGCCCGTTTCAAGGAACTGTACGCGGAATATCGCCTTGCACCCCAGGTGACCCGGCAACGCATGTACCTGGAAACCATGCAGAATATTCTCCCCAAACTGGGAGGAAAACTCTACCTGGATAACGATGCCAAGGGTGTGATGCCCCTGCTTCCCCTGGAATCGTTGCAGGGCATTACAGGTTCATCCGGCAGAAGGGAGGTTCAGTAATGAATATACGTTCCATTGCCCTGGGCATTGTTTCATTAGTGGTGTTGATACTATTGGCAAGTTCTCTTTATGTCGTGAATGAAACCGAACAGGTAATCATCACACAGTTCGGAGAACCTGTGGGCGACCCGGTGATTACTCCCGGCCTTAAAATCAAGGTGCCCTTTTTTCAAACCGTCAACCGTTTCGACAAGCGATTCCTGGCGTGGGATGGGGAGCGAAACGAGATACCTACAAAAGACAAGAGATATATCTGGGTAGATACATACGCACGCTGGCGTATCGTCGATCCGCTCCTGTTTTTCCAGCGCCTGAGGGACGAAATGGGCGCCCAGTCCCGACTCGATGACATTATCGACGGTGAAACCCGCACTTCCGTTGCAAAAAATGAGCTAGTGGAAATGATCCGAAGCACTAATCGTCCCCCCGAAGATATCCAGGTAGATTCCGAGGAAGAAGCCGTTATCCTGAAAGAGATCGATAAAGGCAGGGATCAAATCGTCCAGGAAATTTTTACAGAAGCATCGAAGAAAGTAAAAGAGTTGGGGATTGAACTCCTCGATGTCCAGTTCAAACGCATCAACTACATTGAGTCCGTTCAGAAAGACGTATTCGACCGAATGATCGCCGAACGCCAACGGATCGCTGAACGCTTCAGATCCGAGGGCCAGGGAGAAGCGGCAAGGATTCGGGGCGAACGGGAGCGCGACCTCAAAAGGATTCAGTCCGAGGCGTATCGGCAAGCCCAGGAGATACGGGGAAAAGCCGACGGAGAAGCGACAAAGATTTATGCCGAAGCCTACAACCGTGATCCGGCCTTCTATGCTTTCATGAAGAGCCTGGAGACATACGAAAAGACGGTCGATCCACAAACGACCTTCGTCCTGACAACGAACAGCGATCTTCTGCGCTTCATGAAGAACGCGCCCTGATCCATAATTGCCGGATGGCATCGACTAGCAAAGAGGCTTTGCAGTCGATGCCATCCGGCGAAAATTCCCGACCGGAAACATTCATGGTCCCGGATTTCTTCTCCAGGGAGGCATATGAATAATTCCGTCTATTATGAAAACTACCCTGCTTCCACCCTAGTCCTGTCCGTAGGAACAACACTGGCTCTATATGCCTCGGGCATCATTGTAATGCGCAAAGCGGGCTGGATATGGAGTCTGCTTTATTTTGCCTATATTTTAGTCCTGGAAATCAAGCTGCTCCGAAGTTCCTGCAGAAATTGTTTTTACTATGGGAAAATATGCGCGTTCGTAAGGGGAAAACTCTGCAGCCTTTTTTTCAAACCGGGCAACCCTCAAAATTTTACTGAGAATAAAGTCACATGGGTGAAGATATTGCCCGATCTGCTGGTTTCCCTGGTTCCGGTCCTTACCGGCATCCTGCTGATTCTGATCGATTTCGACTGGATCCTTCTGGCGATAATCCTGCTGATATTGTTCCTGACAACGGCAGGCAACGGTTACATCCGCGGCAGGCTTGCATGTCGATACTGCAAACAAAAAGAAATCGGCTGCCCTGCCATGGGATTCTTCAGTCCGAATAAAACACAAGCGGGTAAAGGCTTTGCCAATTCAGTATAAACTATAGAAAAATCAATAATGACATGCAGTATTACCGCCCTTGTAGCAAAGCCGATATCCATCCCTTCTCTATCTAATAATTCATTCGAAAACCATATATCCATCGCAAGAAATTCTGCCAATTATAGTAGTCATTCACCCCGGATTTATTTATGATTGCATCACTCATTGATTAGAAATTCAGCGCAGGATTTTTACAGACTGATTCCCTGAGCCGTATGCACCTGTTCCTAAGTGCTCGTAGATACCGGACGGCTTATTGGAAAATCAAAGCTGCAAAACAACGAACCGTTTCTGCATCGGTTCGTCGAACAAATATGAGAGGAAGAAATGCATAAATTCAGCGGAGTTCGCAGATATTTCCTGCCGATTGTTCTGAGCGTTTTGTCTTTGCCAATAGCCGGTCTGCTTTTCGCCCAACAAACGGCACCGCTTGAAAACCGGTCGCTTTACGACGCGCTTAAGGAATTCAAGCTTCAAGGCACGGCCAAAGTGGAAAAACTGAAACTCAAGCGCGACCGCGCTGAAATGGAGTTTACGGGAGATTTCTATTTTGCCGCCCCGATCAACGGCCGGGTGACCGGGGCCGTTTTCATCGGACAGGGAACGTTTCACGCATCTTCTCCTCCCATAAAATTCGAAGAAGACAACCTGATAAAAATCCTGGGCAGGAATTCCGTCGAATCCGACTTTAAAACAGCCGTCCTGCGCTTCACGGACGATACTTTCGATATTATCGGGAAAACCGTGAATGACGCTGCAGCCATTCCGGACCAGGCAACGGAACTTGCCGAAGAACTGGAACCACAATTGATGAAGGAAACCGGCGCCAATATCTCGGCCCGGCTGGCGGTTTCCCTGGAGAACAATGAATCCCCCGGATTTTTCATGGCCCAGTTTGACAAGGGTTCCCTGGACCGGTTCACCTTCATCGCGGATTACCAGGCGAGAATTCCCAGTGCGACCTTTGGGATCAATGGCGGGGAAAAAGTCATCATTTTCAAATATGCCCCTTATAACTACTATAACGATCTCTGGATTGCGACCTATTCCGAAGAAAATTTTGAAAGAGGGACCGCCAGTTACTCGGACGAGTTCGACGTGGTTTCACCGCTGCATTACACAATGGAAATCGACCTGAGGGAGGCAAGGAAAGAGCTTCGAACCAAGATGCGGATCGATTTCGAATCGTCCATCGATAATCTGCGGGCCCTGCCCATGGAGATCAATGAAGACCTGGGCACGTTCGACGACGTGCGCCTGGACAAATCCATGCGAGTGGAATCCGCACTGTATAAGGGCCGGGATCTGCCCTTCATTCAGGAAGGCTGGGAAGCCGGCATCACCTTTCTTCTTCCCAATCCTGTGGGAAAAGGTGAGAAATTCAGCATAGACGTCACCCTGGCCGGGGATTTCATAGATAACCAGCGAAGGATCGAGAACGGTTTCTACCCTCAAAGTAATACCTGCTGGTATCCGCGACATGGCTATCTAAAGCGTGCAAACTATGACCTGACATTCCGCCATAGAAAACGGCACACGGTCGTCAGTGTCGGGAAACTGGTCCGTGAGGAAGAATGGCCGGGTGTCAAAAATGAGCGTTTGACCGAGTACAGGATCGACCAGCCGATTTCATTCGTGACGTTCGCAGCCGGCGACCTGGAACGCCATACCGAAAAGCGTAAACTGGCCTTCGGGGAATTGGAACTGGAATTCTATTCTCTTCCGAGCACGTACGCTACCATCAATGAAGAATTCATACTGGCCGAACTCGGCAATGCATTGAACTACTTCAACGAATTTTTCGGCCCCTATCCCTACGGAGTCTTCAGGGCTACATTCCATCCCTTCAACTTCGGGCAGGGATTGCCTACTCTGCTGGTGATTCCGAATGCAGATCGTGCCAACAGAGCCGCCTTTTCGTTTATCGCCCATGAAACGTCCCATCAATGGTGGGGCCATATTGTAGCCTGGCGCTCCTATCGCGACCAGTGGCTGAGCGAGGGATTCGCGGAATACTCCGGAATGCTTTATACCTGGGAGCGAGACAGCCTGAAAGAGATGCTCGAACTGGTCAAAAGTGCCCGAAGGATCCTGGTAAATCCTCCACTAACGACCACGGGCGTCGGGGAAGGAAAAGTTGCCGAACTGGGCCCATTGATTTTAGGCCGGCGCCTGGTTTCGCGCTCGTCGAGAAACGGATACCAAATCCTGGTTTACGACAAGGGTGCGCTTGTTCTGCGCATGCTGCATTTCCTGTTTACCGATCCCTCAACCGGAAACGGGGATCCCTTCTTCAAGATGATGGAGGATTTTGTAAAACGTTACAAAAACAGGGCAGCCAGCACCGAAGAATTCCAGCAGGTTGCCAACGAGCATTTTGTAAACACCTCTGTCGCCAAAAGGTTCGGCCTGAAAGATCTCGACTGGTTTTTCCGGCAGTGGGTATTCGAAGCGAAACTTCCGAGCTATAAAATGGAATACCGTATCCAGTCCGCGGAGGACGGAAAAGCGGTTATGTCCGGGACTATCTTCCAGAAAAATGCCGGCCAGAACTGGTTCATGCCGCTCCCTGTCACATTGAAGTTTCCGGGGGATCAGAAAGCCAACATAGTACTTTATGCCAATGGACCGGAAACCCCGTTCCAGGTTCCGCTGCCCATCAAGCCGGATTCCGCAGAATTAGATCCCGATTTATGGATCCTGTCGGAGGATACCGATACGGATAAGAAATAGGTGCGGGGAGTTATTCCGAGCTTATTTTAATTCGAGAAATACCCTGGCCCGGGGATTGATGTTAAACTCAATCCCCGGGTTTTTTAATTCTCACGGGATTTCGCGGCACTGCAATCCATCAATACCTGTCCATATTTCACCAAGATCCTTGGTGAAATATGGACTATGGATGAAAGGCAGGATTCCATGCAAAGACGATTCGGAGTATTCATTTCTCTGACCATAATCATCCTCGGCGTTGCTCTTTTCCCGTCATGCGGCCGAAATAACCTGGAGTTACGTGTTGAACAGGGATTACTGTCCGGAGCCTTGGGAGCGGATCCTTCAATCAGGGTATACAAGGGCATCCCTTTCGCGGCTCCTCCCGTCGGAGAACTCCGATGGAAAGAACCCCGGCCCCCGGAGTCCTGGACCGGCGTCCGTCCTGCGGACACGTTTTCCCCCGCCTGCTCCCAGAATCTTGCGGGGAGCCGTCTGCCCTGGACGGAAGAATACATGCACCAGGGAGAAACCGATGAAGACTGCCTTTATCTTAATATCTGGACCGGGGCGGAAGCGGAAGGCGAAAAGCGTCCCGTGATGGTTTACATTTACGGCGGCGGGTTCTCCGAAGGATCGAACACCGTGGCCGTTTACGACGGCGAAGCTCTGGCGCGAAAGGGCGTCGTGCTGGTCGGCATCAACTACCGGGTCGGACCGCTTGGATTCCTCGCTCATCCGGAATTGACGCAGGAATCCGAAAACAGGTCTTCCGGAAATTATGGGCTTTTGGACCAGGTAGCGGCGCTGCAGTGGATTCATGACAACATCGCTGCATTCGGAGGAGATCCCGGGCAGGTGACACTTTTCGGACAGTCGGCCGGCGCCATGTCGGTGGCCTACCTGATGCAATCCCCCCTGGCGGAAGGCCTCTTCACCCGTGCCATTATCCATAGCGGCCCGGGACTTTTCTCACCCGGCCAACGGGACAGCGGCAATGCACTGGTATCGGCGGAGCAGGCAGGCACAAATTTTGCCGAAGCCAAAGGCGCCGCCACAATTGCGGACCTGCGCGCCATGTCTCCGGAAACTCTGCTTGAGGGACCTGCGACAGCCCGTTTTTCTCCCATCCTGGACAACCGGTTCCTTCCGGCTGATGACAGGGTCAGGAGCCAGGTGCCTGTCATGAATGGATTCACGGCCGACGATATGGGCGCCGGCGGCAGCCTCGGCCCGCCCCCCGAGGCAAAGATTGCGGCTTATGAGAAAGAAGCACGTCAACGTTATAGGGAACGTGCAAAAACGTTCCTTTCCCTGTACCGGCCGGATTCGGACATGGATGTACCTGATTTACGGAAGGAGAGCGCCCGGGACAGGGCCCGCGTTTCCCTGTATCTATGGGCCGCGGAGCAGACCAAAGTCAGCGGGCAGGTATTCACCTATTATTTCGACCGGGCCATTCCCTGGCCGGAGCATCCGGAATTCGGAGCGTTTCATTCCGGAGAACTTCCCTACGTGTTCAACAACCTACACATTTTCGACCGACCCTGGGAAGCCATCGATCGTACCGTCGCGGAACAGGTGTCCTCCTACTGGACCAACTTTGCCAAGACAGGCAATCCGAACGGTCCCGACTTGCCGGAATGGACTCCGTTCAGTTCGACTGCAACAACAACAATGCAACTCGGAGCCCGGATGGGTGCGATGCCGGTCGCGGATCGGGACAAGGTCGCTTTCTGGAAGGAAGTATTGTCCGGGGATTAATCGAGATAAGAAAGAATTATGCTGATAGGAAAAAGGGCGAACACCAATTTGTCCGCCGACTTGTCAGGCGTAGCCCGCAGGGCGAAGCCTGAAACCCAGCCGAATCTTCGATTCGGCCAGGGGCGAGGGTGGAAGGTTCGCCCCTACGATTTTCCGAACATTTTATTGATACAGGTGTTTGATCTCCCGCTGCGGAGAAAGCGCTTTATTCACTTTCTTGACCACAATCTCTTCAACCAGCGAGAACGAGGCGGCCTGTCTGATGTCTCTGGACGAGGCGCCGACCTTCACTTCGTAATGCCCCGCTTCCGCCACCCAACTCGACGAAGCGGTATCGAAGGAAGCCAGGTCTCTCGGATTTAGCTCAAAACTCAGCGTCCGGCTTTGCCCCGGCTCCAGAAGGCCGGTTTTTGCAAACGCGGCGAGTTCTTCCCGGGGTTTATCCAGTTTTTCTGCCGGGGCGCTCAGATAAACCTGAACCACTTCTTTCCCTGCAGTCCGGCCGATATTCTTCACATCAAAGGAAATCGATATTGTATCCTTGAATTCTTCGGAACCGAGTTTCAGATGGTTGTATTCGAACTGCGTATAGGACAGGCCATAACCGAATTCATAGGCGACGTCTTTATCGAAGCTGTTGTAGTAGCGGTAGCCGACATAAATATCCTCTTCGTAAACGACCTCCGCCGCATTGCTTGCCAGACCCGTCACATCACGCCCGCTGTCTCCCGCTAAATCCTCACCCGATTCGGATTCCAGAACAATTCCGGGGAAATTAGGAGCAGAAGGCACATCCGAATAGGATAACGGGAAGGAATCGACAAGCTTTCCGGACGGATTGACCTTGCCGCTGAGAACATCGACAATGGAATTGCCGGCTTCCTGCCCGGGTTGCCACGCAAGCAGGATGGCATCCGGATCGTCCCTCCAGCCGGCCGTCTCGATCACGCCTCCGACATTCAGGACAACCACGGTTATTTTGCCTTTATCCCGAAAAGTTTTTGAAACGGTCCGAATCAGGGCCTTCTCTCTTTCGGTCAGGTAGAAGTCGGCTTCTTCCTTCCGGTCTTCGAATTCACCGGAATTCCTGCCGACCGTAATCATAGCCATATCCGCTTCCACGGCTGATTTCCTAGCCAGATCGGACCGGACTGCCATCTCTTCAATACGCGGTTTGGGCATAAATCGGGCCAGGGGGCTGTCATCCACCGGCTGCTTTTCTTTCGCGTTCTTCAAATAGGCGGCATAGGCATCCTTCAGGGAATCAAGAACGGAATACCCGGCATTTTCCAATCCCTCTATCAGGGCTACGCTGTACGCTTCATTCACGTCGCCGCTGCCGGTCCCGCCGGTAACAATTTCATAGGAAGTATTTCCGAATGCAGCGATTTTTTTGATGCCCCCGGCAAACGGAAGAGCCCCTCCTTCGTTTTTCAACAGCACCATGCCTTCAGCCCCGGCCTGACGGGCGATAAGGGCATGGGCCTGGAGGTCCGGCTTGTTGGAATAGGAATATTGTTTATATCGGGGGCTCTTGATCATTATATGCAGTATTCGACCAACGTTCCGATCCAGCACGCCTTCATCGAGACGCCCTTCGCGCACGGCGGCAATAATATTTTCCTTCTGACTGGAGTTGCCGGGCATGAGCAGGTCGTTGCCGGCTTCCACCTGGGCAACCGAATCATCTCCCGCCAGCCAGTCGGTCATGACAAATCCCCGGAATCCCCAGTCCTCGCGCAACACCCTGGTCAAAAGATCATAGCTTTGGCTGGCATAGGTCCCGTTGATTTTGTTGTAGGACGACATGACACTCCATGGCTGCGCCTCTTGCACGGCAATGCGGAAGCCCTCCAGGTAAAGTTCGCGCAGGGCCCGCTCACTGACGATCGTATCGACCGTAAAGCGGTTCGTTTCCTGGTTATTGGCGGCAAAATGCTTGATGGAGGTACCGACATTCTGCGACTGGACCCCGAGAACCATGGCTGCGGTCATTTTCCCGGTCACCAGCGGATCCTCGGAATAATACTCGAAATTCCTGCCGCAGAGGGGATTGCGATGGAGATTCAGCGCCGGGGCCAGAAGGATATCGGCGCCGTATTCAAGCACCTCGCTGCCGAACGCCTGTCCGACCCTGTATACCAGTTCCGTATCCCAGCTTGAAGCCAGCAGGGTTGCAATCGGGAAGGCGGTGCAATAATACGTCGCAGTGTCCTCCTCCCTCGTCGGGCTGACCCTCAATCCCGCCGGCCCATCGGCCAGCACCATGGGCGTAATACCTAAATGGGGCAAATCGGACGTTGTCCCGGCAGCCCCGGGTACAAGTTTATCGGTCAGTGTAGCCTCATTTTCTCCCTCCGTTCCCGGCAAATTCATTCCGGTGCCGACAACCAGGCTCGCCTTTTCTTCCAATGTCATTTTTTCAATGAGTGCATGAATCCTTTCCTGCTCCGCTTCTTCCGGAGATTTTGTACAGGATGCCAGGAACACTCCGATCAGAAGAAGAAGAACCAGGCAAACCTTTCCATTCGCCTTGCCCATTTATTTCTCCTTTTTTTAATCAGCAAAGGTCTGCTGTTCCGCTTACGGAAGCGGTATTCGCAGCTACAGACCCCTTGATAACACAGTTATGATCCCGGATAACCCGATAAGGGGTTGACCCATTCAATGTATATTAGTATACATTTATTAATTATCGTTAACGAATTCGCGTTTAGCCACACATCCGGACGGACTGTTCCCGGGAAAGGCCCTGCATGAATATCCCCTACTATATACAGGTCGCTGCAACGATCCGAAGACGAATCCTGGCCGACGAATACGGCAACGGAGAGGTTCTCCCGGCATCGGAACAATTGGAAAAAGAGTTCAAAGTCAGCGCCATAACCATACGCAAAGCTCTGGAAATACTGGCCCGGCAAGGTTTCATCCAGCGCAGGCGAGGTATCGGCACTTCGGTCAGCAAACCGGAATCGAACATTCTTACCTTCGAACTGGGCGGCACGTTTCGCCGGTTCATCGACTCCCTCGATAAAGAAATCATGGATTCCGAGGTTCTCGACCTGACAACCGTACCGTGCCCGCCCCATGTTCGGGAAATCCTGTTGCTGAAGGAAAAACAGAAGGTTCTTTGTGTCAAAAAAATCCGCAAGCATGCGGGTATTCCCGTCGGGTACTACCTGCATTACGCAGAAGCCCGTTTATGCAGAGGAATAACACGAAAGAAAGCCGAAGCCTATAAATTCCAGGAATTATTCGAACAGACCTCCAGGCTCAAATTGACAAGAATGGAGGAGTGCATCAAGACGTCCATTTCAGATATCGATCTGTCCAGAGTTCTGAAAATTGGATTCGGGAGTCCCCTGTTTTTTATCGAAAACATCTTTTTCGATTCCCAGAAACGGCCGTCAACCCTGACGCATATCTACTATCGGGGAGACATGTGTTCCTATAGAGCGACCGTCAGACTATAAAACAGTCTGAAAAGAAATGGGAAACAGTCCGTCCCTGCTGCCTGAAAAGACACCTCTCCAGCCCTCCGGACTCCTGCAATTGCCACGGTTCCTGTATTGCATGGATGCAAAAAGTTGAGAAAATCGGATATTTAGTATTGACCCCCAAGGGCATAACGAATAAAGGTATAGCGCTCATTTTATTCGGGCAAACGTCGAACAGTGGAGAATAATGTCGAAGATAGTACCCCATAAACCTTTATTCCATACACTTTTACAGGTTTCGCTTCTCCTGGTGTTTCTTTACCTCTTCCTGCTCAGCATCGACCTGATGGGAAGCTCCATGAAGATGTTCGGCAAAGGTTTCGCAGAAGCCCTGATTGCGAGCACATCGAATCCCCTGGTCGGCCTCTTCATCGGCATCCTGGCTACGTCCATAATCCAGAGTTCTTCCACAACAACCTCTATTGTGGTCGGACTTGTGGGAAGCAACGCGCTGACGGTCGCCAATGCCATTCCCATCATCATGGGCGCCAATATCGGCACCTCCGTGACCAACATTCTTGTTTCGCTGGCGCATCTCAACCGGTCCGTTGAGTTCCGCCGATCCTTTGCCGCTTCCATTGTCCATGATTTTTTCAACTTCCTGACGGTCCTGGTACTGTTTCCCCTGCAATATTTTACGAACTTTCTGGGGCACATATCCCAAGACCTTGAAGTTCTTTTTCAGAACGCGGGCGGACTGACCCTTTTCAATCCGCTCAAAGCCATTACCAAGCCGGTAATTTCATTTCTGTGTGACCTTATAAACTATCCCTGGATTCTGCTTATTCTCGCTCTCGTTCTTCTGTTTCTGGCATTGAGGCAGATTGTACAGGTCCTGAGGATCCTGGTTGTGGCCAAAACAGGCGCCTGGTTTGATAAAATCCTGTTTAAAAACCAGTTCCGGGCTTTCTGTGTCGGGCTGATTATGACCACACTGGCCCAGAGCAGTTCCATAACCACAAGCCTGGTAATCCCATTGGCCGGAGCCGGGATCCTGACCTTGCGCCAGATTTTCCCGTATACCCTCGGAGCGAACGTGGGAACAACCGTTACGGCGATCCTTGCTTCGCTGGTAACGGCCAACGCCAATGCCGTCGTCGTGGCTTTTGCTCATTTAATGTTCAATATATCCGGCATGGCAATCTGGTGGCCCCTGAAGGAAGTACCGTTATTTATCGCTGAAAGATTTGCGGAACGGGCAGTTAAAAATAAACTGATCCCTATAATTTTTGTCCTTGTAATGTTTTATGTTATACCATTAATTGTAATCATCACTCTCAATTAGGATATCCCGATGCTGAAAGAACTTCTGGCGATTTTTAGCAAAGACAGCAAACTGGATAACGCGTTCGCCCGGTCCTATGAAATGCTGGACATCAATAAGGATATGTTTCTCAAAGCCAGGAGGACTCTGCGTGAAACAAATACGGTTGAGCTCGACACCAGCGTTTACGAGCAGGACAAGAAGATCAACCGATTCGAGCGTGAGGTCCGGCGGGAAGTGCTGCAATACCTGTCCGTGACGGGTGTCATGAACCTTCCCTCCGCGTTGAGGCTGATCGGCATTATTATCGACCTGGAGCGCATCGGAGACTATTCCAAGAATATTGTCGAGCTGGCTGAAAGCCATAAAGCCAAGCTCAATGCCGGCGATTCGGAGGAGGATTTAAGGATGATCGAATCGGCCGTAGAGAACTCCTTCGACCGGACAAGATATGTCCTGGAAAACAGCGATGCCGTGGCGGCGGAAGCGTTGATTAAGGAATACATCTGGGTCAATCCCCTCTGCGACAAGATCGCGCTCGGCTATATAAAAGAGGAAAACGAATCCCTTACCCGCAGATCAACCGCAGCTCTGGTTCTGTACTTCCGCTTTCTCAAGAGGATCCATTCCCATTTGCGCAATATCGTTACTGCCGTTTACAGGCCTTTTCACAAAATCGGATTTATTCCGTCTAAAGATAAAATCCCCCGGGATTAAGGAATGCGTGCACAATTTCCTTTCTTCAGAATCATTATAAAATTCTCATAACTCCTGCTATAAACTTGTTCCCCGTAATACTCAAAGGATGCCTTGGACTCGGGCATGAAGACATGATACTTTCAGTCAGTACCGTCAAACTGGAAATTTATTTATGAAAGCGTCTTTGATTGACCGCGGCAAATACTACAGGGGATTGCTTGTCCTGATAGGACGAGACCGGATCGTCGACTCCAGAGAACGCGAATTAATGTTACACTTGGGGAAAATACTGGATTTCGACGAGCGCTTCTGCGAAACCGCTATTGCCGAACGGCTGCGAAACAAGCACATTAACGATGAGCCGATCCTGTTTGACGAATCCGCAATCGCCAAATGTTTCCTGCGCGATGCCATCAGGATGGCAATTACAGACAGGGAAATTCATGCCAGCGAGTTGTCCTGGCTGAAAAAAAACGCCCGTGTAAACGGTCTGACGCATGCGTGGCTCAACAAGGAATTCCGGCGCCTTCGAAAAGATAAATCCACAGAGGTATCCCCCGAAAGCTTCGAAATCCATCGGTATATTTAAATCCGCACTTTTAACCTGCACAACCGGAAGCATGGTTCGCCCCGGCCGGGGAGTGCTGCGGATCAGTGAAGAGACAGTCCGCCGTCATGAATAATCAACTGTCCCGTGACCAGCTGGCTGTCGTCACTTGCCAGATAGATTGCCGTTCCGACAAGGTCTTCGGGATAGGTCGGTCTTTTGATGCATCGCAGGGGCAGTTGAATATCGTCGAGCGGAACGTGGGGAAACTTTTTGTTTCTGTCGAATTCGTCGCCTCCTTCGGAATGGGTAAA
>DKBB01000089.1:0-145 GCA_002451015.1 Acidobacteria bacterium UBA6911
GCCGACTTCGTTGCCTATGCTCCACATGATGACGGAGGGATGGTTGCGGTCCCTGCGCAGCAGGGCCCGCAGGTCCTGCTCATGCCAGTCCGGGAAAAGCAGGTGGTAATCCAGCTCGGTCTTCGCGCGCAGCCAGACATCGAAC
>DKBB01000089.1:219-8667 GCA_002451015.1 Acidobacteria bacterium UBA6911
CACATATCGATTCGGCTTACGATGCAAACCGGTCCCCCACAGCTTCGGGGAGGCAAGGTTTGTGCCTGTTTCAATCACGGCGCTCCGGCCGGCTTCGACCTTCACAGCAACCGGTTCAATGGATGCAACCGCACCGCCTACCTTTTGATCCTGCCCGCCGATTTCGAATATGTGTGTGGACACGGTCAGGTCCGCATCCTGTTTCGAGTCGTTGTCCAGGGTAATGGCCAGGTTGACGCGCGCCGATGTATCCGAAATCTCCGGTGTGGTTATAAAGGTACCCCATTGGCCAACATGGATGGGAGACGTTTTGACAAGCCACACATTTCTATAGATCCCGGCTCCCGGATACCATCGGGAGGAACCCGATTGCCAGTTGGTATCTTTTGGAACCGGATTGTCCAGCCGGATTGCCAAAATATTATCGTCGCCGAACTTTACGTACGGGGTCAGGTCAAGACGATAGGACGTGTATCCAAAGGGCCACCCCCCGACGAATCGGCCGTTTAACCATACACAGCTGTAGGACATGGCTCCGTCGATATCGAGAAAGATGGATTTCCCGGCATCCCCGGCCGGGATGTCCAGGCGCTTCCGGTACCAGACGACTCCCGGAGAAGGCAGCCGTCCCATGCTGCCGCTGACTTCATTGGTAAACGGGCCCTCGATGGCATAGTCGTGGGGCAAATCCAGCTGCCGCCAGGAACCGTCGTCATAATCCGTCGTAATATAGGGCGCATCTTCTCCGGGATTGCCGTCCGGGCGGACGGCCCGTTTCTCCGGGTCGGCGAGGAAATCATTTCCGGAGGGCAGCACCCAGGGCTTTACGGCATCATAGGAAAGATCCGCCTGATTGCCTGCCGGATCGCCTTTGATAAAACGCCAGTCCTCATTGATCGATACCCGCCCCCGTGGAGAGTCGGCAATCTCTGCCGAAATGTTGAAGACAGGGCCGGAACATCCCGCAAAGATAAAGGACACCAGAAATACCACAGGCAATAAAAGTCCAAAGCTGTCCGGTTTGCCGGATCGAATTCTTTTCATGTTCTATGCTTCTTTAGTTACCCCGCTTATCACACAAGGCTTGTAGCGAGACCTTGCAAGAAAAGCGGGTTCATGGACGGTATCAGGGTTTCACACAACGGAAGTTGGAAGCGTCATCGATGCTTCCCCGGCCGGAGTATCGCGCTACTTTCGGATATGGGCAAAGCGGCCGCGTGCGTACAACCCGGTTGTTTTCCAGCTTTTTCGCCTGCATCGATTCCGGGGCCTGCCCCTTTTCCACCCAGTTGACGACGGCCGTCATCGGGTCATGGCTGTCCGGTCCCGTGCCTCCGCTGCAATGCGCCATGCCCGGTACCATAAACAGGCGGAAGAATTCGCCTGTGTCCGGACCGTTCTCGGCTACAGCCTGTTCGTAGTAATTTACTCCCATCATCGGCTGCAGGATCGCATCCGCCCACCCGTAGGTCATGAGCAGCTTGCCCCCCTGTTTCCTGAACTCCGAAAGATCCGGGTCCTTTGCGTCCGCCAGCTTGCCCCAGTCGTCAAGCATGCTTATGTCCCGATCAAAGTCGAACGTCATGCAGTCATAGTCCGGCTTGGGCGGCTTGTGAACCAGGTAGCGCATTGTGTTTTCCGCCAGGCCGAAATCGGCCGAATTCATACCCGGCTGCGAGCTTACGATCACGTTCATCCATCCGCTTCCCGTGCCGCCGCCGAACAGGTTCATGACGGCTTCACTTCCAGGCTCGAATCCCGGGAAAAAAGGCTTGCCGTTGCTGGCAGGGCCGCCATAGACCTTTGCGACAGCCTCCGCCTGAGCAGCCGTGAGGCAGTCCGGTCCGTCGGCATCTTTACCGCAAGCCGGAACGTCCCGGACCGGATCGAAGCCGCAATTGCGCGGGTCGTCGATCAGGCCGTCTTCGAGCCCGTCAACGGCATCGCACTTTGCCATGACCCTGTCCGCCACCAGGACCATCTTTTCCGCCGTCAACGGGGCTTCCGAGAGCGCCTTCTGGTTCCACATCGCGCCGATGGTAAAACCCGTCTGGTCCAGCCACGGCGCGTTCGCAACAATGCCGTCGAAGTCCTCCGGATAGCGTTGCGCCTCAATCAGGCCCTGGCGTCCCCCGTTGGAGCAGGAGTTCCAATAGGCGTAGGAAACAGGCTTGCCGTAATAGTCCTTCGTAATGTTCTTGGCGGTTACGGCCGTGAGATGCACCGCGCGGTAGGCGTAGTCGATGGCTTTCTGCGGATTGCTCAGCACAAAAGATGCGCCCGGCTCCTTGCGCGCATCGTGGCCCGTGTTCGTCTGCGCGACGGCAAATCCGACCTTCAATGCCTCCGTTATTTGCGAGACACGCATTGGGTCATCCAGGGCCTCTCCTGCATGACCGCCGTTTCCGATCATGTAAAAACGGCCGTTCCACCGGGCGGGCAGGCTTACCTCGAAAGCAATTTCAGGATCCAGCAACCCGGCTACCCTACAGAAGGCTGGGGCTGTTTGCGTAGCGGGAACCGTTTCGGCTTTAATCTGAACCGTCTCGCGCGATTGGAAGCGGTTCAATGCCTCGCATTCTTTGCCCGGTAAAAGTTCCGCCTTCGAGTAGTCCACAAGCGCGGCATTGAGATCCGAAAAAACCTGGGCCGATACCGGGAGGGCAGCGCTAAATGCTATAAACAATATCGTAAGAACGAATCCAACTGCCCGCATATGTATTATCCGATCCTTAATCATGCGTTCTTCCCTTTTGAATCCTCAGCTTCAGCCGCTGCGCGAAGCGCAGTCGACTGAAAGCTGTTGTTGGAATGTTTTTTTATTACAGCTTCAAATTCTCAATGGCTCTTCATACTTATTGCATTCTAAAAGCAATTGAAAAATGGACTATTCTTTCGGCGGTGGAATTTTAGGGCAGCCGTTGGGACACAGAGTGATCACGTGTACGTAACGGAGTTTGCCGTTTTCCAGCCGGAACGTGTGGGCGTCGGGCAAACCTTCAGCGCCGCCGAAGTCGATCTGGCCCACGACGGTTCCCATATCGACGTCCACGATATAGCGCCGGTTCGTCATCGGAACGCCGCCCCCTTTTGGAACACCCCGGGTACAGGAAGGATCGGGATCGTTGTTGGGATTTGTATACATGCCGCCCTCGATGCGGACGCACGGGATGCCCCAGGGCACCTTCGGAAAGGCGGAGTAATCCTGGAATATATCGAAATAGTCGCTTGCCACCTGGATCAGGGTCTGCCGATCGGTGCGCGCCTCGGGAGGGAGGATGTTCCATTTTTCCGTCGACGAATACTTCAGGTAGTTGTCCGCATCGAAAAGCCAGTCATCGTCGTCACTGACCAGGCTTTCCACTTCAACTACTTTCCCCTCAACAACTTTCAAGCGAGTTCCGATGACATACGGATGACTGCTGCTGGCGGCGATGATCTCCGAAAAAGTCTCGCAGATGTCGACGTCGAACAGGCTGCGCTGGAAATCAAACGCCAGGGGGGCCTGCCATAGGCCCTGGCCGAACGGAATTTCCTTTCTGCTTT
This sequence comes from Acidobacteria bacterium UBA6911, assembly GCA_002451015.1. Taxonomy (GTDB): domain Bacteria; phylum Acidobacteriota; class UBA6911; order UBA6911; family UBA6911; genus UBA6911. Next base: position 3,766 of record DKBB01000089.1, read on the forward strand.
CGATGTATTTCGCTTGCGGTGCCAGAGGCATGAGCAAAGGGTCGCCTTCCTTCAGGGCGTCGAGGTACCGGTCGACGACATCCTGAAGGCCGGCGCGCGTGCATTCGGCGGCTGCAACGTTTCCCGCAGAGGCCGGAACGATACCGGCAAACAAAACAAGCATGGCAAGGACTCGAAGCATACGACCTCCTTTACCTTCTATTTATTTGAAGGCGCCTTATCCAGAACGAAACATCATTTACAGGCTGCTATTTCCAGTCGTCGATCAGGATTCCCCTGCCCAACCGGAAATCCGTCACAAACCAGGTGGTCTGGATTCCGCCGCCTGCAACGACGACTTTTATGGCCCCAGGATCCCTGAAGGGTTTGATGAGCGTTTCGGGCGGAAGCTTCATCCAGGTCGCGAACGGCTCCAGCCCCTGAAGTCCCATCGGCATGCTTGCCGTGGTATTTACGCCATTACCCCAGAAAGTGCCGACTTCCACCTGAACGTTCTCCGCCAGGTATTTGCTCAGCTCCGCCTTTGTCTTGAAGCCGTGGGCGTCTTTGAGCAGGCCGGCGACGGTCGGATCCAAAATGATGCCTGCCCCCATGCCGGCGAGGGATCGCATGTAGTCGCGGATCAGCATGTGGGGCGGATGCTGCAGCTGCGATTCACCCACACTCGATATGTAGCTCCATCCCATGCCTATGGTAACCACATTGTCCGTACGCTTGAAGCCCATCTCCACATGATGCGGGTTCCATCCCTCGGGCAGGGCTTCCTCGTTCTCCGCGAAACACAGATTGTTGTACTGAATCGTGCTTCCAAGCGTGGAATAGGCGCCCGTGTCAAGACGGAGATCCCCCACAATCTTGCCCGCGATCGTGAAGGTCCGGCCCAGGACCGAGTTGGCTTCCGCAAAGGGGCCCAGCGCATCGATGCCCGCGTTCATGCCAAGTTCCCTGCGGATCGGACCGTTGACGAGAATCATGTTCGCGGCGGAACTTGTAGAATTGCCGAAAGACCCCGCCTGGCTGCAGATTGCAAGGATGGTTGGAAAATATTCCGGTTTCGCGCCGGCCATTACGGCGTACACGGCAGCCTTTTCCACGGTCATTTTCCGGGAGCTGAATCCTCCGCTTATCACTTCATCCGGCTTATGGCTGGTTGCCTTGAGCATTGCGGCCACTCTCTTCTCCGTGGGAAGAATGATCGCATTGAAATCGGTCCACTCCCTCTCCTTGAACAGGCGCCGCAGATTATCTTCCGTATCCGGTTTGAGGAGCCTCGGTTCGGAAACCGCTCCGGCGGGCATGCCCGATTTCTTTTCCTCTGCCGTAAGCGGTTTTGTCAGCCCATCGATGATGGCCTGCATCATCGGCTTGCCGCTCCGCAGGTCTTTCCCTTCAATATAGCCCTTGTGCACGGATTTGGGCTGGCCGGCGACGGGAAAGGGAAACGCGACATACCGGATGGGCATGCCGTTTGCGTATTTTACGTTATAGTCCTGAAACTTCACGACGTTGACGCCGGAGGATCCTACGGTAGGGATTCCGGATTCTTCCAAACCGCGTGCAAATCGACTCACGGTCGATACGCACCCATGTCAGCCGCCGATTCCAATGACGGCCCCCGCTGCCCCCTTATCCACTATTTCCTTCCGCAGCGCGGGATCGTCTCCCATCCATCCGTTTTGAGTCCTTTTCAGCACCACCTTGACCGAAGGCATATTTTTGGAAAACCATTTCTGCATTTCCTCGAAGACGCTGTAGCCGGCATCGGGGCCGCCCCATTGCATGTCGACCAGGTAAATGGTTTTTCCTTCCAGGGTCCCGGCACGCGGCGCGAGCGGAACCCGTTCTACCATCGGGCTGGAAATCGCCGGATTCAGGACCGTAATGGACGGCTCCTGCTGACTGCTGATTGTACCCACCGCAATCAGGGCAATCGTTAAAAGTAGAAAACTTCCAAGTAGAACCTTTCTCTTCATGTCTCCCTCCGCAATCAATAATCATGAAATACAAGCGCGTTATAGTTCACATATAGGTCAATTTATCCAATGCCGCAAGGAAAAATCCGGGGCGTCTTTCTGACGCTCTCCTATAGGCTGCCCAGAGCTTTAAGGACTTTGTCCGGAGTAATGGGGTAATCGTCAATCCATTTCCCGATGGCGTTATGCACGGCGGGCCCCGTACCGGTTGTTGTACAGGCGGTTCCGCTTTCACTGCAGCCGTATAGCCCGTAAGCGCCGTAGCCGAGTCCCGATTCCAGTATGTGGCAGTCGATGGGGCCCAGGTCGTTCATGGTCAGAATCTCATAGCCCACGTGGTTGCCGTTGAGCTTCACACCGGTCCGCGGATCGTAGTAAACGGCCTCGGCGCCGGACCGGCCCAATCCCATGTACGAACCGCCATACTGCTGGCCATTGATCGCATCGGGATTGATGGCCCTGCCGACATCATTGACAACAACCTGTTTGGTGACATCCACCATGCCGGTTTCGGGATCGACCTCGACTTCCGTGAAATAACACTGCCTGGCGGTCGGGTGCATCCGGGCCCAGCTGACACTGGGGGGAAAATCCCAGGCGAAAAAGGGCGAGCCGTTATTCAGCATTCCCATAAACGGAACCACCACATCCCTGATTTTGACTTTTCTTTCGGGATCGGCTTTTTCGAAAACCAGGCTGTCCCTTATTTCCAGTTCCTCCGGCTTTTTGCCCGCAAACAGCGGCTGCGCGCCCCCTCCTCCCGGGCCCATAAACATCGACATGCCCACAGGTGCTTTCACCGCGTGTTCCAGGATGATTCTCTTCAGCTTCCTGGCGGCCCGGATCATGGCCGGATAGGTTCGCTGTCCGCCCAGGGAGCCGCCCGACTCCGCCGCGATAAACAGCACGTTCTTGTCGTGCCTCATGGTTACGTCGCTGTATTTGAATCCGAGTTCGTCCGCCACAACCTGGACATAGGCCGTCGGGCCGCTCACACCGATATCGTTGGCCTGTGACAGGATATTGCACGTGCCGTCGTCGCGCAGCATCATGCCGACGCTGACCTGTCCCGGCATGTGGCTCCAGGCCAGGGTCCAGAAAAAACCAAGTCCGTGATAGTTGCCATTGGGCAGGATCTTTGTTCCGGGCTGGTGCCATTTATTGTCCCAGTCGACGGCTTTCTTCCCTACGGATATACACTCTTTCAGGCTGTCGAAATTCGGGTTGAATCCCTGTTCTGCTTTCTCCTTTGTAATTTCCTCCATGGGCGTGCCTTCACAGCCGTCGTTGACCACTGCAAGCACGGTCGGGTCCATCTTCAGTTCCGCCGCCACATGGTTGAACACCATGTTGGGAACGGCACAGGCTCCCCCGCCATCCTTGGCGCAGGGATTGTCCGGCTTGCTTAGATAGGGAATGGTTTCGCTGCCGTACAGGTTCGGAATCGAGGTGCCTTCGCGAATTTTGCCCAGTGTCGCGTGCATGGACTGCAGCGCCCACACGGTCTCGATTTTAGCGGCATTAATTTTCCCATTTTCCTCGAACCCGACTTTGAAGTCGTACGATCCGTTTGTCTCCTCGCCGCCATGGAAATGGCTTTCGTCGTAAAGCACTTTAACCGGCCGGCCCGTCCGTTTGGCCGCGGCGACCGCGTAGTGCGTAAATGTTACGGCGTTTGCCAGAGACCGGGACCAGTTGAGGCCGCCGAACTGGGCCCCCATGTAGGGCGTGTTAACGGAAATTTTGTCCTTGGACGCATACCCGGCATTGGCAAGGCTGGTATATACCCCGAGAGGTTGTTGCCCGTGAAACCAGACCTCCAGGTACTCTCCCTGCCATTCCGCCACGCAGGCATGGGCTTCCACGCAGGTGGCGTTGTCCTCTTCATCCGTCATTCTGAATTCGATAACCCTGCCGGATTCCTTCAACCCATTGTCGACATCGCCGTAGTTCCGGGACCTTTTCCTGTTGAGGTTATTGTCTGGGCTGATATCCGGCCGAAGTATGGGCGCACCCGGTTTCAATGCTTCGTCCCAGTCGATAATGAAAGGCAGTTCCTCCCATCCCAGTTCGATCATCCTCAGGGCACGGTCGCAGATCGATTCGCTGTCGGCAACCACCATGGCGCCCACCGGCTGCCCGAAATAATGCGCCGTGTCCGGGAGCAGATCGTCCGCGCTGAAACTCCCGAAAGCCCTGAAATTGCCTGAACCGCCGGGCGATTTGATCTTTATCTCCTCCGGATCATCGTACCGGAATACGGCTCGGACGCCCCGTAGGCTTTCGGCCCTGCCCGTATCCATTTTTTTAATCCTCGCATGCGCATATGGCGACAGGTAAAGCTTTGCGTAAAGCATCCCGGGACGGTAAATGTCCCGGACATAGACCGCTTTCCCGCTTGCCTTTTCATAGGCATCGATTCGCCGCACCCGGCGTTTCCCGATTACGCCGCCTTCAGGTACTTTCCATAGCCACGGTTTGTATTCTTCCGCCATGAATCCATCCCCCCCTTTATTCACTTTCCCCTGTCGTCGCCTCCTGTACCGCCAGGATGTGCTGCGGATAGGTGCCGCAGCGGCAGATGTTGCCGCCGAGAGCGCTCCGGATATCCTTCTCGGCAGGTTCGGGAATACGATCGATCAGGGCTTTGGCCGTGACGACAAATCCCGGTGTGCAGTAACCACACTGCATGGCATGGTTCAGGACATATGCCTCGATTAGTTTGGGATTGACGGCGGCCACGTGCTCCGCTGTTTCTATCGTTACGCCGTCGCATTCTATAGCGAGCGTCATGCATGAGAGGACGGGCCTTCCGTCCAGAATCACCGTGCAGGACCCGCAGGCCCCGTGCCCGTTGCACATGTCTTTTATTGAGAGGAGACCCAGTTGGTCTCTCAGGACATCGCGCAGAACCCATTCCGGCTCCACG
>DKBB01000146.1 GCA_002451015.1 Acidobacteria bacterium UBA6911
CAAGAAACAGTTCCATTTCACGCAGGGAATCTTCATGGTTCCCCCTACCGTTCAGCAGCAGGGACAAGTGAAAACGTGCAAGTGCGTAGTGGGGATTATAGGACAGGGCTTCACGGTAGGCATTTTCAGCATCTTCCAATTGGTTCAATACCTCATGTATCTGGCCGATGGCGTCAAAAAAGAAAGCGTAATCGTACGCCGTGCTCCAGTATCCCAGTTTTTCTTTTATCCATTCGAGATCCTCAATTTTTTCATTTGCCTCTTTTACCTTACCCTCCAGCGCAAAGATAAAAGCCGAAAGGTGCAGGTAATATTTAAGGGCTGGTTTGTAGGTCTGGTTGTTAATGGCATTGATCTCCAGGATTTCGCTTAACTGTTTCAATGATTGCCGGGCAGCGGGAAGGTTTTTTCTTTTGAGTTCTATGAGACCACTCATCCAGATTAATTCGTCAATAGGGGCATCATTCTGAAACGATCCGAGTAGCTTCAATCCAAGCCCGCACATATCCTGACCGCGCTGTAAGTCTCCTTTTCTGTAATATAAAAAAGCCAGGGCAGCATAATATTGCGCTCTTTGTATATTGTCATCGGTGGAGGGCAACAGCGATAATAACCTGTTTTCAGCGGTTTGATGATGTCCGCGCAGTATGTCGATATATGCCAGGATACGGCTGGCATAGTATATTTGCGGATCGAGTTCAATCGCCTTCAGCTTCATTTCCTCGGCCTTAGCGTAATTACCCGACTGCATGTATATGTCTCCCATACTGTCATAGGCGTTGGCCGACGCGTCCAGTTCCAGATAACGCTTACAGGCTTCCAGCGCCCTCTGGTGATCACCCAGCCAAGCATAACAATAGGCAAGATGGTTGTATGCCTTTTCGTATTCGTTATTGAGGCTTATTGCGTCACGATATTTTATGATGGCGTCTTCGATGTCCGCCGTGTGGAAATAGGACTCCGCCAACTCGTACAGGTACTCCTTCTTATATGGCTGGAGGTCGATCAGTTTTTGCAGGTAAAGTCTTTCATCAAATGGCTTGCCGAAAACCCTGGCAAGCAGGGCTTCGACACGCAGTTGATCCACCTCGGTAAGTGCTCTGGCTTCCTTGCGCGCTTCCAGTATTTCAGACTGCGCGGCATCCCACTGATTCTGGAAAACGCGCACTTCCCCCAGTATGCGATGGGCGTCGGCAAAATTGGGATCGATTTCCAGTGCCGCCCGAAGTTCGCGCTCTGAAGTATTCATGTCAAGCCGCTCCCAGGCGCGGGCTCCTTCGTAATAATGTCGCAGCGCATCCCAACTGGATGAGAGGAGCTGCACTGCACGTCGGTAATCGGGTTGCCTGCCCGTTATATGCTTTTCTGCAAGTTTAGAATCGTAGCGTTGCAGGAGATCATGGATCAATTCATCGATTCCTTTGTTCAGAAATTCATCCACTCCGCGGAGCTGTTTTCTAAGTACTTCATTCTCTCCCCTGATTTTGCATGTCAGGATCAACTCCAGAAGACCGAGAGAATCGTTTACTTCCGCAGAAACAATCATGGCCGGCTCTCGGATCTCTTTTCGCCAGTTTAAAAGGTCCTGTAGTTTCGACAAACCGTATTTCTTCGATCTCTCTTCCTGATCGCGATTCTTTTCAATCGTTATAAGATGTTTGAATTCCTCACTGTCTACTACCGTTACTTCCGGGAATTGGGACAGTATTCTTTTAAGAACAAATCCAACCATCTGCGCCTCAACGGTTCCGGATCCCCCTTCAAAATCCAGGAGCTGAATGCAGGGATAATAGTTGGAACCACCCCATGAAAATATCAATATGCCGGCAAGAAGCAGAACGAAAACGGCCGCCGAGGCCATAATGGCTTTCGGCTTTCGCAATGCGCGGAAAAGTTTAATCTCCCTAAGCTTGATAATTTCATGCGCGGGGGAAACCGTTCGTGCATACCGCATGCTTTCAGGATGCCAGGAACGTTTTGTGTCTACAGTCTGAATCCCCGGAATGGAGCGTTGAACTTCCATATCCCGTCTCAGACGCTTCAGGTCGGCGCATAAATCGGCCGCTGTCTGGTACCGAAGTTCACGATCCTTTTCCATCAATCTGGAAACAATATCCTCAAGCTTGGGAGTAATCTCCTTGTTCAACTTCATGGAAGGGATGGGATTTTTTGTCAAAATCTCCTGAAAGAGTACCGGTGGATGGGTGCCTTTAAAAGCTGCGGTGCCGGTCAAAAGCTCAAAGAGCAGAGTGCCCAGTGAAAAAAGGTCCGTCCTTATGTCCAGATCTTCGCCCAAAACCTGTTCGGGCGACATATAGGGCACCGTACCTATGGTAACCTGAGGGGCGCTTACGTATTCGGATGTAATTTCACCCGATTGTAAATATGTTTGATCCGGTTTGGATTCAGGAAGATCGGGATTGGGAGTCGCCCATTTCGCCAGGCCGAAATCCAATATTTTAATGTGTCCCCGCTGAGTCATGAATATATTGGCAGGTTTGATGTCGCGGTGGACAATGCCTTTTGAATGTGCCGCGACAAGCGCTTCCGCGATTTGCAGTGCGATACGGATAACTTGATCGGGAGGGAGAGGCTTCCCCCGCATCAAACTCCGCAGCGTATTTCCCTCCAGGAGTTCCATGGCGATATAATGTCGGCCCTGATGCTCTCCTATTTCGAAGATGGTGCAGATGTTGGGGTGATTGAGCGCGGAAGCCGCCCGCGCTTCCCGTTGGAATCTTTGAAGATAAGCGGTGTTTTCGGCCAGTTTTTCAGGCAGGAGTTTTAAGGCTACTTCACGGCCAAGTTTAGTATCCCGCGCCCTGTATACAACGCCCATTCCACCTGAGCCAATCTCTTTGAGAAGTTCATAATGTGCGATTGTATCAATCGTCATTCACTTTTCCCTTTCGACAGCTCGTATCCTACAGGTTATCTCACTTCTTCTCGGAAGTTATTGATGTAACCGTAATCTTCGTGTTGCTCAAATTGCCTCGATTTTTCACGTTCCTCGGCAAAACCTCAAGAATGCAGGGAAACTGATATTCCATGTTCACTCTCGTGCCCTAAAATAGTCTGTATTCACGCTGCAAAGCCAAATCACCGTGAGATCCTGTGAAAAAGGCGGATTTGAGAAAACTATTTTACCTCAAATGACTGAATTAATAAGAGGAATACAACGGAATAGTTATAAAACTACTCGAACGATAAGGAAATCTGTGTTTAAATCTGGACATTAAAACACCAAAATATCCTGTGTCACAATAAATTACTGGCTGCAGGGGAGAAGGTATGAATTACCTGATATTCTTAGCGGTTGCGTTTTTCTTCGGCCTTCTGGGTTTCTCCCTTCATGCGATTTTCTTCAACAGAACGAGAATAATTCAACGCCTCACGCAGAGCAATACGGCATTGCGGGAAGATTTAAGGAGGAAAGAAAGGGAAGTGCAGGATACGCGAGAGGCAATGGTTGGGTCGGACCAGCATGTAAATATGCTGGAACACCAGTTGCGACAGAGAAATCTGGAACTCAACGACCTTTATCATGAAGCATTGCATAGTGAAGAAAGGATCGCATTACTCGAAAGGAGCGTAACAGAAGTATTTCCTGCCCGGAGAGAGACGAAAGAGGATGACGGTATTTCTTCGATCTCCGGCCATCTTTCCGATTCAGACAACTTTCGTCACTTTACTGGTTCAGCCGTAGCAAAGGGAGATCTGGTTCGGTTGAGGGGGAAAGACAGGGTTGCCCGCTGCAGGGAAGAACCTCTCTGGAGGAAAAAATTACACACCGTTCTGCATGTCCTGAATGAAATGGAGAAATAATCCGTCTTCGCTTAAGCTTCAGCAGACAAGCCTGCCTTAAGTCTTCGCCCGGGCCGAATCGAAGATTGGCCGGGCTACGCCTGACAAATCGACCGCAATAATCAATCTGACTGTTGTTTCATTGATTAATTGATTTATAGCCGGCTGACTATGGATGGGAAAGGGNNGTGCCACGCCTAGCCCGAAGGGCGAAGCATGGTGGGCGCCACAGGACTCGAACCTGTGACCCCTGCGGTGTGATCGCAGTGCTCTACCAGCTGAGCTAGGCGCCCGATGGAGTGTTTTTAACATTCCGTCGGAATTCTTACAAGTAAATTGTTATAAATGACCGCTTTATAGAACAGTTTAAGGCCAGAAGATTCTTCTGGGACTGTATTTGACTGTTCTGAATCCCTGCACTGCCGTTTCCTAATCGTCTCATTTTCAAAATACCCCGAACGGAAGCAGCTTCCGCGGAAACCTTTCCATTTGATGAGGGATATCGATTTTAAAGGATTAAGCCCGGCTCGCCGATAATTTAAATGGGTAATTGTAGTGTCAAATCAGGAGAATAAGGGGAAATGGAGCCGGGATGACTTCAAGGAAGTTTACCTGATTCCGAACGGTCCAAGGAACGGAGTGGTCGCCCTGAATCAGTACCAAGGGTTGACAGAATAGAAAATAAGGGTCAGTGGGGGAGCGATCCAGTGCTGAAAATATTGCAGAATTGTTCAACCAAAACAAACATAGAGGCAACCATCCTTGCTAAATTAAATAACAAGGTTAAGAAAAGTACGATTCACGGGGACGTTTCCTCATATATCCCTACATTAACATTCCTCTCGGGTCCTTCCATCGGGAAAGAAATTCCCCTTCTGCATCGACAACTCACGCTTGGTCGCGGCAATGACTGCGATATTGTAATTGCAGATCCTGCTGTATCCAGGAAGCATTTACAGATAATCTGCCGAAATATCTTGAAAAATTCGGAGTTCACAAATTTTAAAGTAGTACTTAAAGATCTTGATAGTAAGAATGGTACATTAGTAAATTATTCCCGTATAAAAAAGACTATTCTGAAGCCTGGAGATAAAATAATCCTGGGAAGGGTTATATTAAAGTACGAGCACAGGGATCTGGCTGAAAAACGGTTCTTCGATGAAATATATCGTTTTGCGACGGTAGACAGTTTGACCACGCTGCATAATAAATCGACCATAATCGGAATGCTTAAGGATGAAATAGTGGTTAACATCCGGGATCGACATTGGGTTTCGGTCGTACTGATCGACATCGATAAATTTAAAAGTTTAAATGATATTTACGGACATCAGAAAGGGGACAGGATTCTCCGCACCGTCGCCGACTTGATTCTCTTTTCGGTTAAACAGAGGGGTAAAGTGGGGCGGATCGGTGCGGACGAATTCCTTATCGTACTGCCCGAAACGGACCAAAACGAAGCGATCAGAATAGCTGAAGGGATTCGGCAACGCCTGGAATCCAAAGTGGGCCGGGATTCGGGGCTGAAAGAAAATGTTACGGCAAGTTTTGGCGTGGCTTCCAAGCTCGCTTCGAATGCGGATTCTGAACAAATGCTTGAAGACGCGTATGTTGCCCTTTATCGTTCCAAATCGCTAGGAAGGAACCGGGTGGAGCTTTGGAAGACACCCGACAATTTTAATCCTGAAACGTCTAATGGGAATGTTGAGAAAGAAAATCGGGAGTTTTTATCTCGTTGAGAAAATCGGTTCCGGGAGAATGTCGGATGTCTATCTGGCCATTGATCCCAGGTCCCGCCAGAAAAGAGCGTATAAGATCCTGAAAAAAAGGGTCATGAATTTTCCTTCGGATTACACCCGTTTCCTGCGTGAAATTGAAATGATTTGTGGCCTTCTCCACCCGGGCATTATAAAGATTTTTGACAACGGTATCCTGGAAGACTGCTATTTCTATTCGATGGAGTATATGCACGGGAGAAACCTGGCGCAGCTTCTGGATCGGGAGAAAATCAACTTCATAACCGCCATGAAACTCTTCCTGCGCATTTGTTCCGCCATGGCGCATGCCCATGATAAGGGCGTTTTACATAGAAACCTGAAACCGTCCAATATTCTGCTCAGGAGTCCCGGGGATCCGGTGATTTCCGATTTCGGAATTGCAAAAAGTATTGCAGTGGAGAAAGGTGCGCTGACACAATCTGGTGAAATTCTTGGCACCATCGCCTATCTTGCTCCGGAACAACGCTACGATTCAAAAATAAACGATCAGAAATCTGATGTATATGCTTTAGGTGCAATACTTTATGAGATGTTGATGGGATTTCCTCCGCTCGGCAAATTTCCATGGCCGGAGCATATAATGCCTGATTTTCCCAGCTCGCTTCAACCGATACTGGAAAAATGTCTCGCAATACAGCCGGAAAACCGCTTCGCAAACGCCGGATTACTGGAGCGACAACTCGAAAAGTGCAAAGACCTCAAGTGTATGGGCAGCGGGACTGAAATCAATCAACAGGATATTAATATTTCATCCGATGAAACCGTGGATACATGGAGTGATAAGACAGACCGGATTGAATCCTGGTTTCTTGTTATGAGAACCGGGACGACACGGGAACGACTTGCAACCATTCGCAATATGGTCGATACAATCGAAGCATCCGAGATAAAAGCCATTTTAAAGCTCTATTCCGGAGAAAACGATCGGGTGCGGTGGGGATTGATACGCGTATTGGGTGATCTGAAAATTCCTTCCGCAACTCCCCTGATATTAAACGATATAAAAAGTCCCTTTCATGCCGAATGTGCTATAGAAGCGCTGGGTAAAATTGGCGCCTATGAGGCATTTGGCGAAATACTGAAATATATTGAAGGTCATCCTGAGAACGCCCTTATTGCACTGACTCCTCTGGCACAGACCGGAAAGGAACGGGCGATTCCATACATCTGCAATTATTTGAAGAACGACGTGTCCGTCGTAAGGCAGGCTTCGGTTCGTGCGCTGGCTTCCATTAAATCCGAACAAGCCCTAAAGGCCCTAAAGGAACGCACTTCGATCGAACGCAACAAAACAGTACGTACCAGTCTCCTGGAAGCGGTTTACTCCATGGAATCCACCCTGCTTCCCCGTTTGAATATTCCAATTCCGGACCCTGTCATTATTCAAAAAGGCGGGGAAGTATAAATCCTGAATATCCTGAAATATTTCGAATATTCGCCCCTACAACGCAGAACCAAATTTGGTGATGGGTTTATATTGCATCGGGTATAGACCCCGAATACCCTGGCGGAAATCCTTGCCGATGAGCGCGGGGCGGATCTCGTTCCACCAGTAAACGGTTCCGCATGCAGCAAGCCTGGTTGCAGACGATGATGATTACTTGTTTCAGCTGCAAGGTGTGAAAATCTGTCCTGTCAATTCTGCCAATGTTTTGTTACCCTTGAATCCTTCCTGGGCAGCTCTCTTTTTTCCAGCAAGGTAGGATCATAGAAGTAAACCCCAGTCCAATTTCTGCACATTCAGCTCATGGCAACAGTATCGATTTGGGGGAATATGACGAAGTGATGCGTGCTGGTTTTCAAGGAAAGGAGGATCCAAGCTACCCAATGGGAATTGTTTTTTCTTTCATCACAACGAACAAATACCGTAGGAGTAAAGACACGGTTAAGCTACAAAAAAAGCCGCACTTCGGACGGCTTTTTATTGGTCGGCGCTGCGCTTACTGTACATTTAGGGAAGGAAATTTGAAGTATGCCGAAATGCTCAAACCCCTGTCATTATTGGTGGACGGTAAGGGGATCGAACCCTCGACCTCCGCATTGCGAACGCGGCGCTCTCCCAGCTGAGCTAACCGCCCACACGTGTCTGAACGATCGGAATTATCCCTGATAGAAAAGATACTGTCAATTGAATCCGTGACAGATATCTGGGATACAGATCCGGCACCATGGAAAAACCGTGTAAAGTGAGAGAATCTTTGATGAGGTTTTTTCCTTAAAAATTCTATATTCGTGATAAACTAGACGGTTATTAAAAAGGTTTGTTGAAATCCACAATTAAATATAACCGAGGACTACGCGATTGTCTGGAAACAGGAAAATTCCCACCAAAACTGCTGAACTTATAGACGGCTCCCTGGAAGCGATTATCGATCAATGGTACTTGAGTGTCAGCGATTATTACATCACTTCCGAGAAAAAAACTGAGAATCCCGATATCCAGGTTCCTGAGGAACTGAAACGTTTTCATGACGAAACAGGCCATAGAATAAAATTCAACAAGGGCGACCTTGATTTTACCTATGGATTGAATCTAATGACGGAAAGCGATACCTGCATTCTGGAAGTCAGTGTTAACAACAAAGTTCCGAATTTCAATTATGGGGAGCTTGCACAGAAACTGGCTGCCTATTATCAGTCCGCCAGGGAAAAGCCTATAGATGGATTTAAAAAATTAAAGATGGTCCGTAATTGCGACGTATTCGACCTACAGGAGGACATTCAGGACTGTATCGAGGTAGAAGAGCGTGAAGGCAAAGCGGATATAGTACGCCTGTCTTTCGGTGTCCAGGAGGAACACCTTGAAGAACTGGTCGCAGATCCGCCGAATTTCATGGAACTGATCCACCAGTACTGTGTTGCACCTCTGAGGCGGATTTACGCGGAAGTTTTCAGGAAAAAGCGGAAAAAATAGTAATCCGAAAACGTTTTCGAACTTTAAGATGTTATTCTAAAGACGCCTTATGCCTGTGCATAGGGCTTTCCTGTCTGTGCCCGACTATTTCGGAGCATCAACGGCCGGATCCAGGGGGATTGTAAAGGGACCAAAAGCTTTTTGGGTTCCTTCTTCTTCAAGGTTCGGGATGTGCAGGGTGCTTCCGACAAAAATACTTCTTTTTGTTTTCTCAGAAAAGAAAAATAAAAATCCGCTATATACCGTCCCCGGATCTATGAGCCTGTTGGTTAGTTCTTTCCCGGTAAAATCCGAAAGAGGGGATGCAATGATGTCGGAAGAATTCCCGTTTGTTGCGGAAGAAAGGGTATCGCCGAACTTATTTCCAAGGACATCTTCTACAACCAGTGCCGCCGGAGTCGAAAAAAGACGATTACCAAGCCGGGTTTCAAGCGTAATGTTGCGGGTTTTTATTTTCAGATAATATCGTGATGAGTTTCGAATGATAATGTTCACGGGAAAGTATCCGCGTGAAGCTAGCTTCGGTACGTCGAACGCTTTGGAGCATTTTTCATCGTCGGGATAGGGTTCTGCCGCAATGGTGATATCGTCGACGGTACAATTTGCCGGGTAGGATTCGATTGGCAATATTTCAACGGTTTTAATCCGATAATCGGAGCCAAACAACAGGGTGGCAAGGAAAAGTGGAATCAATATTCTGGGCAGTTTCATAACGACAAATATAATAGCATAAATTAGTACTTCCGGCATATCTCCGCCGAAAGTTCAAAATGTCCGGCATTCCGGAACCATCCCGGTTTATGCCTGACCGATTATTGGGGCCGTCCAGAGACAATCCAGGAATATGTCCTGCCTTTTGCGAAACTGTAGCGGTATTTCTTCCTAAATTTCCCTTCATATTAAGAAAAATGATGAATATATCTGGGTTTTATCTGTCCTCAATCTCTATGCAAGATTGACAATGATCAACTCAGATTCTATATAAAAATGGCACTAAAATGATTGGTTAGCATTTCTTGCATTAATGACAACTATTAAATTTTGGTTCGAATCCTGAAGGAGGAAGAAAATGAGCAAGATTATCGGAATTGACCTTGGTACAACGAACTCTGTTGTTGCGGTAATGGAGGGAGGAGAACCAAAGGTTATTACAAATCCCGAGGGAAGCCGGCTTACGCCCTCTGTCGTGGCTATGGGAAAGAACAACGAACGGTTTGTCGGCCAGGTTGCAAAAAGACAGGCCGTGACGAACCCGGAAAACACAATTTTTTCGATCAAGAGGTTTATGGGCCGGAAGACTTTCGAAGTCGGGGAAGAAGTGAAGCTGGTTCCTTATAAGGTTGAATCCGGACCTAACGACGACGCCAAAGTCAAAATGGGTGACAAATCGTACACTCCGCCTGAAGTATCGGCAATGATTCTGCAGAAAATGCGCCAGTCCGCGGAAGAATACCTTGGGGAAAAGATTGAAAAAGCCGTTATTACGGTTCCCGCTTACTTTAATGACAGCCAGCGCCAGGCAACGAAGGACGCTGGAAAAATTGCCGGAATGGAAATCCTGCGAATTGTCAATGAACCGACTGCCGCAGCCCTTGCCTATGGCCTGGATAAGAAAAAAGATGAAACGATCGCAGTATTCGACTTTGGGGGCGGTACATTCGATATCTCCATACTTGAAGTGGGCGAAGGCGTGGTAGAAGTGAAATCCACCAACGGAGATACTCATTTGGGGGGCGATAACATCGACCATCGCCTGATGGACTGGATCATCAATGAATTTAATAAAGACCAGGGGATAGACCTTTCCAAAGACAAAATGGCACTGCAAAGGCTTCGGGAGGCTGCAGAGAAGGCTAAAATGGAGCTTTCGACCGTGATGGAAACGGAAATCAACCTGCCTTTTATTACAGCGGATGCTTCGGGTCCCAAGCATCTTAATATGAAGCTCACCCGGGCAAAATTTGAGGCAATGGTAGAAGATATTCTCCAGAGAACCATACCTCCCGTGAAACAGGCCATCACGGATGCGGGATTAAAGCCGGGAGATATCGACGAAGTTGTACTTGTGGGCGGTTCCACGAGAATCCCTAAAGTCCAGCAGTTAGTAAAAGAATTTTTCGGCAAGGATCCCCACAAAGGGGTGAATCCTGATGAGGTTGTTGCCGTGGGAGCTGCCATCCAGGCGGGCGTGCTCGCAGGCGATGTCAAAGATCTGCTCCTGCTCGATGTCACTCCGTTATCGCTTGGAATTGAGACTTTGGGTGGTGTTTCCACAAAGCTCATTGAAAAGAATACGACAATTCCTACCAAAAAATCTGAAATCTTCTCAACGGCTGCCGACAATCAGACTTCAGTTGAAATTCACGTTCTGCAGGGAGAGCGTGCAATGGCAAAAGACAACAGAACCCTGGGCAAGTTTCATCTTGTTGGAATTCCCCCGGCTCCTCGCGGAATACCTCAAATTGAGGTGACGTTCGACATCGATGCCAATGGAATCGTGAACGTTTCCGCGAAGGATCTGGCAACCAGCAAGGAACAGAAAATTACCATCACTGCTTCAAGCGGCTTGAGCAAGGATGAGATCGACAAAATGACGAATGATGCTCAGGATCATGCGGAAGAAGACAAGAAAAACAAGGAGAAAATTGAAGCCAAAAACAAGCTCGACAGCCTCATCTACAATACCGAAAAAATGCTGAAGGAAAACCGTGAATCCATTTCGGAAAAGGATGCCGCTTCCCTGGATGAAGCCCTCTCGAAAGCCAAGAATATACTGGAGAATTCTAAGGAAGCCGCGGATCTGAATGCCGCTTCTGAAGAATTGACCCAGGCTTCACACCGTCTTGCCGAGATCATGTATCAGAAAACGGCCGGACAGGCGCAGCCTAAAGGCGATACCGGTACAGCTTCTGGAGCATCGGGGGAGAAGGCAGAAGACGGCAATAAGGAAGATGAAGTGATCGATGCGGAATACGTCGATATGGATAAGAAAGAATAAATTGTCTTCAGGCCGGGGAGAGCGGCAAGATACTAGGATTTCCGGCCTGGAGTTCCATTTTCATTGGAACTTAGGTCGCGCGACGGTTTCATGGAGAATAATTTAAATTCTGTGTAAAATGCGGTACATCGGGATGTGTATCCTAAAATCCTTGGCATTATCCGGTGCTAACTAGCATTCCCGGATGAAATGAACCCTGGCGGTATAAGCGGCATTAAAGATGTTTGTAATCCTAGTCCGATAAGGGGAGTTAGAAAAATACCGTCTTCTGACCTTCACGGGTGGATGAAAACCAGATTGTGTTTAATCCCGAAGGTGGTTTAATGTATGGCAAATAAAGACTATTACGCTATTCTGGGAGTCTCCCGGAAGGCAAAAGAGTCCGAAATAAAAAAAAGCTACCGGCGGCTGGCGAGGAAAAACCATCCCGATGTGAATCCGGGCGACAATTCCGCTGAAGAACGTTTTAAGAGCATCCAGGAAGCATACGACGTCTTAAAAGACCCGAAGAAGCGTGCCATGTATGACAAGTACGGATTCTATTCGGAAAACTTTAAGGAGCCGCCCGCTGGTCAGGGAGGAGGATTCGCCAACGGCTTTCCGAATTTTGCCGGTATGGATTTCAGCGAACCGGGACAGAGCAGTTTCCGGGATGTATTTGCAGAATTTTTCGCAGGAGGAGCAGCCGGGAGCCGGCGTACAGGGCCGGTAAAAGGGGCGGATGTTGAGCACCACCTGAATATTTCCTTCCTGGAAAGCATCAGCGGGTTATCCACCCGCATGGTTCTCAATCGTAATAAAGCCTGTGACGCCTGTGGCGGATCGGGACAGGAGCGTTCTGCCGGCCAGCAGGTATGCCCACGGTGTCAGGGGTCCGGGCAGGAAGCAAAATCCCATGGATTTATGCGGTTTTCGAGCGCATGTCGCAGCTGCGGCGGGACCGGCCGAATCGGCCAGCGCTGCAAAAGCTGCAGGGGGACAGGAAATACGCCGATACAGGAAAATATTACGGTCCGTATTCCCGCCGGGGTAGCAAGCGGATACAGGATGCGGGTTGCGAACAAGGGCAATGCCGGGAAGAACGGTGGCGGAACAGGCGATCTCTACCTGATCATTTCGGTCCGGTCTCACGAATTTTTCCGAAGGGAAGGAAACGACATTGTCTGTACCGTTCCGATAACGATTACGGAAGCGGCTTTGGGCACTAAAATTGAAGTGCCGACCATAAGCGGAACTACTCTGCTCCGGATTCCTCCCGGCACCCAGAGCGGCCAGAAATTACGAATGAGAGGTAAGGGCGCTCCTTCCCTGAGGGGAGAACAGCCTGGAAGCCAGATCGTCGAGATCCGTGTCGTTGTTCCGAAAGTGGCCGATGAGCGCTCCAAAGAAATCTTGCGGGAACTTGCAAAGCTGAACCCGGATAATCCTCGTACAAGCCTTAACTAATTTGGGGGGTACTATGCGTCCGCCTAAGAAAGCCAGTTACATGATCAGCTCCGTAGCGGAATCTTATCAGATACACCCCCAGACTCTTCGCCTGTACGAACGGTTGGGATTGTTGAAACCCACCAGGAGTGAAGGGAACACCAGGCTTTACACGAATGAAGACCTGAAACAACTTGAAGTAATTCTGACCCTGACACGGGAACTCGGCGTGAATCTTGCCGGGGTTGAGGTTATTCTCAACATGCGGGAAAAAATGGAAAAGCTGCAGAAGCAGGTAGAGGATATGATCCTGTTTGTCCGGGAAAATGTTTCTCCGAATATGGCCGGGGGAATGAAAAACGGACTGGTGCGGGTGCCCGCTTCAAAAATAATTCGGAGTAAACGGTGATTCTCATGAAAAAAATTATTCTGCTCTTACTTGCAATCTTCGGTTTGACCGGATCCTCGCCGGCCGGGGACGAAGCAAAGGAATATTCCCATACATATGTCATTTTCCTAAACGGGGCACGGGCCGGGAAGGCTATTGTTGTGGAAAAGATCGATGACAACGGTGACCGGATAGCGGTATCCCAAAACGAGATATATGTTACCGACGGATTGGAAACCAAACGGATGGCCTATACGACACAGATGGTGCTGCAAAAAAAATCGCTGAAACCTAAATCGTATGCATATCGGTACTTAACGGGGAATACCGGCGATTCCTACGAAGTNNACCGTTGACGGGGATGAAATAACGCGCACCCTGTACAGGGGAGGGGAATCGAGCGTCGTGACGGCGCCGTTTAAGCCCGATACGGTGATTCTCGATTATACCGACTATCATCAATACGACTACCTGGTAAGGAAATACGACAGCAAAAAGAAGGGAAGGCAATTGTTTTCGGGTTTCATACCCGTCATCGGAAACGACATCCCGGTTGCGCTGACCTTTCTTGGTGACTCGAACCTTCCCAATTTCGGGGGGAATGTATCGTTAAAAAATTACAAGATAGAGTTTGTAGGCTTACGGCAAGGTACGGTTTCCGTCGACGACAACGGCAGGCTTGTTCAATTGGTCATGCCCGAACAGGATATGGAAGTCATCCGGGAGGATGTTGTGCCCGCCAACAGATAAAAACGTTCTCCGTTCAGAGTTCAAGGGTTCAGCGTTATGATATGGTTTCTCCCGTGAAGTGCAACTTTGAATGATGAATCCTGAAACGGGGAACCTCCTTACACTGCATTGCGAAGTTCATTCCGTACTACAGCGAATATTTTCCGAACAACATATTGCCTGCGTTTCAGATCTTTTGGGAATATCCAGGCGACAGTATCCATAATGCTCTGAAAGGCTGATTCCATGATTGGAATCAGC
>DKBB01000326.1 GCA_002451015.1 Acidobacteria bacterium UBA6911
TTGAAAGGAACGAATAAAACGTGGCCACGCCGAATACGTCGCTGAGGGAAAGATTCATGGACTGGGCGGTATCGGTCATGAAACCCTGCGACACACAGTGAAAGTTCTCCTGGCCTTTTTTCAACTCGGGCAAAAGCATGGTGCGCTTCCGGTCGACCGGCGCCTTGCGGGGCAAAACGGATTCGACCTTCGGCTCGATTTTGACAAGGTCTGTCCGTCCAGGCTTTGACAATGCCGTTGTCGGGCAGTAATCGATGCAGAGCAGGCAGTCATGGCAGATCTCCTTGTCGAGAGCATTGTCGAAATCCACGATCACCTTGGAGCGGAATCCCCGGTAGGCTGTGCCGAATACCTTCTTCCCGGCAATATCGCGGCAGACACTGACGCACCTGCCGCACAGGATACACCTGGACATGTCCCGTATCACGTAGGGATTGGAGTCCTCAATCGGGTAGTATCGCGGTTTTCTTGCCCGGAACCTGGGCGGGCCGGCCTGTATGTCCGCGGCGATATTGTGCAGGTCGCAGTGCGCCGCCCTGTAATCGTTGACGCAGGGTCCCGTATGCCCGGCAAGGAGAAGTTCCACCGTTGCCTCCCGGGCCGCAACGACTTTCCGAGAGCGGGTACGCACAACCATTCCGTCTGCAATTGGCGTGTGGCAGGATCCTATCAGCCGGCTCGCCCCCTCGACTTCGACCACGCATACACGGCAGGACCCTGTCGGCCGCAGGCTCGGATGATGGCAGAGAGTAGGAATATGGATCCCGATCTTTTCGGCCGCCTCCAGAATTGTCGTCCCTTTTTCCACGGTTGTTTCTATATCGTCTATTCGGACTTTTAAGGCATCCATGCGTGGGGCCGCTCCTTTTCAGTCACTGCAACTCCGTTTTTGAGGGAGATTTTACGCCGTGTTTCCGCTCAGGCTTTCTAAGATGCAACCGCAATATTTGCCAGATTTTCCCATGAAGCATGCCCGTATTCTAATACAACACACCGAAACACAGTAATCATTTCCTTGAAGTGCGCTGGCAGGAAAAGTTTGCGCTCCTGCTTTGTATCCATTGCGCATCAAAACCAAGGTGGCAGTCTCGACCTGACAGGTCCGGTCAGCTGCCGCATCTCCAAAGTATTGCCGCTCAATCGGAAACCTTCGTTGGCGGGCGAAATCCTGCCAGAGCAGTGAATAGACGTATTTTGTCGACGACACCCACATATTTTGATCGCCGAATGCCGCCTGATTCCATGGCAGATTTTAATAAATAATTGACATATATAGGTTTATAATATTTTTTCTTTGTGGAACACAACGTGCACTGCAGTTCCTATGGAAAAAAGTATGGGAAAGAAACATGTAGCGGCCCTGTGGACGGCACTCCTGGCAACGACGGCTGTCGCCGCTGCGCTGATACTGCCGGCCATTCCGCAGGACCCTGGGTACCACAATTTTGCGGACACCCGCATCTTCCTCAGCATACCCAATACCCTGGATGTGCTGTCCAACATTCCACTGATAGCCCTGGGAGTTTCCGGAATAGTATTGTGCCGGAGGAAAGACGGTCCGAATCCAATAACGGAATCCGGGCATTTGAAAATTCTTTTATTTGCAACCGTCATACTGACCGGATTCGGTTCATTCTTATATCACTGGCAGCCGGACAACGCCTCCTTATTGTGGGACCGGTTGCCGCTTTCCGTTATGTTTCCGGTCGTATACCTGATAGTCCTGGCAGACCGCATCAGCCCCAGGACCGCCTCAAGACTGGTGCCGCTCGTCCTGGCGGCGGGTCCCCTCAGCGTCCTTTACTGGTATTGGAGTGAACTGCAGGGCTCCGGGGACCTGCGCTTCTACGGGATCGTTCAGCTGCTCCCGTTATTGCTGTTGCCGGCAACGATTATCCTGAGCCCGAAAGGGAACATAAGGAACGCCGTCCTGTGGAAGGCTTTCGCCTGGTATGCGCTGGCCAAGCTGGCTGAATCTCTGGACATTCAAATTTACCAGTGGACCGGTCTCGTCAGCGGACACACACTGAAACATTTGTTTGCTTGTGTTGCTGTTTACCACTTGCTGACTATATGCAGGGTAAATAAACCCGTTGAACGTGCCAACGTTTGAACGTTCGACGTTTTTTTATTTTTTCCCGAACATCTTTTCGTAGGTCGCGTCGTTTGCCGCTTCAAACATAAAGATGGGCGTGTCGATGCGTTTGAAAGTAACGGGACAGTGCTCAATCCCTTTCGGCACGAATATCAGGCAGGTTTTTGTCAGGGTGTGCGTCTCGCCCCCCATATGAAATTCTATTTCGCCCCCAAGCTCCCGGGGATAGTTCCGGTTTGTCCCCCCGAATCCTATGACTTCGTCGAAATCATGGCTGTGCGGTATTTCAATGCTGACCGGTTTGCCTCCCGGCAGGCCCCACAGAATCTCACATCCTACAAACATGGAGCATCCGGGTACGATGGAATCCATAATCCCGAGCAACATGGTCCGATCCAGGATTTTCCCCTCCTTTACCTGGGCTTCCATCGCCCGGGTCATTTCCTTTGGTTCGGGAGGCATCAGGTCTTCCGTAACAATGTACTTGCCGTACTTGGATTTAGCCATCATCTAATCTCCGTTAATATAATGCCGTCGTACATTAGAACGTTGGAACGTTTCAACACTGAACGTTGGACGTCTAACGTTAAACGTTTGAACGGGTCTTCATCTCTTCTAATACCGAAAATCTTCACTTATTGGTACAGCGGTTGTTCCGTTCCACCTTCGACGTTTTAAGTTTGAGGTTGAACGTTCGAACGTTCAGCTTTGCTTTAATCC
This sequence comes from Acidobacteria bacterium UBA6911, assembly GCA_002451015.1. Taxonomy (GTDB): domain Bacteria; phylum Acidobacteriota; class UBA6911; order UBA6911; family UBA6911; genus UBA6911. Next base: position 2,816 of record DKBB01000326.1, read on the forward strand.
AATCCGATTCTCTTCCATCAATCCCTTCAGGGCTTCGTAGGACTGGGCACCTACCAACCGGCTCTGGTTTACAATGAAGGTCGGAACAGCAGTAACCTGCATAGCTTCTGAGGCAGCCCAATCCTCGTCCACAGCCGCCTTGAATGTTCTTTTAACCAGCACTTCCTCCGATTCATCCCCGGGAAGGCCCACGGATTCAGCCAATTCCACCAGCAGAGGTATTTGGCCGATATTTTTGCCCTCGGCAAAGTAGGCCCTGAAAACCGCATTATGAAAAGCCTGGCCTTTACCCCTGGATTCGGCCCACAGCCCGATTTCCTGGGCCAGGCGGGTACTGTATAAACGATCGCTTCCTTCAAACGGCAGTCCCAGTTCCTGTGCTGTTCGGCGCATACGCAGCATCATTCCCTCAATATCCATGAGGCGGCCCTCAAAAAGCTGCTCTATGGTTATTCCCTCTTGCGGGGTTTCCGGATGGAGCGGAAAAGCCCGCCATCGAACGGTGACATCGTAATCTCTGCTAAGTTTTTCAATACGCCCGGTAATGAAATAACACCAGGGTCAG
>DKBB01000383.1 GCA_002451015.1 Acidobacteria bacterium UBA6911
AGCCGTCGCGGCAGGTAGGCAGGCCCGCTCTTGAGGCTGAACAGGTGGTTCTGCCACTCCGGGATCGGTTTTTTCCATAGAATCGTCCCGTTGTATGCGTCCCTGGCAACCAGGTAATTTTCAGCCGGAAGCTGGATGGATTCCGTGGGGCCTTCATCCAGAATGTAAAAAATACGTCCGTTTGCCGAAACAAGGGCGCTCATGCTGGCGGTTGTATCGTGGTGGCGGCCCCAGCGGGGACTGCCGATCCACTGGTAATTTTCAATCGGACCGACTGTTTCATCACCGGAAACGGGATTGTTGCCGGCATTATAGAGGTACTGGTTCCACTCGTCGATGGTATCCGGTCGGGGCTTGACCGTTTTGCTCCAGCCGAAAATGCCCCGGGTCATAAGTACGCCGTTGGGAGTGAGGACCCGCATTGCTTCGTCTTTGGAAATGTCGCCCAAATCCTCGGCGACGACCAGATTGACAAGGTTGTCTTTATACGGCAAACGCTTCCCTATTAATTGAATAACGGAAATCGGGCCGTATTCCCGTTTCGACGCGATGTATTGCCGGGCTTTTTGGACATTTTCCATGGACGGATCCAGCCCCTGGACAAGAAGGGAATCCCCTGCCTTGAGACTTTCCGTCAGCGTTCCAACCCCGCAATTGATATGGACGACGAGGCCGCCGCGGATCCCGGATTTTTCATAAATGGTTTTCGCCTGATCGGACGGGGATCCCGAGCTGCAGCCTGTTAAAAGGATTGCAGAGAAAATACAGAGTGCGGTCAGGATAAAAAACGGTTTTGAAAAAGCGGTCCGGTTTTCCATGAAAAACTCCTCTCTTTTCCGGCAAAACGGCGCGAGTCGGATACTTTGCAGTCAATCGAGACCCATAAAGCGATATTGCGGTCGATACTATCACGGAATGCGGAATTTCAGTGTTTGATTTTAATGACGCTGCCGTATGCGGGTTTCAAGGCGACAATGGGCAAAGAGGTTCATGGAGAAAAATCAGGTCGGGAGAAGACAGCTTGGTGCTTTGCCGATGCGGACATCTGTTGCCCGTTCTCTTGCCGGTGCCACTTTCGATCCCGGAACTAATTGCCCTCATTCAGTGGAATGAGCCAATACTTCATGCCGTTGATCTCGTGTTCCGTGGCTCCGGGGGGGATGTTCTTTCCGGGAAAAGAGGTCGTCCCGGGAATTGTCAGCACCCTGGTACGCGGCTTCGAAGCAAGTTCCTTGATTTGCTCCTGAAGGGCTGTGACGCGGATTTCCAATTTGCCGACGCGTTCCACGATGTTTTCCATGGGATCGTCGACGCTTTCGCTTTCTTCGGAGGACGACGATACCAGATTGCCGGCATAAAAGGACAAAAGCCCAAAAACCAAAAGGGATAAAACCAGGATAGAGTGTTTTTTATGCATTATGGGGTCTCCAGGTAATGCTTGTAGATACGCCGGAAATGGTGGAAGGTTCCGGAATCGGTCGACAGGTTTCCTGTTCGCCAGTACAGTTCATTACCGGGATCGGTCAAAAAAGAATCTCGATCCATCTCATGATGATTTCCATTGTGCTGGAAATAAGGAACACAGGGTGGGTGCGAAGGAAAAGACATCGTATGGATGATAATAATAAAGTGACGGAATGTAGTTTAAGTATCTGGAAGCTATAAACCGCCGTGTGCGATATACTGGACACATCGGTACCGTGGCAGTAAGGGAGATTCATGAAGGCAATTGTCGTCGGGGCGGGGGGGGCAACACGGGAGCTTCTGCGGAGACTCGGAGAGGCATGGACAGTTACCGTGATTGAGACTTCCGAGGGGCAGCTCCGGGAAATAAATGCCATAGACGGCATTCATACCGTTCTCGGAGACGGCACAAGCCGCCTCACGCTGCAGCGTTCGGGACTGTCTGAGGCCGACGCGGTTGTTGCGGCCTCCAACAACGATGAAGTGAACCTTGAAGTATGCCGGTTGGCGCAGCAGGCCGGAGTCCTCCGGGTCGTGGCCATCGCTTCTTCCCCGGAACAGCTTCCGGCTTATCGCCGAATGGGCGTGACGGCTTTTTCCCCCGACAGCCTGGTTTCCCGCCATGTCGAATTGAGCCTGGAGCACCGCCGGTATACATCCATGGCTTTTGCCGACGGACGCGCCGAAGCCATAGAGTTCCACCTGGGGGATGATTCGCCCATTGTCGGGAAGGCCTTGAAGGAGATACATGCGGAACATTTTATTATCGGGGCTATTCTGCGGGATGACGGGCTGATTATCCCGCACGGCGATACGGTGCTTCGCCCCGGAGACCGGGTGACGGTGGTCGGTCTGGGTGTGCATTTTCCGGAAATCGTTCGTACATTCACCTCCGGAGAGGCGCGCTTCCCGCTTGACTTCGGGAAACAGGTGGGCGTTGTTCTGGAAGATGAGGAGGATCTGAACGGTCCAGTCGCGGAAGCGGCACACTTTGTGCGCAACAGTGCTGCAGATTCTCTCCTGCTGATCCATCGGGATCCCGCATCGCTGAACGACGGCGATATGATTTCCAGGCTGAACGATCTCCTCGAAAGGGTTTCGCAAGTTGCAGAAGGGGTCGAAGTGCGGCTCCTGGCAGTCGCCGAGCCTCCGGACAAGATTCTGGCTGATATCTGCCGGCAGGAAAGTATCGGCACGCTGGTCCATCGCCCCCCGCGTCCGGGGCCCCTGA
>DKBB01000298.1 GCA_002451015.1 Acidobacteria bacterium UBA6911
AGGGGTTGAATGGGTGCGTGGCAGGTTAAAAAGTCAAACGGACGGGGACCGAAGGAAATAATCTTAAGATGCCGGACCCCTTCCACCGTGCGTGCGACGGGAATAAACTCTTCCAGCATCACAGCGACGTCTCCGGGATCCCCGATCGGATATTCCGGGATATATGGCTGCAGCCTCCTGAGGCCAGCGTTATAGGACGCGCTCAGAAGTCCGCAATAGGCGTCCCCCCTGCCCCCGACAAGGTCGTTCCCGGTATCTTCAGCGGCGGCGACAAGCATTACCGGTCCGGAGAATTTCTCGGCCATCAGGGTGGTAGGACCTTCCGGCCCGAAATTTCCCAGATACAACGCCAGGGCATTGATTCCTTTCTTTTTCGTTTCCTCAATGGCCTTGAGCACATCCTGTTCGTTCTCTATGACGGTTTCGATTTCAGTGACCTGTACACTGCGCTGCTGGCAGGCGGACACCACGCGATTCCGGCGGTTCCGGGAAAGCTCGACCGGGAAACAATCCCGGCTGACGGCGACTATGCCAAGTTTGATATCAGGTATGTTTTGCATTCGTGTATTCCCTATGGCTACTCCTGGCCGTAATAGGCCTTCGGTCCGTGTTTGCGTTGATAGTGTTTCTGTTGAATATGCATCGGAAGCGGGGCAATCTGCGGATTCAACTGAATTGTCCCGAGGGCCATCTGCGCGATACGTTCGAGAATCAGGCTGTTTTCCACCGCATCCTCGGGATTTTCCCCCCATGTGAAAGGAGCATGACCGGCTATAAGCACCCCGGGCGTTTTATCCGCATTTAAATCCGAGAACCGTTCTACAATGATCTTCCCCGTTCCGCGTTCATATCCGGCGTCCACTTCTTCAGTAGTGAGAAACCGGGTGACCGGCACCGGTCCGTTGAAATGATCCGCGTGGGTCGTTCCCAAACACGGGATTTCCCGGCACGCCTGGGCAAACATAGACGCATACAGGCTGTGTGTGTGGACCACCCCCCCGATGGAAGGAAACGCGCGGTAAAGTTCGAGATGGGTCTGCGTATCCGAAGAGGGACGCAGTTTCCCATCTACGACCTTCCCTTCAAGATCGACGACGACCATGTCGGCAGCCGCCATCGACCGGTAATCGACACCGCTGGGTTTGATTGCGACCAGTCGGCTCGAGCGATCGATTCCACTGACATTGCCCCAGGTAAGGGTCACCAGGCCATGACGGACCAACTCGGCATTGGCCTTGTAGACTTCATTTTTAAGTTGCTCGATCATTGCAATTTCCCCGGCAATTAATCGCGGGTGAATCTCACGGCATCACGGATATCCAGAAGATCTTTCATGACAGGGAACATCCGTCCCGACCACGCCTCTGTACCGAAGGCGTCATGCAACCGGCGATACAGGTGGTAGAGCTTTTTATACACCTGATGACTCTCTTCCCTGGGAGCATACGTTTTGCCGATCCCGACCATGGCGTTCTGGGCCGATTCGACAGACCCGTAGCCCCCTTTTGCCTCCCCTGCCGCCACAGCGGCAAATATCGCAGCCCCGAGAGCCGGAGTCTGCTCGCTCCTGGAAATTTTCATTGGACGCCCGGTTATATCCGCGTAGATCTGCATCATGAGGGGATTTTTTGAAGCGAGACCGCCGCAGTTGATCACTTCTTTAACCGGTACCCCGTATTCCTCTATGCGGTCAATAATCGTTAAAGCACCGAAACCGGTGGCTTCCAGCAACGCTCGATATATTTCGTGCGGCTGCGTATGGAGCGTCTGTCCGAGAAGCAGGCCTGAAAGACGGACATCGACGAGAATCGTACGGTTTCCGTTATTCCAATCGAGGGCCAGGAGGCCGCTCTCACCCGGTTTCAGACCGGCCGCTTCTTTCTCGAGAGTATCGAATTTTTCTTCCTGGGTGCTTCCGTACTTTTCGGGGACAAGCGTGTTCACAAACCAGAGAAAGATATCCCCGACACCGGACTGCCCGGCTTCAATGCCATAATAACCGTCCATGACGGACCCGTCCACGATGCCGCACACTCCGGGTATGTCCCGCAATGGTTCCCTGCGAGGATGAACCATGATATCGCAGGTGCTCGTTCCGATGATCTTTACCAGCGTACCCGCCGAAATCCCGGCGCCCACCGCACCCATGTGGGCATCGAATGCGCCTACGGCAACCGCTACCGAAGGGGAAAGCCCGAGTTTGGCCGCCCACTCCTCCGAAAGCGCTCCGGCACGGCAGTCCGCCGTGTAGGCCTCTGCATAGAGCTTCTCCCGCAGGTCTCCAAGGCCGGGAGACAGGCTGTCGAGAAATTCCCTGTCCGGCAATCCGTTCCAGGAAGGGTTGAACAATGCCTTGTGGCCTGCGGCACAAACGCTTCGTTTTACATGACGCGGCAAAAGGTTTCCCGTCAGGACAGCCGGGATCCAGTCGCAAATTTCCATCCAGCTTCCGGCCGCGTCATACACCTCGGCGGCTACATTTCTGCAGTGAAGAATCTTGCTCCACCACCATTCGGACGAGTATGTTCCGCCAATTTTAGACAGGTAGTGCGGGCGTTCGGCTGCTGCCAGCCGCGTAATCTGCGCCGCCTCCTTATAGCTCGTGTGATCCTTCCAGAGCCATACCATGGCGGCAGGATTTTCACGGAAACGTTCCCGGAAGCAAAGAGCCTGTCCTTTTTCATCGACCGGCATCGGGCTGCTTCCCGTCGTATCCACACCAATACCGATTATCGCTTCCGACTCGAAACCGGGATCGGTCCTTTTCGCTTTCCGAATCGCTTCTTTAACGGTCTCTTCGACGGCAAGAAGGTAATCCCCGGGGTCCTGTCTCGCCAGGTTCGGTTCGGAAGGATCCAGGACGACCCCGTCCTTACCCGACGGATACGGGAAGACGTGCCCCGCTACCTCCCGTCCGGTTGCAGCATCCACCAGAAGAGCGCGGCAGGAGTTGGTGCCGAAATCGAGTCCGATAACAAACGGAGGCATGGTCTTTGAAACAACTCCTTTTATTAGCCCACAAAATACAGATATGCCGCCAGTATCAACACGATGACAACAAGGGACAGAATGACATCGATCGCTTTCCAGCTTGCCCTGGACTCGCGTCGGTCTTCAGCCGTTATCGTCGCATAAGTCAATCCGCTGATCCTCTTATAATCCGGGACCTCTGTCAGGTGGCTGACCACAATCATCACAAATGCCGACACGAACAGGATGATCATGCTGTAATACTGAAAGAAGATGTTATTGACGATCCACAGGAACGATCCTTCCTGGTACTGGAAGCCTTCTACCATTTTTACCGGCGTATCGACTGCCAGGCGGAAGATTCCCATGATAAAGCCCGTGATCAGTGCCCAGAGACATCCCTTGGCATTGAGCCGCTTGTAGAACACTCCGAGGAAGAATACAACGAAAATGGGCGGCGCCAGGTAGGACTGCACTCCCTGCAGGTAATCGTACAACCCCCTCCCCCCGCGAATAACCGGGATCCAGCAGATACCGATCAGGACCATAATGGCCGTAGCGACTCTACCCACCCAGACCAGTCGTTCCTGGGAAATTCCTTTGTGGAGCCGTTTATAGAAGTCTATGGTGAACAGAGTGGCGCTTGCATTAAAGGCGCCCGCCAGCGAACTCATCAACGCGGCCAGAAGCCCCGCAACAACAATACCGCGGATCCCGACCGGCAAGACATTGGCCACCATCAGCGGAAACGCCTGCTGCGCGTTATCACGGATAATCTGCCCATCCGGGCCGATCAGATGGCTCTGGAACGCCGGCATTTTCCCTGAAATCGCCAGGGCATAGCAGATAATGCCGGGAATGATGAAAATAAAAACCGGCAGCAATTTGAAGAACGCTGCCATAATCGATCCGCGCCGTGCTTCTGTTTCATTGGGGGCCGACAGAGCTCTCTGGACGATATACTGGTCCGTACACCAGTACCAGAGCCCGATAACCGGCGCGCAGATCAGCATACCGAGCCAGGGGTAATTGTCGTTGAAATACCATGCCATCTGCTGCGAATCCCGAACCGGCGCCCAGGTGGCCTGCAGCCCGTCCGGCACCAGCGGTTTCCATAAATTGAACATGTCGGATGGGATGATCGTCCTCAGTTCAGTCCATCCCCCGAGAGCCTGTAATCCGAAGAAGGTCACCAGTGCGGATCCGATAATCAGCACGACAGTTTGGAGCGCTTCCGTATAGGCAACGGCGCCCATGCCGCCTACGATGGTATAAAGACCCGTTATGACAATCACGACAAAGGAGCCGATCCAGAAACTGTCAAATCCCCAGAGATTGAGTTCGGGCAGAAGAACGGAAAAAACAATGCCGCCGGCAAAAATACCCACAGCGATCTTGGTCAGCACATAGGCCACAAGGGAAATGACAGAAAGAACCGTGCGGGATGTCGGAGAGAAGCGCCTTTCAAGAAACTCCGGCATGGTGAAAACCTTCGAACGCATGTAAAACGGCACCATGACCCATGCCAGCACCAGAAGGCACCAGGCATGCAGCTCGTAATGCGCCATCGCAACGCCGTCGGTCGTGCCGGAGGCCGCCAGGCCCACCAGATGTTCGGAACCGATATTTGAGGCGAAAATGGAGGCACCGACTATAAACCACCCTAATTCCCTTCCAGCAAGAAAATAGCCGTCGGATGTTTTTTTCTGTTTCTTCGCGACCCATACAACAATGCCGGCTATCAATCCAAAGTACACTGCAATGACGATCCAGTCTAAAGGATGCAGTCCGCTCATATGGTCGTTCTCCTGATTAGTCTCGGGTTGAAAACTGATAGATGGTAGTCTGCCGATACACCTGCCCCGGCTTCAAGGTCGCGGATGGAAAATCCGGTTTGTTTGGGGCATCCGGGAAAACCTGGGTTTCGAGGCAAAGACCGGTCCTGAGCCGATACACGATCCCGTTTTTTCCTGTCGCCGTTCCGTCCAGGAAGTTGCCGGAGTAGAACTGAATCCCGGGCTGGTCCGTCAACACGGCCATCCGGCGCCCGCTGGCCGGATCGTACAGTTCCGCCGCTTTATGGATCTCCCCGGGTTTTGTGTAATTTCGCAGAACCCAGTTGTGATCGTATCCCTTTCCCAGAGCCAGCTGCTCAAAGGGATCGTCGATGCGCTCACCGATGGTGCGGGACTGCCGGAAATCGAGCGGCGTGCCCTCAACAGGCATAAATTCCCCCGTCGGTATGAGTCCTGCATCTACCGGAGTAAATCTGTCCGCCTCAATCGTAAGCCTGTGGTCGAGGACGGTATTCGTAAAATTTCCGGAAAGGTTGAAATAGGAGTGCTGCGTCGGATTCAGAATGGTGGGCTTGTCCGTAACGCCTTCATAATCGATTCGAAGCTCGTTATTGCCGGTCAGCGAATAGGTGACTTTCAGTGTGACCGTTCCGGGATAACCCTCCTCACCGTCCGGACTCACATAACGGAATCGTATCGCGGGCCTCTCCGGGTCGTCCAAAATTTCAGCGTCCCATAAAACCTTGTTGAACCCGGTATTCCCTCCATGGAGATGGTTCTCCCCGTTGTTGACTGCCAGCTGGTATTCTTGCCCGTCGAGCTCAAACCGGCCTTTACCGATACGATTCCCGTAGCGCCCGACCACCGCGCCGAAATATTCCGATCCATGGACGTATCCGGGCAGCGTATCGTAGCCGAGAACCACATCCTCCATCTTGCCGTTCCGGTCCGCCACAGAAAGCGACGTAATCGTTGCTCCGTAATTTATGATTGTAGCCGACATCCCGGCGCTGTTGGCAAGCGTATATTCAAGCACCTCGCGGCCGTCCTCGAGAACACCGAAAGTCGTAGGTTTCATAAGAGATTGGGCCTTTCTGCCCGTTTTACATGACTGCCATGAAAAAAGGCAACAAGCTGCAACGATAAGAAGCACTATTCTCTTCACCAGATGCTCTCCTGTCAGCCCACACCAGGTAAAACCATGCAATCAAATCCGTGGGCGGCTTCCACGATGTTTAAATGATGTTGATTCGATTCACTGCTTCCGCCTTACCGGGATTCCCTGACGGCGGCTTTGCGGACCAACCCGCATTCCCGGCACAGTTTCTTCAGTCATGGCATAGACGGACCGGGATAGCGCAAGGCGCAGTTTGTCACATCGCGCCGGGAAGGGCAATTCCATTTTTAACAACATAAAATAAGTTTTACAGTGAAGAACTTCTACCGTAGGTCGGAGCAAAAAGTCATGGGGGTTTTTGCCCCCAAACTCCCAACGGCAATGCATCCCCAGCCTTTGGCTGGGGCCTCATCAAAGGCTGGGGCATTCCGGTTTTTTCCCGTAAACCCGAATCCGCGTTCTCTGGCGTCCTCGGATGCAGTGCCGGCAATGCCGGCCAAAATCCGGGACACTGAGAAAACGCGCTACTATTTATTGCAGGGCGGCTTGGATAAACGGTTGTCCGGATTGAATTCAGGACCGTTAAAAAGAAGTATTGATATAAATCCTTGCAGAGCTTCGCAGGTTGTCTTCCCACTTTATTGTCCGGTATTGCCTGTGGGAAAAAATTCGGGATGGCGGGCTATTTGTTATGCATTTTCCGGTCTGCAGCGTCTTTTTTTTCTTCTTCCTTGTGTGCAAAGGTGGCGTCGTAGATGGAATCCTCCACTTCCAGTCCGGCCCGGTATTCTTTTCCGTATGGCTGGCAATATAAAAGCTGCCCCTGGACATGAAACGTACCCCACTCCACCTTGACAATTATGCCCGTGGGAATTTCGCCCGGCACGATCAGGCTGAGACCGTGCGCCGACAGGTTTTGAAGCCTCCCTTTCATGGATATATCGGGATCGTCAACGCTCGTGATCGTTGCAATCATATCGGTACTGAATCGTAAACGGTTTCGCCTGTTCATGTAGCTTCCAATCGACTGAAAAAGCCGGGAACCTTAATTGAATTTTATTTTTAAGGATCCGCAACCTATATTCCGGACTCCCGGATTGATTATACATTTCACAGCAGAAAACTTCAGGTTGATTGATTCCATTCGGATTCCGAAGAGCGCCCGCAGGCGTTCCGCCGGAATCCCACAGTCGTCTGCCACGTATGGAAAATACGGCAACGGGCTCCCCCACACCGCGGGGAGTTCCCTTTATTCGCAAGTGCCCCGTTTCCGGCTCGACATTCCCCGAACATTGGTTCCAAGGGGTAAAACCCGGAACCGGAACCTTTGCGCCTGCCTGCCCTCGGCACCGGCCGGTCACTCAGGGTCAGCTGCCCAAAGGCCGGGGACCCGAATGGAATTAAAGCAGCGGCAGCTCCTTCGGAGCCTCGGTGAAGGAATAGAGGGTTGCCTTGGCCTCGGTGAAATAAAACGTGACGTAGTTTTCGTCGTCCGCACCCTTGGGGTAAATCTGCAGCAGCATAGGAGCTTCTTCAAACGCCTGGACTTTCGTATCGCGCGAATCGTCAAATTCGATATGCCCAGATACCCTCAGCCAGGTATTGTCCGCACCCATAGCCGAAATTTCTATATCGGGATGCTTCTTCATCTGTTTATACACATTTTTCGCTTTACCCGTGCACATGTACAGCCTGTCGTTCCTTTGCATCACAAAACCGAAAGGTCGTACCCTGGCCTGTGTTCCATCGACGGTTGCCAGGTGAAATACTCTGTTGGCCTTTAAAAATTCTAATGCGGAATTCATATGTGTCTCCTGAATGATAATTTAGTGAAATAAGCAGCAAGAAGCCAGGAGTCAGAAGCCGGAAGAGAAATTATGTCAATCCGACTGCCGGATTCCTCTATCCCGCATAATTGCGGCGGGATATTCATGATACAGCCCGACGGTTGAACGTCATTCTACTGAAATCCACCAGCCACCTTAGCGGCCGGAGCCTTTGGTCCATCCATTCCCCAGTCCGTAGGGCAGGGTAACGAATGGAAATGCTTCCACATGATGAATCAGACCGTCACGGATCCCGAAGGTTTCCATGGTAACCAGATTCTGCAGCATTCCGGGCGGCGCGTCGGGGGCGCCTCCCCGCACTATTCCATCATGCACGAACAGCGGAAACGTGCCGACCAGGCCCTTCTGCTCGTCAATGATCAACGCCCGCCGCGGCCGGATATGTTTCATATAAGCGAATATTTTCGTGTCGATCTGCTCCGAACAGGTCAGCATACTGAAACGGAGCATTTCCCGCCCCTGCTCCGTGTCCGCCGTGGGCACGAAGGGCGCCGGCATCATGCGGCCGCCGGGTGGAGGGTTATTCACAGTCTGGTAGCCGTTTTCATGCCGGACGCAATGGTCGGAAAAAGCCCCTATCTTTCCGCTATCCCCCTCCAGGGCGTCAAAATAAGTATTGGCGACCCGGAAAAGAAGATCCCTAGACGCCCTCTTTCCCGGGGGAACATCTTCCGTCACTACAGGCACCGGTGTGGTCAGAAGGGGGATCGCCGCAACATCGATGTTTCGGTCGTACAGGTGCTCGATTTCCTGGATTTTCCCCCGGTCGNNGTATTTTCCGTCATCCGCACATCGACCGACTGAGGAGGCACGGCAGCGGGATCATGCCGGTAAATTGCATTCATGTACCCATCCATGATACCGACCAGGCACTGTCGATCGCACGCCTGGGCCTTCACCGGATCCCACTGCGGCTCCTCGGCAATTAAAAGAGGTTCCATGGATCCAGTCAGCAATATGACCAGTACAGGTATTACAGACATTCCTGTCAGCCGGTTTCTGCATCGCACTTTCTTTAGGAATTGCAGCATCTTGTTTCACCTCTCCAGCCCGCATCCACACTCCTTTTGTCCCGGAATTGCTTATACGGGCTAAGCTTGAATACCGAAAAACCGCCAATGGAACGAGATGCTAGCGCGGGCGGCTATCGGGTGTCAATGATTTCAGGGGGCGGTGCAGCAATTGGAGTCCGCACGGATTGTGATCCATTGCGCAGAAACCAATATTATGGTTCGGGCATTCAACCGTTGGTGGCAATCCGCGCGGACTCCAATTGCTTTAAAAGCAAAAGAGGCACCGGTCACAACAGCGTGTCCGGTGCCTCTGGAGCTTAATTCCATACAGATATGGCGTCCTATAGCTCTCCTAAGGCGGCAATGATCTGCTTTGCCACATCCACCTGATCCGTATTTTTCCCGATCGCCACATATTTCTCCAATGCGGCGATGGCATCCGGCACCGTTTCCGGGTCGCCGGAAAGGCAGATTCCAAGCTGATAATACGCTTCCGCATAATTGGGATCCGATGCGATGGACTGTTTGAATGCCTCGATTGCTCCCGATGTATCCCCGCTGTTAACGAGAGTGGCACCAAGGTTGTAGTAAGTCTGTCCTGCTTTTGCCGGATTCAGTTCCGCGGATTTTTTAAAGGCTTCCCTTGCTTCATCCACCTTTCCAAGAGCGTTGAGGACAACTCCCTTATTCATATAAAGATCGGGATTGTAGCCATCGAATTCGATGGCTTTCAGGTAGGAAGCCAGGGCCTCTTCGTTTTGTCCCATGTCGTACTGCGCCTGGGCGATGGCAGCGTAGATAACGGGTTCATCCGGAGCCATTTCAAGGGCTTTATTGAATGCCTCGATCGCCTGGGCGTAACTGCCCGCATCCGATAACTGTTTGCCTTCGGAGAAGACTGCCTTGATCTCCCCTTCCAGTTCCTTTCTTTTCCTCTGCTGCTCAACCTGCTTCAGCATGGCCGCTTTCTCCTCATCGGACAATTCCCAGGGAAGAGGATAGTCCGCGCCAGGTTTGAGAGTAAAATCGGTCTCGAGCGGTACTCCTAATGGCGGCTGGAGATTTTCCTTGAATGCGGGCTGAAAGCCATCTTTGCGGACCACCATACGGAAGGTACCGGATTGCAGTCCAACGAGGTAGATATATTCTCCGTTCTTGTTCGTTTTCGTTTCGAAGTGTAAAACGATATCCTGCCCATCGATGGTAATTTTTGCACCGTCAACAGGCTGTCCCTTATCATCCACTACTTTTCCTTTGAACGTGCGGTTTTGAGCCG
>DKBB01000065.1 GCA_002451015.1 Acidobacteria bacterium UBA6911
ACAGGGCTCCTGTTGGGTTACAGCCAGCCCGTGGCTTTGTGGAGAACGGCGTTGCTCCCTGTCCTGTTCTTCGTCTCCGCGGTGTCCACAGGTATCATGGCGGTCATGATAATTGCGCAATCCATGGGAGTTATGGCGGCGCAACTGAACCTTCTGGAAAACATCGACGCCGTTATCCTGATTTTTGAGATTTTCATCCTGGTTGTCTATCTTTACAACGCTTATCGGACACTCGAATCGAGGCCTTCGGCACAGCGCATTCTAAAAGGATCCGTTGCTTCCTTTTTCTGGCTTGGCGTTGTATTGTGCGGACTGGCAATTCCGTTAATACTGGAACTGTTGGGCCGGCACGGACCGGTCTTGACTCTTGGAGCTTTACTGGGCCTGTTCGGCGGACTCTGTTTGCGATTCACGGTCCTGGCGGGTGGGATATTTAGCCCCATAACTGCGGCGGGCTTTGAATTCGCGAGGGTCGCTCGACCGAGAGATCCTATGCCCGCGGCCGGGAAACTGCCGCCGAGCTAGCCTGCTGTACCCGATTCCGCCTCAATCCCGATTCGGAATCGAGGTTAGGTTGCGTAGCCCGAATTGTTCATGCCAGAATGAATGAACTGCAGATTTGCGCGGATTTTCTCAGAACCGGGCAGTGGTTTTGGTGAAAATCCGCGGTTCGGTATTTCCCCTCAAAATTCGGACGTGCTGATCTAGAGAACTCCGGGATCAAGCCCGGACACACTGGATCTTTTTATGAATCATCGCAGTGTCGCATTCCATGGCCGATATTTTCGCCTTTAAGATGATTTAAGTTTGCTATAGTTTTCCTATGATGTCTGGTGAAGTCGTTAGATCCAAATCTGGAAATTCTGAAAACAGCCGGGGAAAGCAGCGCGTAAGATCTGAAATTGTAATCAGCCGCGATCTGCATGCCGAACTGACTCGGATATGTCTCGACGCACTTCCGAACAAGGCATACGGATTGATAGGAGGTTCTGATAAATATCATCCTAAAAGCCTGTATCCGTGTTCTACAAACCTGAGAAATGCTCCCGAGTGGAAGGCGATCTTCGATTCTTTCGGGGAATTTCACAGGAATCCTGATGTGGGATTTGTTATTGATCCTTCCGAAGTCAAAACTGTTATAGACGAGATGTGGGCTCGCCGTGAGTCCTTAGTGGGTGTTTTTCATTCTCACCGTTTTTATAACGTGGAACCTACAAAAGCGGATATCGCTTTAAGCTCAGATCCCGACCTGTTTTGCTATATTATATCCGTAAGAAATCCGCCTGCTGCAAAGGTCGGAATATATTCACTTTTAGACGACGGTTTTCAGAGTATTCCAATCGCTATATTCTAAGCCGATTTTCAGATTAATGCGTAATCTTTGGATTTATATGCAAATCGCTGTCGTCAGCACAACGGGGCAATCAGCGAACAAAAAAGGATTGACACTGAGGCACAAGTATTTGTTCCCCATTCATGAGGAAGTTCGATAATGACAAGAGCGGAGCAGTTGAGGGCAATCTGGACACCCCGTTCGGTCGCGGTGATCGGCGCTTCCGCGAATCCCCAAAGCCTCGGTCGCGCCGTTTTTGCGAACCTGCTTTTTGCGGGATACAGCGGCTGTGTCTATCCGGTCAATATGAAGGCCAGAAGTGTTCTCGGAGTTCGGGCCTATCCCAGAGTAACCGACATTCCCGATGATATAGATCTGGCGGTTGTGCTGGTTCCAGCCGGATTTGTGCCGCAGGTTCTGAAGGACGCCGGAAGGAAAGGGGTTCGGGGCGCGATCGTTATTTCGGCCGGTTTTAAAGAGGTAGGCGGCGAAGGAATCGAACTCGAACAACAACTCGAAGTTATAGCTCAAACCTATGAAATGGCCATAGTCGGGCCGAACTGTTTCGGAGCCATCAACACGGATCCGAATGTTTCCCTCAATGCCACTTTCTCCAGGAATTTCCCGCTTGCGGGAAAGATCGCGTTTATTTCTCAAAGCGGAGCGGTTGGCGTGAGCGCGCTGGAATATGCTGCCGGCGAAAAAATCGGATTTTCCAAGTTCGTGTCCATCGGCAACAAGGTGGATGTTCATGAAAACGACCTGCTTGAAATACTGGCGGATGACCCCATGACGGAAGTCATTCTCCTGTATCTTGAGGCACTGGAGAATCCCAAGGAATTTGTCAACCTGGCTCTGAAGATTTCCGAGAAGAAGCCGATCCTAGCCGTAAAATCGGGCCGGACAAAAGAAGGTGCGAAGGCCGCTGCCTCCCATACCGGGGCGCTGTCAGGTTCCGATGAGGCTTACGACTCGCTTTTTGCTCAATGCGGGGTGCTTCGGGTGGAAACATTGGAGGAGCTTTTCAGGTACGGAATTGCATTCGCCAATCAACCCCTTCCAAGGGGGCCGAGAGTTGCTATCGTGACAAACGCCGGCGGACCTGGAATTATGGCGACGGACGCCGCTGTGCGACATAAACTGGATCTGGCGTCCCTGGAACCGAAGACAAAGACTATTCTGAAATCCGATCTTCCCTCAACGGTTAGTTTGAAAAATCCGATCGATTTGATAGGGGATGCCGATGAAAGCCGCTATCAACTGGCGATGCAGGCTGTGCTGGCGGATGAGAACGTAGACGGGGTCATTGTGATCTGCGTTCCGCAAATGGCGACAAACCTGGAGTCGATGTCTTCCACAATTGTGAAACAGGCAAGATTTTCCGACAAGCCGGTTTTTGCCGTATATATGGCAACAGGAGATATACAGAAGTCTCTGCAGATACTGGAAGAGGCTCATATCCCGCATTACCGCTTTCCGGAAGACGCCGTGCGCGCTATGGGCGCAATGGTTCGTTATGATCGCTGGCGGAAGCGTCCCCGTACAGAGGTGAAACATTTCGATGACGTGCAGCCCGATAAAGTGCGGGCGATAATCGAAAAAGCCAGGAGTGAAAAGCGCAGGTTTCTGCCGGAGCCGGAAGCTTACGAAATTCTGTCCGCATACGGGCTGCCGATGTCCCGCACCAAACTTGTCCACGATGAAAAGGCGGCTGTGGCCGCCGCCACGGAAATAGGATTCCCGGTTGCGATGAAAATCGTTTCTCCGAATATCGTCCATAAGGTCGATGTCGGAGGTGTAATATTGAATCTTTGCTCCGAATCCGCCGTGCGTCACGCCTTTTCAGAATTGATGGGACAGGTTAAAGCAGCAACACAGGATGTTCCTATCTGGGGTGTGCTTATTCAGGAAATGGTTCTTGGCGGGAAAGAAACGATCCTGGGAATGAAACGGGATCCGCTTTTCGGCGGGCTGCTGATGTTCGGACTGGGTGGGATCTATGTCGAAGTTTTCAAAGATGTTACATTCCGCATTGCCCCTATAAGAGAACTCAGCGCAAGAAGTATGATCGAGAGGATTAAAGGCATTGAGCTTCTGAAAGGTTTCCGCGGGGAGCCGCCCTGCGATCTTGATGCAATCGCACAATCACTGCTGCGTCTTTCCCAACTGGTGACCGATTTTCCCGAGATTGAAGAAATGGACATCAATCCTTTGATTGTCCTGCCGGCCGGATCCGGGGCGCGTGTTGTGGACGCACGAATTTTGATCGGAGATTAAAACGGTGATATTCTCTCTGCTCTTAAATCCAATCCCGGTTAAAAATTGAGAATTTTGGGCGAACGAAAGATACGTCTCTACTGCAATAACGGGTCTTTGCTCATGGACGCCGATTTTGTCGATGGATTTCCTATATTCCGGTAAAAATCTTCGATAAGGAACAAATATTCTTTGGAGTCGTGTATGGCCGGATACTTTTCCTGGGGATCTTCAATCAGGTTGTAAACCTTTACATCCTTACCCAGGACATCGAATAGGTATTTCATCGGGTAATCCACCACGGATATGAATCCTCCGCCGTAGGGCTGGATGGAAAGCTTTGTTTTTTGGGGCTCTCGGCGCATTTGGGATCTGGATGCCAGCAGCCAGGGAGCGAAAGACTCTCCCAGCCATTTGTCCTGCCGAATCCCGATCAGATCCATAATCGAAGGAAGGATATCCATCTGACTGAACCGATGGTTGACGGTTGTGCCTGTCGAGAAAACTCCTCTCATCGTTTCGGGAGGAACAAAAAGCAGGGTAATCAGGAAATTTTCTTCAAAGGCTCCTCTCTCGTTGTACATGTTGTGTTTGTGAATCGGGATCGGCCAGGCGTGGTCGCTCACCGCGATCAGAGAACCTCTCTGCGCATAATGCTTCCGGTAAATATCGTATAAATGCCCGAAATAGGCATCCTGGACATAAGTTGTGTTTGAAAGACGTTCTTCAAATTTTACCGGTCGAGGGTACGGGACTCGATCAAGAAGGGCCTCATCCAGAACCTCGAATGGAGTGTGGTTTGAAGCGGACGCAGTGATGAAAATAAACAGCTTATCGTTCGGGTGGTGTTTCTCCAGGTATTCATGGACCCGGGTGAAAAAAATGTCTTCCCGGTAACCCCAGTCATACTGAATATCTTCAGGTTGCATGATATCGTCCGCCAGGATCTTTTCGAATCCAATGTATTTGAAGAAGTTCGTAACCCTGGGATTGGGATTGCCGCTGTAAAATAGTATCGGGTGATACCCGAGAGATTTGAATATTTTCGGCAGGCAATTCAGTTCGTTTAACGCTTCCGTGGGATAGGCTTCCACCAGGGCCCTTTCCATACTCGAAGGCACACCACAAAGGATGCATTCATAACCGCGTAGGCTCTGGATGGAATTGCCGTAGAACTTCCGGAACAGGATGCCGTCCCTGGAAGCCTGCAGGATTTTCGGGGTGATCCTGGGGCTCGTGAGCAGGTCGTTCAGGCTTTCCTGCTGTACGAAAATAACCACATCTCCCATGATGGAAGGGATTTCGCCACCGTTTATTTCCAGTTCATTGGACCTCAGATTCGCGATATGGTCCTGGTACATATCGCGATAATTGTTGCGTAATGTGCGGTCGCTTAGAAAACTTGCATACAGGAAACCGGACGTAGAGCCACGGATTTTATCGAGTGTCAATGTTTGGCAGATCAGGCTGGACAGGAAAATCAAGATTAAAACCGTCCAGGTTTTACGCGGAGACTTATGAAGGAGTGCCATCAAAGGAGAAAAGGTCGGTATCTGTAAAAAGGTTACGATTATGATGGAAAGGGCGAGCGCGAGAAGCCCGGGGGCATAAAGCTTCCAAAGGACCGACATTGCCACCGAAATGTTATGCCAGAAAAAGAAAAAATCGAAATCGATATTCCTCCCCGCCTTGTAAATCGCCAGAAGGATAACGAAATGGATATAAATGGAGTTCAGAAACAGGATCCCGATCCGGAATGCCCGGTTTTCCCACAGGGAACGAAAGAGGCTCAGAAGGGCGCAGACAATTAACGGAAGGAGCAGGACGAAGAGAACGTTGAGAAAAAGTAATAGCGTGCTCAACTGTAAAAACGGAAGGTCTTCCACGAAGGTGTCGATCTCCAGACCGCAAAAGCTGCCGAAGATCGCCATGTAGAAGATAAACAAAGACCAGCGGATTTTATTCGACATAAACTGAAACGGAAAAAATGTTGCCCTGTTGGCACCCGGCGGATAGGAAATAATTCCGAACTATAGGCGTTTCATTTTTTCATAAAGATATTGNNAGGGGATAATTCCGAATGATAGGCGTCTCATTTTTTTATCAAGATATTTTTATGAATTGCGGTCGCGATTGTTCCATTGCCTGTCGATATAATTTATGCGATTGGTGAAAAATTCGCAGGGTCAAACAGATTATACATGCAATTCCTATCCCTATCCCCCCAAAGCATATCACAGGCAGCTGCGAAGTGCCCGATGGAAACATTTCAAGACTGCATTTTATGGATCGGAGCAGCATTCTGGCGAAAAAATTAATGT
>DKBB01000008.1 GCA_002451015.1 Acidobacteria bacterium UBA6911
ATGCATAAAGGACCGGCCTTTTGTCAAGAATTTCGGCATCACCGAACCGGACAATCCCCTTCTTGCCGTATTCCATCTATATAAAGGGGAAGCTTATTTCTGGACGATGAAAGACAGCATGAAAGAAGACAAAATCCCGAGGGTCAAATTCTAAAGGCTTCAGAAAACAGGATCAAACCGATCATTATCGAATCCATGAACCGGAAGAACCGATCGGTAATAAATCCAATATCGGAGTACCGGGAGTAAACAATGACAGAGAAAACAGGCGGGTATCTGGGGCGCATCCTGCGAGTAGACCTCAGCAATGAAAAAATCACGGTGGAACCTCTGGATGATTCCATTCTTCGCAAGTTCATCGGAGGCGCGGGTCTGGGCGCCAAATACCTCTACGATGAAGTGCCTCCGGGAGTGCAGTGGTCCGATCCGGATAACCGGCTTATGTTTTTTTCAGGACCTTTCGGCGGTACCCGGTACGCGGGATCGGGGATGATCGCCGTCGTCAGCAAGGGACCGATGACCAATATGGCCGGGTCGTCGCAGGCTAACGGTTTTTTCGGCACTTACCTGAAATTTTCAGGTTTTGACGGCGTGATCCTTCAGGGTGCGGCCAAAGAGTGGAAATACCTTCGAATTCATGACGGAACCGCCGAACTGTGCGATGCCCGGGACCTGCTCGGTCGAGACACCTGGGAAACCGAGGACGCCATCCGCGAAAAACTCGATCATCAGTGCAGCGTCTATGGAATCGGGCCGGCGGGTGAAAACCTTGTGCGTTACGCCGCCATATTCGGTGATCACGGGCACGTCGCGGCCCACAATGGCCTGGGCGCAGTGATGGGATCGAAGAAATTAAAGGCCATCGCCGCCGAACGGGGCCAGCAGAAAATAGAGGTCGCGGACCCGGAGCGGTACGCTGCAGCGGTAAAGGAATTTGCACAGAATTTCCATAAAATGCAGCATCCGCTGTTTCAATACGGCACAGCCGATCTCGTCGGACTGGCGAAGAAGCTCGGCTGGCTGCCGGTCAAGAATTACACCACAAGCGAATTTCCCGAATTCCAAAAGTTTACGGGCGAATCCATCCGCAAGAATTTCAAAACCAAATCCACGCCCTGCTGGGCGTGCCGAAAAGGCCATACCTGCTCGATCCAGATTGAAGAAGGGCCGTTCGCCGGATTCGAAGGAGAGGAACCGGACTACGAAGGCGTCGCAGCCATGGGATCGCTGATCGGCCAGACCGATCCCGCCACAACCATCTATTTGTGCAACCAGGTCGACCGCCTGGGCATGGATATCAACGAGAGCGGATATGTCGTTGCCTGGCTCATGGAATGTTATGAGAAAGGGTACCTTGGCAGATCCGACATGGACGGCGTGGAGATGAACTGGGGAAACGGCGATGCCGTTTTGGAGATGCTGAAAAAGATCGCGCACCGCAAAGGGTTCGGTGACCTGCTCGCCGAAGGCGTCAAACGGGCTTCCGAGAAGATCGGGGGAGCAGCCGCTGACTGCGCCGTATACACAATGAAGGGCGCATCCCCGCGCACGCACGATCACCGCGCAAACTGGCCGGAACTGATCGACACCTGCCTGTCCAATACCGGAACCATTGAAGTGACGGGCGGCGCGCCCAAACCGGAGGAACTGGGGCTGGAGCCGGTCAAAAATCCATCGGATCCCGTTGAAGTGTCCGGCATGAACGCCAAACTCAACGGCAAGGGGCAGTTCCTGGACAGCCTGCCTCTTTGCCGATTCTGCATGCAGGACTTTAAATCGCCGATTGAAGCGCTGAATATCATCACGGGCTGGGATATGGACACAGCGGAAGCGATCGATGCCGGGCGGCGTGTCGTCACCCAGTTCCGGGTCTTCAATTTCCGGCATGGGTTGACGAAAGAAATGGAGGCTCCGTCCGTTCGTTACGGCTCCACGCCCACAGACGGCCCCGCGGAAGGCAAAGCCATCATGCCTCAATGGGACGCTTTGCGCAGAAACTACTACAAGCAGATGGGCTGGGATCCGGAAACGGGAAAGCCTCTGCCGGAAACACTCAGAAAGCTCGGCCTGGAAGAACTGATCCCCGGGTTAACCTCCTGAAATGCTCCGTTCCTGTTTCCCGGATGTTCCGCGGATACGGGAACGGAAAAGCGCCGACCGAAGCCCCGCCTCTTCACTGTTCGGGATCTGCCTGAGTTGAAATGTCCGAACTCCCCACTTCAATCTTTTCAATCAAACCGGAATATTCCTGCTTTAACGCGGTAATGTATCCGATTTTTACATGCTTCCCTTCCAGTTCACGGCAGGGATCGTATTCGTCCAGTCCGGGATCTTCGGCAAACCAGTACGCAACATCGTAATAATTCCTCGCCCGCAGCGAATGCAGGTTCTCCCCGGAGGCGATCACCACGTCCATGACCGCGGGATATTTGCATTTTACAGACCGGACAAGCCCTTGAATTTCCCCCGGAGGTCCGGTTTCGACGGGAAGATTGGCTTCCCGGATCAGACGATTCTGCTCCTCCCATTTTTCCTTCCAATCGTCAGATTCCTCTACCGATTCCCCATAGCCGACCGGCTTGTCCAGCATCGGTTGTTCGCTTGGCCGGGTCTCGTTCAGAAATCCCTCAGCCGTTGACAAAAAGGACCGGGCCATCTGCCGGTCCACGGCCGTTCTGGCCTGTGCTACGAGTTTTTGCCCGTAGCTGCAAGCCTCTTCGTGCTGATCCATGGCCAGCAGTATCCGGCCGAGATCCACATGGTACCGGAACTCCAGTGGGGCGAGTTCCACCGCTTTCCCGGCCATCGCCAGGGCTTCCGATTGTTTCTCCTTCTGGCCGACAAGCACGAAGGACAGCAGATTATATGTCGGAACGAACTTGGGATTGAGTTCCAGGGCTCGGCGCAGAGACGCCTCCACCCTGGCGCCATCGTAATCCGAGCCCTTGCGGTATTCATCCAGCGCGGCATAAAAATGGACCAGGAAGTTCCCGGAGCCCAGTTCCGCGGCGGTGTTGAGATACCGTAAGGCTTCATCGCGTTCCCCACGCCTGAGATGGAGCACCCCCATCCCTTCGTTAGCCATCAAATTCCGGGGTTCCATTTCCAGAGACTGCTCTAGCATCACCCGGCCATCGTCCATCCGGTCGGTTTCCGCAAACAACATGCCGCGCACGGCCAGGGATTCGGCCCCGCTCAGCGTCCGTGTTGCGTAATCTTTTTCATTCATTTCGAGTTCCAGGGGAATCCGCTGGTACTGCTGCACTCCCTGTGCGTATTCCTCGATCTGATGCTTCAACTTTCCGAGATCTCCGAACGCTTCGACGGCCGCATCCAGACTCCGTTTTCCGTTCTGCACATGCGTGATAAATGCAGCCAGTTTCTGAATATGGGCCCTGTTGTCGGCCATCATCAGGTAATGGGTAAGGATCCAGGATTGTGCGTAGAAAATATTGGCGGCCGTCCTATCGTTGACCAAAATTTCCCTCGGATTGTCGGACAGGAGGATTTCCATCGGAAGCATCCGCCAGTTTATCAGGATATAGAGCTGGCTCCGGTTCGACTTGCCGATATCCGCGCTTTTGTCCAGAATTTCAGCGTTTGCATAAAATTCCGCAAAGCCTTCGCTTAACCACAAAGGAAGGTTCTGGAAATTGAGCCGCATGATCCGGTGAACGTATTCGTGATAAATGATGTGATAAGCCTGGTCGAGCGACAAGTCGTTTCGGAGCAGAACGTAGTTCTTAACGATGAATTCGCCATAAGTGGATTCTATAAACATTCCCTGGGGCTCTATGGCACCTTCCCTGCGAGCCTCTTCGGGAAGTAGGCTGCGGTAGCTGCCCCCGTTCCGGGCCGCAAAAATATAAAAAGGTATTCCGGAATCGATCCTGTGTTTGGGCAAAAGAATCCTCATGGCTTGGCGGAAGAGCTCGAAACGATGAGCCGTCTGCCGGGCCGCTTTCTCGGAACTGTCACTGAAGACGGTAAAATTAGGGCTTTTCACCTCGATCCATGAACGCTCTCCAGCCGGGCACAGGGATGTGCCGGCTAAAAACGCCGACAGGCACATTATCGGAAAAAGGCTTCTTGGAATCATGGCTCCCCTTGTTTACTCGGTCGTTTTACGTATTCGACATTCACAGTAACGGAAATACAAATTTTAAAAAATCGGATCCAAATGAACTGTATGAACGGATGATGTTAATGATTTTACAAGACATTGGAAAAAGCAATATGGAATTCCTCATACTCCGTCCGGCGCGCCGCGCGGCACGGTTGTTTGACGCCGCAAGCCCCTGTTACCGCAAACAGACGCCCACACCATGGATCCCGACTTTCTGCCGCGGGATTGAACCCTGAGTGAAAGTCTTCTGCATGCCGATCGAATGTTTGACAATTTCGGCAGCATGGCTTAAAAACGACGGTGCGCCTAAAAGATGCAATGGAACAGTCTAAGCGGATTCCCGGAGGATGCGGTTGTGCAGCAAATGCCGCTCCGGAATAAATACGAATTACGATGAAATATTACCTGTCAGGCCTGCTGCTCTTATCAATCATTCTGGGTACATCCTGTTCCACTGAAAAACAGGTAACCCGACTTGCATTCACCGGTGCCCTTCCGTCCCACGACAAACTCAGCCAGGTACTGGAGACCTGGTGCCGGGACCTGGAACAAAAGAGCCAAGGAAGACTTAAAACGAGCTTTTATCCTGGAGGCATTCTCACTCCCGCGCCGCAATTATTTGATTCCGTAACAACCGGTATAGCCGATATCGGTTTCGGCCCGATGGGGCTCACTCCCGGCCGGTTTCCTCTCACGGAAGTTCTGGAATATCCCCTGGGTATCCAAAGCGCTCTTATGATGACGCGATTGTCCAACGACTTTTTCCGTGCGTTCAAGCCCAGTGAATTCGACCGCGTCAAGGTACTCTTTTTCATGAGCGCCAGTCCGGGATTGCTGCATACCAAAAGGCCCGTGAGAAGCCTTGAAGATTTAAGCGGTATGAAAATACGGTGCCTCGGCGGAAATGCGTCAAAAGTACTCAAAGCCCTGGGAGCGGTTCCTATCGTGATATCCACGGGGGATACCTATGATGCCCTGAAAAAAGGAATCGTCGATGGTGTGGTGGCGGCATGGGATTCCCTGGAAACTCTCAGATGGGGCGAAGTTCTGCCCTACACTACCGTGAGTTATCATGCGGCTGTCGGCGCCCCNNGTTAAGCAGGATCTGGGATGAAAAGGATCAGGGCACGATTAAAAAGTGGAAAGACAAAAATCACATATCCATATATTTGAGCCGGGAAGAGGAAGAAAGATGGGGAAAAGCCGTGTCCCCACTTTACGAAAGGTTTGTCAGGGATAAAACCGACCTGGGGCTGAATGCAGCAGCCGCCTGGGAGTTCTGCCTGCAATGGGTGCGGAAAAATGTTAAACAGAATGCGTATGAAACTCCGAATTTCGGCAAACCCGGAATCGAACAGGATTGAAGATGTTTAAGAAATGGTTAGGCGCCTTTTCCGACCGTTTGAGCGCCTGGATGGAAATCGTTGCGGGTATAGCTCTTATTGGAGTGATGCTGCTGATAGGTTCCGATATCGTCGGCCGGATTTTCGGATATCCGAAAATCCGGCCGACNNGTCGGCCGGATTTTCGGATATCCGGTGCCGGGAACCTACGAAATAGTTTCCCTTGCAGGCGGATTAATTATTGGCCTTGCCCTGCCGGCGACATCCAGGGTGAAAGGGCATGTTGCTACGGATATTCTGCTGGCGAAGCTTTCGGAAAAGCCCAGAATTTTTCTGACAGTAACAACCCGCCTGATCGGGATGGTCCTATTCCTGCTTGCCGCTTACGGCATGGTCATGATGGGGTTTCGGTTGAAGGGGTCGGGCGAAGTAACCGCCGAGCTCTCCCTTCCCTTCTATTATGTCGTCTATGCCATGGGAGGCGCGCTCTTCGTACAAACACTAATTCTTTTCTCGGAAATTATTGGAACGATAAAACATAAATCCTAAGCGGTGACTCCGGATATGAATGAAGTGCTAATCGGTTGCATAGGCCTGTGCCTGCTGCTCGTTCTCTTCCTCACGGGAATCGAACTCGCCTTTGCCATGACGTGCATCGGCTTTATCGGATTTGCAATTCTCAGGTCTTTGCCAGCAGCTTTAGATCTTGTAGCCAAAGATTTCTTCGATGCTTTTGCCTCTTACGCATTTGTTGTCATACCACTCTTCGTACTAATGGGCCAAATCGCCTACAACTCGGGAATTGCCGAAAAGATGTATGAGACATCCCGCAAATTCGTCGGCCATGTTCCCGGAGGCCTGGCACTGGCGACGGTCGTCGGGGC
>DKBB01000373.1 GCA_002451015.1 Acidobacteria bacterium UBA6911
ACGGTATTTCGTTCATTGGCAAGCGCGTGCGAGGCAAAAGAGGATTGCCCGAAGAAGGAAGCGTACACTTTCTCCCCGTTCTTTTGCATGGTGACGGAACCATCGGCCCTGGTCCCGAAAAAGTTCAGCTTGAACGTGGACGAGCATATATCCGGTTTCCCTTTTTTGCACCAGGAGCATGTTCCGCAAAACATGGCGCTTAAAATGACATGGTCTCCGGGCTTTACTTTACGAACCCGGCTGCCCACCCTTTCCACAATACCCGAACCCTCATGACCCAGCACTATGGGCAAGGGAGATGGCGTCAGCTGATCCCTGGCGCTCAGGTCGGTGTGGCAGATTCCGCATCCTACTACCCGAACCAGGACCTCATCCTCTCTCGGGTCCTCGAGATCCAGCTCTTCGATTTGAAATAAGCCTGACTTTTCTCTAACCACCGCTGCTTTAATTTTCATGCTTATCCCCTGCCCTGATATTCAAGAATAAGTATATTGAGCCTGCATTTCCTGCCAAGTTTCTGCTACGGCGACCCGGAGGCATATATCCACTGTGTTGTGTTTCCCCGGGCACCTCGGCATTCTGCCAGGTACGCCCGCGGCGCTCTGATTGCACGCTTTATACCCACAATCATCCGCACCGCTTCGCTTAAAGGGAAGCCACCGGAACGCTGTAATAAATCCGGGATTAAACCGGGCTTGTTGAGAGTGTAGCAGGTGTTTTTACCGGTTACGATAAAATATCCTGCAATCCCAGGGCCTCAATTGTTTCCTGCCGGATCTTTCCGGTGACCGGATCAAAGCCCATGGCTTCATAGTATTGCTTTTTCAACCCTTCGGTGTCGATGGTGATTCCCTTGAGTTTCCCGGCTGATAGCGGGGGAATTCCGTTGACCCGCGGCGGCATTGTGAAATCTTCCGGTTTGAATCCTTCCCGCAGGTTGAAGGCGTGCAGCATTGTGGCGATACGTTTACCGGTGGTTTTCATGGTTTCGATATCGATTTCCCACCCTGTGATCGCCCCGAGAAGATCCATGAGGCGGAAGTTCAGGGCATCTGCGGCAAACAGACATGCACCGGAAGTGTTGACCAGGTGCAGCCAGCCGGCCAGAACCGCGTGATAGACACCTTTGTTTTCCGGGTTGTACTTTTCCATACTGGCCGGAACCCCCAGCATCTTCAAAACCGGTTCGGGAGCCATCCCGTCCTCGGCGAACGCCGTAGTTCCCCTGGTGTGTCTGGCAGGTGTGGGATCCGATACATAAGTGGCGCCCCAGCCGGGAGCCTGCCGCGGATCGTGCATGGGCAATGGTTCTCCCCCCACGTGCATGGCAAACTGGCCGGCGCCTTTGCCGATCTTTTCGGCGGCGATTTTGGGGCCTTCAGCCAAAATATCCCCCAGGCCTTCCCTCCGGCCGATCTGCTCGATCAGTTCCAAGATAGCGTCACTGTTGCCCCAGGTCAATTCAAGTCCGCCGGTATCCCGGGACGTCAGGATGCCGTTCTCGAAACACTCCATGGCAAAGGCGATGGCGGCGCCGGTGGAGATGGTGTCCAGTCCGTAGAGATTGCACAGTTCGTTGGCGTAGATCAGCGACTCCATGTTGTCGTTCAGGCAATTGGGACCAAAAGCGGCCAGGGTTTCGTATTCCGGCTTGTGAGACGACTCAACCCGGTATTTCCCTTTGTCCACCGTCAGCCAACCGCCACAGGCTATCGGGCAGTCCACGCAGGCGTATTTATCGGTGACATATTTCTCCATGCCTTCCCAGCCTACCTTCGACCATTTATTCTGGGGAAAGTCTGTTTCGTGATTTCCCGACCAGTTCTTGATGGGGACATCGTGCGCACGGAGAAGGGACACCATACCGCCCGGCGTGCCGGTACTGCTCATTATCTGGAACATTATCGAGGGATCGTTTTCGATATCATTTATAATATCCGTCACCAGGCTTTTCACTTTATACTTATCGAAGATGTCGGGACGCCGGTTGCCGTGGCAGGCGACCGCTTTCAGATTTTTGGCGCCCATGACACCGCCCAATCCCGATCGACCGGCAGCTCTTCCCCAGTCATTGATCACGGCCGCAATACGCGACAGCTTTTCACCGGCCATGCCGATACTGACCACCTTATAATCCGTGCCGGGATTCTCTTCCTGAATCATTCCTTCGGTTTCGACGGTATTTCTACCCCATAAATGTGCGGCGTCCTTAAGTTCTGCCTTTCCGTTGTGGATACAAAGGTAAACGGGACGCTCGGCTTTCCCTTCGAAAAAGACCGCGTCGTAGCCGGATGATTTCAGCGCGATGGCGAAGTTCCCGCCGCTGTTGGCATCGCCCCAGTAACCGGTCAGTGGGGATTTTCCCATAGTGGTAATACGGCAGGTGGAGACCGTTCCTGTAAGAGTAAGCGGTCCGGTTCCCAATCCGAAAATATTATCCGGTCCCAAAGGATCGGCGCCGGGCTTCATACGCTCGTAGATTGTCCTGACGCCGATTCCATAGCCGCCGATAAATGCCCTGGCCATTTCTTCAGACAGCTCTTCCTCCCGGACAGCCATTTCGCTCAGGTTGACAAATAACATTTTTCCTATATACCCGTATTTTGCTTTCATCCTTACCCCTTCCGGTTATTGCTCCAGGTCCAGGTTATACCGAAATTGCGGGTTCTGACCTTGAAAGAACGGTTTTCCTCGCATTCCTTGGATTGTCTTCAGAAACAGAATCACCTCTTTAAAATAAAGAACTGTTAAAAATTAGGATTCTTATATCACTACAAAAAGTAGTAGGGCAAGGGAATCGCTCCTATAAATTGGAGTTATGCCAGTTGTTCTTCAAGACTATGCCGCTAGTTCCCCTTTAAAAATCTGGCTATTTCAATATCCGGCGACTGCCTGACCGGATACGAGAAAAATTAAAGTGCCGTAGAAAGGCAGCCGTTCCTCCTGCCCCGTCTTCACCATTTCATTGTCAACGAAATAGGCTTCTATCATATTTAAGTTGTGGTATCATCGCCCCCGATAGTGGAGACAGGGCGGATACTACAGCCGATGTGTGCGAACTCCTATAATTACTGAAGAGTCCTTTGCAGAAGCATTCCGAGAAATATTGCCGCCTCTATCATGACGTTTGTTGTTTATAAACATATTCCACAATCTCATTGGTGCTCGCAGATACAATCACCAACAGGTCAAAAGGAATATGTTTTTAGCGTGGTGACTGATCCCAATAACATCTGAACGATAAGGAGAAGTATGAAGCTCAGCGGTAAAGTCGCTTTGATTACGGGTGGAGGTACGGGTATCGGCGCTGCCATTGCCAGGCGCTTTGTTGAAGACGGTGCTCGGGTATGCATCACCGGTCGAAGGAAGGAAAAATTAGAGGCAACAGCCAGTACCTTGCCTGAGAGTTCCGTTGTCACCTGTGCTGCGGACGTGACCAATTTTGATGACGTTGCAAAAATGATAGAAACCACCCTTTCCTTTGGAGGGAAACTGGATGTTCTGGTCAACAACGCAGCCATGGATTCCAACGGAAGTATATTGGAAACATCCATGGAAGATTGGCGAAACACCCTGGAGATCAATTTGACCGGGCCCTTTGCAACTATGAAAACGGCCATACCCCATATGATTGAAAATGGAGGAGGTTCCATTATCAACATCGCTTCCCTGGCGGGCCTGCGATGCATGCCTCGATCTGTAGGCTATTGTTCTTCCAAGGCCGGATTGATCATGCTTACGCAACAGATTGCATTAGAATACGGTTCTCATAATATCAGGTGCAACGTTGTTTGCCCGGGTGCCACGCGGACGGAAATGTTTGAAGAATCCGTCGGCAAACTAGCTAAAGATATGGCGACTGATATCGAATCCTTGTTAAAGCGTTTTTCTTCAAACATTCCGTTAAAGCGAGTATCAAAGCCGAACGAAATGGGAGGCATTTGCAGTTTTCTGGCTGGGGACGATTCATCCTTTATGACCGGCGCGGTATTGGTATTGGACGGCGGAGCTGCTATTGTCGACGTATCAGGTGCTTCAATGAATTGAGACCGATCATTTGTCCGTTATAGCTTATTTGTCAAAACAGGAATTCTGATTACATAAAGAACGCGTATGCGTTCACTTTAGGAGATTTGAATACTATGAGCACTTCACAATACAATAGCAAATATATCATCACTCAACCCAAGGAAGGCCTGGTAATTCCGAAATGGGCCGGATCATTATCCGATACACGCAGCACGCGTTTGTTTTATCTGGACAGTGAAGTTAGGGAGAATGCTTTTTACTGTGAAGTCGTCTGGTTTTGGCCAACCAAAGAAAAAGATACCTCCAGTCCGGAACCTCACGCCCATGATTTCGGCGAAGTCATTGGATTTTTCGGCACTGATCCCAATAACGTGAGCGATTTGGGGGCTGAAATTGAGTTTTGGATCGACAATGAAAAAAACCTTATCACAGAAACCTTTTTAGCCTTTATTCCAGCAGGCGTTGTTCATTGTCCTTTGAACATTTTAAGCATCACCCGGCCCGTATTTCACTTTGCAACGATGCAAGGCAGTTCCTATGAAGGGCAGGAAAAGGATTAGGGATGTTACAAAATAAATTTTCCGGGACGTTGCATGACGCCGGGTGAGGACACAATAATGCATTGATCCCCCATCATCCAATTCCCTTGATCCGTGTCCAAAACGGAAGAATCGGGGCATTTTCGATCATTGCTTGATCAATTGTCTCATCAGGGCGACCTGCTCTTCCGGAGCCACAAGCTTTCCTTCATGATAGAACAGCACCAATTTCAACGGGATATTATTCCAAGCCTTGAACGCAACGTTGTCGGGACTGATGGTATACCTTCCCAGCGTCTTTTCCGTTGGCCAGTCCACCGAGGGGAACGAAACGAATGCAAGCTCGGAACAGACGATCTTGTCGGTCGTGGTCACATCAAAATTGAAATCATATTCCTTGCCGACCTGTCGGAATGCCAGTTCCAGCGCTTCTTTTGTCAGGTTCTCTTTCAGTCCGGCTGGAAACACGGGGCGCAGAATGGCAAGGTCGTCCACATTCAGGAATTCGTCGAGGGTGCTCAGTTGGACGCCGCTTCTTAAGGCCTCAACGATCTGGTGTTGATCCTTCGAATTCGCATCGGCATCCGTGGCAATATCATCATGATATTGCGCGACCACACGGTTCGACCAGACTCCCAGATCGACCAGTTCCTGTTTTGTCCCAAGCCAGATCGCCACGTGGCCGAAGTGACCCGGGATCAGCTTGTCGGTCAGCCGAAAGGGAGTTTTCTCCAGCAGTATATCGAGGGGCTGCAATGCGGACTGGACCTTTCGCTTAACTTCTTCGTCGTGATACAGCATGCCCTTTCTCGATTCATACAGGCCTACGACGTTTCCGAACAATCCACTGATAAAATCAAATCCGCCCTCCTTCACCTCCCTGATATCATCGACGGTGAGTTCTCTGAATATTCGGAACTTCTTGAAGGCTATTTCTCCCGCCCGGATTTTTTTAATGAAATTATACGAAGGGCTTTCTTCGATGAGCTGGGTGAGATAGGAAAAATCCGAATCCTCATCGCGGAGCGGGATGCTCTCCTTTCTTTCTTCATAAAAATTTATGGCTTTTCTGATCCGGGACCGGTTGACCACCGACGAAGCCGCTTCAGCCATTTCGAATAAAGCATTCTCCACCAGCCCGAAACCCATGTCCGGATCATTGACGATGTTCCTCAACCGGTTGTCGTCTTCGAAGACAACGGCACCGATCAGGTAATTGTCATAAAGGGTCAGGGCGGCCGAAAGGGACAGCATGACAGCCTTGGTTTTCAATTCCGGATCTATGTTCCATTTGGTCAAGGCCTTGTCATCGACGTCAATCGCGCACTCGAACACTTGCGCCAAAGCATAGAGTTTCTCCCTGACATCCAGGTACGATTCCGCCCCCGCTCTGAGCGTCAGGAGGTCACGGCTGCTCAAAGGCTCATCCTCTTTTTCTTTCAACCGGGCGGCTATTGTCAACATTTCCGATCTCGCGACAAGGCTGTACTCCACCAGCGACTGCAGCTCTTCAAATTCCCTGAGGTAAATGCTGTCCGGTGATATTCCCTGCTCGAGCTGGAGCCGTATCGATGCGAGACACTTTTCCTGCTTAGCCCGCCATTCTTTTGTGATCCAGATGTAATAAATCCCGATCGCAACACATGCAGCGGCAACATAGATCAGCACAAGCTTTCTCGACAGAATTCTGCGAGACTTCATCAATCAAGACTCCTGGCTGTAATGTTCATACGTCGGCCTACGATGAGCAGTCACCTGATCCGGACGCATAACAAGGCTTGATACAGGGAAACGGACGATCACAATACCCGTTGAAGGTTCAGGCTCACACACATATCCCGGCTCCTAGTAATAATGAGCCGCCGTTTTTTATTCACCATTTCTTCTTAAGTATAATGATGTAATGTTATCCGAATTCCCGTTTTCGATTTTACTATGATCTGCCGCCGGTTTGGCTAAAAAACCGGAAAACATTTGTTCGGAGACGCCCTGAAAATGCTAAACTTGCCCGATCAGATAGAACCATAATGTGTCTCTTGCCATGGAGGCCATAATTCCCGCTGTCCCTGAGACCTGCAGTTTTAATTTCGTGAGGAGGTAAATAAATGAATATACCTATGCATCGATTCAATTACACCAAATTAACAAAAGAGCAGATCGAACAGGCACTCAAAGCCACCGAATCCGGACCGTCGTGCATGTCCGAATTCTCGGATGTGCTTGTGGGCAAGTCCTTCAAAATTCTGACAGACAACGGCCCCGTCCTGGAATACAGCTTCAATAGAAAAAACCGATTGACCCTCTCCGAAAACAGTAGCGCTAAAGTTGAAGCGGGATACGGAGCACTCACACTGAAGCAAATCGTCTTCTTCTCTCATATGATTCCCGGGGCTCAGAAAGGCTACAACGTATTTGTGGATCTCGATACAAACCTGGTCACTGTATTTGAAGTATGGCTGTCAAGCGGCAGAAAAGAAAAGACCCTGGGGAATAAGGAAATAACAGTAGACGACAGGGAAGTACAGCGCCAGATATATTTCGGTTATGTCGAAGCCGCGGGTCAAAAACAGCCCGAAATACGCCATCACCTTACAAACAGGATCGAAGGCAAAGGGATGTACTGGAAACAGGATACGGGCATCGAGACCCTGGAATTCTACGCCTCGGTCGTCTCGACTAATTTTGCCGAACTGACCCGGCACGCGGACGACCTCAGCTACTGCAGCCCGTCGGATTACATACTGGTCAACGATAACATGTTTATCTATGACAGGACCGAATGTGAATTTTCCGGTATTTTTACTCTGTTTGTCGCGGACCTGTTCAGCGAGACCCAGGCGGGCGTGCGCCTCGGCTTCGATGAAAAGGATCAACTGGAATATTACATGTTCCGGGGAACGGGTAAAGTCGTAGGCCAACTGGCTTACCTGGAACCGTTCGACGATCATGGCAAAGAGCCCATGGTGGTCCAGGCGGAATCGGACCCGCAAGCTCCGGGAAAAGGTCAGAGGCTGGTCTACCGACCCATAAGAGATTTTCAGCATATGACCGACGAAGAGGTCCACCAGGCTGCCCTGAAGAGCACCAAGGCATTTGGCGGAGTCGTCGATGTCCCACAGATGATAACCGGCAACAATATGCCCTTCAGCGATCTGCTGGTCGGAAAGGAATTCACACTCCGTTACGACAACGACGGTCCGGTCCGGCACTACAAGATCACAGAAAAGTACAAACTCAAGTACCGGGAGGACGGGGAGACCCAATGGCACGAGGAACCCTACCGGGCTTATGAGGCGGATGAAAATCTGGTATGGTTCAGCCATCTGCTGACCGACAGCAAACCGAGAGCGAGCGTGCAGGTCGCCCTGGACCTTTTGAACGGCCTTACCACCTGCATACATTCCCGGATGGGAACCCCGTATTTCGGAAACGAGACAACTTATTACGCCATTTTCGGGGTAGCGGAAATGGAGGGATTGAAACATCCACAATACGTGCGCCACAAATTCACGGATGAACTGGTAGGTCATGCCTTTTCATGGTCCTACAGCGACCAGATGACCTCCATGCATCTTTACACTACGCCTCACTCCATGTCCTGGACCATATTCACGGAAAACCAGACCATGGGAGCCCAGTGGGGCTCTCCCTGTATTTATGTCAAAGTCCGGGACGGCGTCTATATATTCGTTCAAAACGAGGAAGCCTGCAACGGCGCCCAGATGTGCGTCATGATCAACACCAAAATCACGCATGACTGCGGCTTTGGATTTTCCGGAGGAGCGGGGGGCGTGAACCTCGGCCTGACCGGGGCGATAGGCCGCCATATCGGACAGTTTCACGTAAAGGAATACTTCGGCCTGAATCCGAAAAGAAAGGGAGTGTAATATGAACATCCTGAAATCCAGATCAAAACCGGGCGACATTCCGGATCAGCCGAATGAAAGGCGACGGTCGTTTATGTGGAAGATCGGCGCCACCATGTCCGCTGTGCTGGCTTCAGCCGTTTCGGGCAAGTCAGGTCCCGAGATAAATCAGGGCTCGGGATTGAAAAACCAGATTGACCGTCTCTCCAGTCAGCTGGGAATCCTCGAAGACGAGAATGCGATCCGCAGACTGCATCAAACCTATGAAGATTTCCTCAACCAAGGCAGTTACGAAAAAGTCATGAACCTGTTCATCGACGACGGGGAGGTACTATTCAAGGGCGGAATATTCAGATGCAAGTCCGGAGGCGTCTCTCGCCTCTACAGCAAGCGCTTCAAATCCGGTTCAACCGGAAAGACGATTGAAACGGCTCCCGGCTTTCAGCCCGACGCCGAACTACAGCAGGAATTCATTAAGGTAACGGTGGATCGCAAATCGGCCAGCGCGAGATTTCCTTATTCCATTCAGGTAGGAACCCCCATAATTTCGGATTCACAACTGGTGAAAATGGCGCGCCTGCACGGCGAAGGAATCATGAAATGGTGGGAGGGTGGAACATATGAAGCAACCTACGTGAAGTGTCTAAAGACCGGGGATTGGAAAATCAAGAGACTGGAACACCGGGTTCTGGCTGAGGCTAACTATAGACCCGGAAAGTCCCGCGCCAGACCGATTTCCGTCCCCCTCCTCTCAAAGGTATATCCTGAGGACCCGGCCGGACCGGACATATTAATCGAACACGCATAGAAGACGCGGTTTTTGTAAGACCCAACGAAGTTGAGCCCCGCGCACAGCGGGGCTTTAACGGTACGCACTCCCTCCCGTCCCGGACTTACCGTTTCGCATTTCTTGAGCATGATTCTTCAACAGGAAACGGGAAAAGCTTGAACGAAAATGACGCTTCTCATACGGTATCCGTGCACACCCCGTCATGGTCTCTTCAATACAATGGTATTGACGCAACACGATTTCCATTTATACTCTTCGGCATCGATAAATCAGAAGACAAAACATAAAGGCAGGTGGCGATGCTCATGGATAAACTCCTAAAGAAGTGGCTCTTACGATTTCTATTTATATTGATAGCATTTTCTGCAATTGCCGTCGCACAGGGACAGGAAGAACGCACCCCGGGCCGGATCCTGCAACCACAACATGCGGGCATATTGCTCATGGAATCGCGCCTCAAAATGGAAGAACCGGACAAGGTTCTCCAGTTTATGGGGCTCAAAGACGGGGACATTGTCGCCGACATCGGATGTGGCAACGGCTTTTACACCTTGCGCCTGGCAGACAGGATAGGTCCCCGCGGCGTTGTCTTCGCAGTCGATGTTCAGCAGGGCATGCTCGATCAACTCGCCGAACGGCAAAAAGAAGCGAACATTACAAACGTTTATCCCATCCTCGGCGAATACGAGGATCCCCTGCTTCCGCCGGGCAAGGTCGACTGGATTCTCCTTGTCGACACCTACCATGAATTCAGCAATCCGGAAGCCATGCTCGCCCGCATGAAAGATTCGCTCGCCCCCGGCGGCCGCATAGCCCTCATTGAATACCGCGGCGAACGAAGCCCGGGCAAGAACCAGTTTCCAATCCCGTCCGATCATGCGATGACCGTCGACCAGGTGATGCGGGAATGGTCTCCCGCCGGATTCGAACGCGTGACCCAAGTCAACTTTCTGCCCATACAGCATTTCTTTGTATTCAAAAACGCCGACGACAAGTCTCGCCCCGCCATCCGCGCACTCGATATGGGAAATACCCTGAATGCATCGACCTTCGACAACAAAGTCTACTTCGCCGGTCAGCCGGATGAAGAAGCACTCAAACAATTCGCTGATTTTGGGGTCAGGACGGTCATCAACCTTCGCACCGAAGAGGAACTGGCCGGTCTCGGCTTCGACGAAAAATCGGTCGTCGAAGGGGCCGGCATGACGTATGTGCACGCGCCCATGGATTCTAAAATGCCGGATGCTTCAACATTGCGGGAAATTATGAGTACCCTCGACACTGCCAAGGATACACCTGTCCTGCTCCACTGCTTCGACTCGAACCGTGTTGGAGCCATCTGGTCGCTATATTCGGGAAAGCAAGGCAATCTGTCCGTTTACGAGGCAATCGCCGAAGGAAAAGACGCCGGCATGCGCAACCCGGCCACCGAAAAGGCGGTACACGAATCACTTTCGAAACGCTAATTCTTCGGTGAACCCGCCGGTTGCTGCCTGACTGGAGGTTCCGCTTTTGATATCCGGCACAGGGCGGTGCGGAGCGGGTAGGAACCGATTTCGGGATTGCAGTGGTCCGGGTCGTCGCTCATGCACACGTTGATGTTGGATTCGAAAGTCCCGTGAAGCGACGGCTCCTCACCCGGCATTTCGGGATACCACCAGCCGTGCTCTGCGTCGATGATATTGGAATCCATCTTGTCGAAGTACTGCATCTTCTGGCGTATTCGTCCGCGCTTTGTTTCGATCCAGATCCAGTCACCCTCGGCGAGCCCCTCCGCACGGGCGGTTTTAGGATGGACTCTGACAATGGGATCGGGATAGTGCTTGCGAACCGAATCAACCTGGCGCCATTCCGCATGGTAGTAGAACAGGATCCTCCGGCCGCTGATCAGAGTATACGGATACTCCCGAACAAGCTCGGGATCCCCCTGCGGGCTTTCGGGCGGGACGATATATTTCGGCAGTGGATCGTAGCCCAGCGCTTCGAGTACGGTGGAACGCAGCTCCACTTTCCCCGTGGTCGTACCGAAACCCTGCTTCTCGTACTTCTTCTCTATTATGGGACGAAGGATAACCCTGGGAAAAGTCTTGAGCGTGTAACCCATCGGGGCCAACCTGTAGTCGATGACGTTTTCAAGCGTCTTCCAGGGCCAGTCCGCTTCCTGGCCGAGCCGGATCCCGAGCTCCCGCCAGATGTCATAGTCCCGATAGTGCTCATATTGGCCCGGAACGATATGCGGAACAGCCGCTTCACGCGCCCATACATAGCTGCCATAATCGCTGAACGCCCACACATCGGGCCGCTCCAGCCAGGTGGCGGACGGCAGCACGTAGTCCGCCAGTTCGGCGCTTGGAGTCATGAAGAACTCGTTGACAACGTAGAGTTGCAAGTTGGGGCTCTTGAGTGCCTCATACACCGACCTGGTGGCAATCTCGGTGATCATGGGGTTGCTGTGGCTGGTAAAGAGTGCCGTGAGGGGGTAGGGATCCTTGGTGACGATGGTCCGGTAGGCGCTCGGCGTGTGGCTCTGGCACTGGTGAAACATCTCGTTGACGGGCGCTCCCCAGACCCGCTTGATGTTCTTCATAAGCATCGTCTGCGTGTCATAGCTGGAAACGCGAAATCTGCTCGCCCCGATCATCTTCTTCCACTGGGATTCGGGCAACCTTTCCCAAAGCTCCATGTCACGCGTGGGCACGAGCCCCGGAGGCCCCATTTGGATTTCACCCCCCCTGACGTCGATATTCCCGCAAATGGCCGAAAGGATCCAGCGCGAGTGAATAGCCTGAATCGAAGAGTAGGAATGTTCCAGTCCTTCTCCCACCATGCAGCATGCAGGGCGGTTCCCGGCATACATACGCGCGGCTTCTTTAATAAGTTCTGACGATAAACCCGTGATTTCCGCTACACGCGACAGCGGGTACTCTTTCAACCGCTCCAGCAGGTCCTCGAACCCGTGGCACCATTTCTCGACGAATTCCTTGTCGTAGAGTTCTTCATTCACGACGACGCCGATCATGCCAAGCACCAGGGCCGAATCCGTTCCCGGGCGCACAGGCAGCCAGACGTCGGCCATGGATGCCGATTTGGTCTGGCAGGGATCGGCGACAATCAGTTTCGCGCCGCGTTTCTTTGCCTCCAGGATCGCTTTAGCGACCATCGGCCTGGCTGTCATCGGCTCGGCACCCAGCAGCATCAGGCACTTGGAATCCTTGCTCAACGCGTAGTTGGGGAACATGCCGACGATTGCATCGGCCATTATCGAACGCGGGCCGAAGCAGATCCGTTCCTGTCCAAGCAGGTTCGGAGAGCCGAACAGGTTGAAGAAACGGGCGCGGTATTCGTCATGCGTGCGGGCCGTTCCGCCCGACGCCCCCAGCGTCTCGCCTCCATAGCGGTCTCTGAGTTTGTCCAGCTTGTCGGCGATTTCGTCCAGGGCGTCCGCCCACTCGATC
>DKBB01000033.1 GCA_002451015.1 Acidobacteria bacterium UBA6911
CCGAGCCCGGCGCCCATGGCATAGATCCCCGCGAACATAGGAAGCACGCTGCAGGAACAGACCGCCAGTACGGCACCCGAAACCGAAGCGACTCCGTACGCCGGCAGGCGATTGGTGCCAGGCCCCAGATACCGCATGACCGAAGCCTGGGACAGAAAGGTCGAAATCGCCCCGGCGATAAACATGGCCGGAACCACACAGGCAAGCGTATGATTAACCGCATACCATTGCAGAAGCCGGAACGCCTCCAGGATGGCATTCGTTACCTTCGGATTTCCGAGCGGCAGATAATAGGCAACGAGAAATATACTCACCAGCCAGACGAATTTTTTCCAATCATTCATCAACAGCTCGCCTGTAAAAATGGACCGAGGACCAATCCAGGATTTCTCTTAAACATTTCCCATCTCAGGAGACTACACTTTTTGCCTATACCTCTAAAAAAGCCGAGATACGGCGCAACAATTCGTCGCGCGTCTTTCGGAATTCGTCCAACCGTGCCTGCTCAGAGCCCCGGACAGCAGCAGGATCCGGCAATCCCCAGTGAAAGCGTCGGACCTTGCCGGGAAAGACGGGGCACTCTTCTTGCTCACACAGGGTTACGACCGTGTCCACTTCCGACTGAGGAATCTCGGAGACGCTCTTGGACCGGTGACCGGAGATGTCGATCCCGATTTCCTTCAGTACAGCAACCGCCTCAGGACGCACGCGAGTCGGACGGGAACCGGCGGAAAGGACCCGTATTTCTTTCGGCGCCAATGACCGCGCAATTCCCTCGGCCATCTGGCTGCGGGCCGAATTCGCGACACACAGGAAAAGTATCCCTTTCAACTTACAATCCCTTCAATCGAAAATACTTCCTCCCCAGCCAGAGCGAAACGTTGACCAGGCCGATGAGCACCGGCACTTCAACCAGGGGACCGATGACAGCGGCGAAAGCGCCACCGTGCTGGATCCCGAATGTGGCGACCGCCACTGCAATGGCCAGCTCGAAATTGTTGGATGCCGCCGTAAAGGAAAGCGTCGCAGACTGGCCGTAGGTCGCGCCTACCTTTTTGCTCATGAAGAAGGAAATAAAGAACATGAGCATGAAGTATATAAGCAACGGAATCGCGATGCGCACCACATCGAGCGGGAGCTGCACAATCGTTTCGCCTTTTAGCGAGAACATGACCACGATTGTAAACAACAGCGCAATGAGTGTTATCGGGCTGATCTTCGGAATGAACTTTTCGTGGTACCAGCGCTTATCCCTGGCCGCGATGAGAGTATAGCGTGTCACTATTCCGGCGATAAACGGGATGCCCAGGTATATAAAGACACTTTTTGCAATCTCCCCTATAGTGATATGCACCGCAACGCCTTCCAACCCGAACCAGGTAGGCAGGACGGTAATAAAAACGTAGGCATACACCGAATAGAGAAGAACCTGGAAAATGGAATTGAAGGCAACCAGCCCGGCACAATATTCCGTATCCCCCTTTGCAAGTTCGTTCCAGACGATGACCATGGCAATGCAGCGGGCAAGACCGATCAGGATCAGTCCCACCATATACTCGGGTTTGTCCCTTAAAAACAGGACAGCCAGAACGAACATGAGAACCGGCCCGACGATCCAATTCTGAACGAGCGACAGGCCGAGCACTTTGGCGTTACGAAATACCGGTCCCATTTCTTCGTAGCGCACCTTTGCCAGGGGCGGGTACATCATCAAAATTAGTCCGATCGCGATCGGAATCGATGTCGTTCCAACACTGAACTTATTCAGGAACGGAACAATTCCCGGAAAGAAATAACCGGATCCGACTCCCACAATCATCGCAAGGAAGATCCAGAGCGTCAGGTAACGATCCAGAAAAGACAGTCTTTGGGCAACGCCTGCAGTCGTAACGGATTCGGTGCTCATCGCGAGCCTCCAGCCAGAGAGGGACTTGCCGCCCCCGATTTAATTGGAGTGGAACAGCGTGCGCCATCCACGGTGCAGGATGCCCCCTGCGCCTTCTCTTTTAACCAGACATTGAGTTTTGCGAGTAATTGTCTCGATTCGGGGCGCTTCGACAGGCTGGTCTTAAGCACTTTCAAATGTTCTTTGACCAGCGGGTCCTCTACGGGACAAAGCGAGTAATACGACCACTGCCCTTCTCTCCTGTCAACGACAATGCCGACATTGCGCAGGGTGGCAAGATGACGCGATGCCTTGGACTGGGTGATCTCCAGTACGGCCATAATATCGCAAACACAGAGCTCCCGGCGGTTGAACAGGAGCCAGAGCATCTTTAAACGAGACTCGTCGGCGAGGACCTTAAAAAAACGTGCTGCTTCTTTCATATTCTCTCCAAATGTTTTATATTTGTATATCCGGTTACACGAATATTGTCAAGAATCAGCCCCGGTCGCCGGCAACATCCGATCTTCGATATTGGGAGGCGCGCATGAAAGATAAAACCGCTGGTTTCATAGGAGGAGGAAGGGTCGCCAGAATCCTGCTGGGAGGCTTCAGGAAATCCGGGCAGATGCCCGAGAGTATTGTCGTCAGCGACACAAACCAGGATGTTCTGCAGAAACTCAAATCCGATTTCCCTCAAATCCGTATAACTCCCGACAACAACCGTGAAGCCGCAAAAAAGGACCTTGTTTTTCTTGGTCTGCATCCCCCGGTTCTGGCCGGCGTCCTGGATGAAGTTAAAGATTGCCTGAAACCGGAAACGTTCCTGGTTTCACTGGCACCCAAGGCTACCATCGCGAAGCTTTCTGAAATGCTTGGGGGCTTCGATCGTATCTTACGAATGATTCCCAACGCCGCTTCCATCATTGGACAGGGTTACAACCCGGTTGCATTTTCGGCGGCACTAAGCTCTTCGGATAAGGACGCCCTGAAAACTTACTTTGGCGTGCTGGGCAAATGCCCGGAGGTCGTGGAGGAAATGCTGGAAGCCTATGCGATCATTACCGCTATGGGGCCGACCTATCTCTGGTTCCAGTTGGATGCATTGAGCAAACTTGCCGTATCTTACGGCATGTCCCAGACGGAAGCTGAAAGCGGTATCCTCGAAATGGGGGCAGGGGCCTTGAATACTCTCTTTGGGTCCAACATGACGGCAGCGGAAGTCATGGATCTTATCCCCGTAAAACCGTTGGGAGAAGAAGAATCCACCATACGGGAGATCTATCGATCGAAACTGGAACCTCTATACAGAAAACTGAAAAACGGATGACCGGGAGGGAAACGACATGAAACAGAAAGCCGCCGCCAGGCCGGCATGGATTCTTGGATTGACAATGGCCTTAACCCTGATGGCTTATGGCATATTATCCGACATGCAGACGGTTTCCGCACAATCTCCGACCCATAAGGTCGTCGCCTACTACTTTCACACCAATACCCGTTGCAGCACATGCCAAAAGATCGAAGCCTATTCCCATGAAGCCATCGAGGAAGGCTTCAAAACCGAACTGAAGAACGGAACACTGGAATTACGAATCGTCAATTACGAGGAACCGGAAAACCGCCATTTCATAAAAGATTACAAGCTTGTGACCAAATCCCTCATTCTTGTAAATATGGTCGAAGGGGTGGAGATGGATTGGACAAATCTGAAACTGGTATGGCAATTGACCAAGAACAAGGAGGCTTTCCTCAATTATGTTCGTAAGGAAGTCAGGAATTCCCTGTCCCAAAATTATTGAGGATTCGCGTTCATGGAAGCGTTTTATCTGAATGGGATTTCGGCGCTCTGGCTGGGGATTCTCACCTCCATCAGTCCATGCCCCATGGCGACCAACATCGCCGCCATCTCTTATATCACCAGGAATCTGAAGTCCTCCAGGAGGGTGCTGTGGAGCGGCCTTCTCTATGCGGCAGGCAGAATGCTGGTATATGTCGCCATTGCGGTTCTGGCTGTTGTCAGCCTGTTGTCTCTTCCGGAAGTGTCTTTCTACCTTGAATTGTACATGGGGAAGATCATCGGGCCGATCCTGATCGTGGTCGGAATTATCCTTTTGGATTTTATTCCCCTTCCATTCTCTGCGTCGTCGCCGGGCGGCAGCAAAATCCAGGAGAAGGCGGAAAACTGTGGAATCTGGGGTTCAGCGCTGCTGGGAATCGTTTTCGCCATGACCTTCTGTCCCCTTTCGGGCGCCCTCTTCTTT
Organism: Acidobacteria bacterium UBA6911; assembly: GCA_002451015.1. GTDB lineage: Bacteria > Acidobacteriota > UBA6911 > UBA6911 > UBA6911 > UBA6911. Next base: position 4,150 of record DKBB01000033.1, read on the forward strand.
GGAAGCCTGATTCCTCTGGCGATAGACGGTAAATCCGCCCTACTCATGCCGTCCTTTTATGGATTGGGCACCGCTTTGCCGGTAGTTGCCTTTTCTCTCGTAATTGCCTTCAGTGTGAAGTCCCTCGGAATGTTTTTTCAAAAGTTGACCCGGATAGAAAAGTGGTTTCGCAGGATCACGGCAGCTGTTTTTATCGGCTCGGGTTCGTATCTGCTGATTAAAAACATTGTCGGATTCTAAAAAACGCCTTTAAAGATTGCATTCATGGCCGACAAAGAATTTGAAGCGTTTTTTGACCAGGAAGGCAGGCTCGTTCTTCCGAAAGAGCTCGCCGAAGAATACGGATTCGTACCAGGTTCTGAAATCCGGATTCATCCCTCTGTAACCGGGTTGCAGCTTCGCCCTCCGGTTACCCGTCTGGCAAAAGTTTATATGGAACCGACCAATCGCTGCAATCTGGCGTGCCGGACCTGCATCCGCCACAGCTGGAACGAGCCGATCGGGGAAATGAGCCGGGCTACGTTTTCAAAAGTAACGGAAGATTTACGCTCCATCTCCCCGGCACCCGGCGTCCTTTTCGGCGGACTCGGGGAGCCGCTGGCCCATCCCGGGATTGTGGGAATGATCCGGAGAATGAAGGATCTCGGCTCTTTCGTGGAACTGATTACCAACGGCACCCTTTTAAGCCCGGAACTGTCGGAGCAATTGATAAATGCCGGCCTCGACCTGTTATGGGTTTCATTGGACGGAGCCACACCCGAAAGCTATGCGGACGTCCGCCTGGGAGCCGCCCTGCCTGAAGTGCTTTCAAACCTGATGGCATTGCGAAGCAGTCGCTGGAGGAAACACCGTCCGGTCGGACTGGATCTGATGTTAAAGCCGCAGCTCGGCATTGTGTTTGTCGCAATGAAGCGGAACATTTCGGACCTTCCCGCCGTCTTCCGCCTTGCGAACCGACTGGGAGCGATGCATTTTCTGGTGACAAACGTTCTCCCGTACACGACGGAAATGCAGGAGGAGGTCCTGTATTCCAACGCCTTGAACGACACGATCTATGCATCCTCCCCAATATTGAGAGTCCTGGATTTCCCGAAGATCGACGTGAATCCGAAAACGCGCGAAGCGCTGTATGAGGCGATGCGCGGCAATCATTCCCTGAGCATTTCGGGGGGAAATTTCGGGGGAAGAAACAACCGGTGCCCGTTCGGCGAAAAGGGATCCCTGGCCATACGCTGGGATGGTGACGTAAGCCCGTGCCTTGCGCTGCTGCACGATCATACATCCTATCTTCACGGATACCGGCGGAATATCCGAAGGCATACCGTCGGGAATGTATCGGACCGGAATATTGAGGACATATGGAAACAGCCGGAATATGTCGCTTTCCGAAAACGGCTCCAGCGTTTTGAGTTCTCGCCCTGCACTTTCTGCGGAGGATGCGATTTTTTCGAATCGAACGAGGAAGACTGTATCGGCAGCCCTTTCCCGGCTTGCGGGGGCTGCCTTTGGGCCCAGGGCATTATTCAATGCCCCTGATAGAGTGCGAAGACCTTCGGGGGACAACGGCCAGGGAGCCTGGAAAAACATTATCCGGACGGAAATACTGCGGAACTTTTCTTTCGAAACCGTGTTGAAGGAAACAGCAACAGATGGAGTATACAACGGAAATGCCACTGAATCGGAGGAGCTCATGATATCATTTTTCAACCATTTAAAACCCCTGGGATTACTTACATTTCTCCTGCTCGTCACGGGAATCGGCGGATGTTCGTCCGGAGGCTCCTCCTCCCTGAGTGCCGTCGATGAAGGTGAAATCATCGTCAGTTTAACCGATGCCGCCGGAGACTTTACAAGCTACACAGTGGATGTGATCTCCCTGAATCTGACAAAAGCGAACGGGGCGAAAGTGTCCGTCCTCCCCCTCTCGACACGGATCGATTTTGCTCAATACACAGAAATGACCGAGTTCCTCACGGCGGCAACCGTACCGGCAGGAACTTATGTGGCGGCCACCATGACCCTCGATTTCCGGAATGCGGTTATCTGGGTGGAAAATGACATCGGCGAAAGTGTGCCGGCCGCGGCAATCGTCGGCGAAACCGGTGAACCGGTTACGACCCTGGAAGTTTCAGTCCAGTTGGAAGACAGGAACAGGCTTACCATCGTACGGGGAATTGCAAAGCACCTGATGCTGGATTTTGACCTGCAGGCTTCCAACCATGTCAATTTTGACGATCCTGAAAATCCCGTCCTGACCGTGGATCCTTTCCTGGTCGCAGATGTCGACCGAACCCGGCCGGACACGATCCATCGTATGCGGGGATTGCTTGACGAAGTAAATTTGAGTGAAAGCAGCTTTTCGGTGATACTCCGCCCCTTTTACTGTGCACTCACCGACAGCCACAGGCTTTTCGGAATCCGCTCCGTACTGACGGATGCCGAAACAATCTTTCACATTGACGAGGATGTTTTACAAGGCCCGGAAGGATTGGAGGCGCTTGCCGGCCTTGATTACCTGACTCCGGTCGTTGCCCTGGGCAGTCTTCAGTTCCATCCCCTTCGCTTTGAAGCCTGGGAAATCTATGCCGGGACCTGCGTACCGGGCGCGGATCTGGACGTCGTAAGCGGATGGGTTGTCGCACGCACCGGGGATACCTTGACTGTAAAAGGGGCAAGCCTGATACGGTCCGGAAGCAGCTTTGCCTTCAACAACGAGGCCACGGTACAGGTCGCCGAAACGACGGCGGTCAGACGTCAGGTCAGCAGCGCTGACTATTCAAAGGACGATATATCCGTCGGTCAGCATATCGTAGCGTTCGGCACCCTGACCGACGTGGATCCCGAACACCTTGTAATGGATGCCACGGAGGGAATGGTCCGGATGATGATGACGACTATTCGCGGCATTGTTGTCTCCCTTGCCGAAGGGAACCCGGATGTCCAGCTTACTCTGGAACTGCAGTCCATCGGGAAATTCAGAGTCGGAAATTTTGATTTCACCGGCACAGGTAAAGACACTAAGGATAATGCCTCTCCGAACAGCTACGAAATTTATACCGGCAATCTGAACCTTTCGGAAGTTACAGCCGGTATGCCGGTCAAACTGAAAGGATTTGTGGGGCCTTTCGGTATGGCGCCGCCCGATTTTTCCGCCTACACATTGATAGATGTAACCGACCTCTCAGCTTTCGTCAGGATCAACTGGTCACCGGCAACCGACACCCCGTTTACCGATCTGTCTACAGACGGCCTGCCTGTAAACCTGGATGGAACCGGTATGCTGCATTATCTGGTGCGGGGCAGTGTCGTGACCGATCTCTACGATCTTCCGGCGGCGCCCGTAATCGTTCCGGATGCCGATGGTGAAGGCTTGTTTATCCTGAAACACAACCGGGAGATTGAAGTTCGCACCCAGTTCGATGACTTCGTGGCGCGGATTGAAAAGCTGCTCGGAGAAGGTTATGCGGCAAGAAAATTGAGCGCCCGGGGACAATTTGATGATACCGAAGTTGTCCTTACCGCCGATGTCGTCGAAGTCCAACTCTCGATGGTTCCGTAAGCACTGAAGGTTCATGCTAAAACCGGAAGGCCCGTTTCCTGTTATAAGACAGGAGACGGGCTTTCCAATTTCAAACGTTCTGGCAGCAGGTACGGCAACCGGGACTATCCTTCAGTTTTCACAAAGAATCATTGTTTCCGTGCTTTACCGGTCACTTTATTGATTGCAATCATGAATACTCTGGTCTCTTGCCTTGATTTCTCGATATATATTTTCCCTTTTTGAATATATTCCGGAGAATACTTATACAACAGTCCTTCCAGGGCGGTCTGTTTGCCCTCATCAAACACCTCTTCAATCTCTCCCTCGACGATTACGCTTTCATATTCAGTACTGAATTTATCCGGTAATATGCGGGTGTTCCCTACGACACAGAACGAGACGGATTTATTCTTGAGGATATTGTCAACAGTCTGTCCTTCAACAGCACAATGAATAAATATCCCGCTATCGATAACACAATAGTTCAGAGGCACTCCATAAGGCCTGCCATTTTCAGTGACTGTCGACAGTATGCCGTATTCGGCCTTCTTTAATATTTCCATTGCTTCTTCTCGCGCAACGGCACGATCTTTTCTGCGCATTTCTTTCATCTGTCACCACCAGAGATGAGGTATCCGAAATACGGTACCGGATAGGATTTCCAAGAGCATCCTCTTATTTCGGATCGCGAGCCGATGTGCTCCGTTTACACTGACCGGACACACTAGGTTTAGCCCGCAGTTTAGTATGCACGTTTCTGAGAATCATTCACGCCTTAATGGGTATTTCGCTGGATGAATGTTGTAGAACTTTTAATCTTCAGGAGACGGGACGAATCTTCAGGCCGGCATTCTGTGACGGTGAAAATTCCTTAAGAAAGCCGTCAACAGTTCTAATAAACCTGCGGGGATCGTGAACTAGCAGGTCCTCATGTTCCGCTCCGGGAAAGAACACAAGCCGTTTGGGCTCGGGAATGCTCTGAAACAGTTTCTCAACTTCCTCTGTTTTCAGCTCCTTTTCGGAATCACCCGCCAGCACAAGGACCGGACAGCGTATCGACTCCAGTGCTTTTGTGGGATTGAGATCCTCCACCGGCAACCGGAAAACGTGTTTTCCCATAAACTCCATAGGGCGCGCGACAAAAGGCACCAAAGGGATTGGAATGTGTTTTCCCAGACGATTTTCCAGGGCCTGCCTGATATTGTCATAGCAGGATTCAAGAATAACCCAATCAGGATTTATCGATTCATAAGCCACGGCATAGGCCGCAGCAGCGGCTCCCATGGAGACTCCATCGATACCGATTTCCACCGGCTGTCTGCGGTGAATAAGCCGGATGAACTCTATCGCCGCTTTTATATCCTTACGCTCGTTGAAACCGTACGAGACCCGTGTGGACTCGCTACCGCCATGTCCCCGGAAATGAAGAATCAGTACGTGGTAACCGCGCCGGATAAAAAAACGCCGCCTGCTGTTCATCACTTCCCGATCCGATCGATATCCATGCAGCAGTAAAACCCAGCGTTTCAGGGTTGTCTTGTGGGACCATTGCACCCATGCATGCAGCTTGATCCCATCGGAGGTCTTCAACGATATCCGCTCCAGTTTTCCGAAACTTATTCGATCGATACAATCGTAATTTCTTTTGGAGCCGGGCCGCACCATAACCCATGCAGCGATCAAGCTTCCTATTGCAAATGCACCCAGGAACCCTCCGGATGCATAAAGAAATATCTTACCCGCTTTCTTTGCAATGGATTGCGATTTCATACTTTTATTTTAATGCTTTTCCCGTATCGACAACAAGTTTTCTACGGCTTCGATGTATAGAAAAGACTTCCCATTCAGATACACATTATTACAAATAACAGAATCGGCAAACTGCCAGACGGAGCTTTAGGTAATTTGGGGCACACCTGGAAAATACCTGGCGCCCCTGCTCCATCATGAATCGGAGAAAAGCGCCGTTCAGTGCCCTTCGTAAAGAAGCTCCACTTCCTGTTCAAATCTCTCAAGCAGTTGTTTCCGCCTCAATTTCAGGGTCGTGGTAATCAATCCATCCTGCATTCTCCACGGAGAGAGCATAGCGTGAACCCGCCTGACCTTAGTATATCCCGGGAAACGGGCCATCATACGGGCGATCTCGGCCAGGAGGATTTTTCCCGTAGGCTCGTCGTTAAGGTATTCCAGTCGGTCCCGGGGTATGGCGTGATCCGCCGCCAGCTTTTCCCACTGCGGGCGATTGAGCACTACCAGGGCCGCCAGATAGGGCCTGCCTTCACCCACGATCATTACCTGCTCGAATAAAGGATTCACCGCTATAGCCAGCTCCAGGTCTCCCGGGGGCACTTTTTCGCCGTTGGAAAGAACTATGATTTCCTTGATCCGGCCCACAATGGCAAGGTGGCCGTTGCCATCCACCCGTGCAACGTCACCGGTATGAAAATACGCCTCTTCGTCCACAGCGGCGTCCGTCGCGTCCCCATTGCGCCAGTATCCGATCATTACGTTCGGCCCCCGGACCAACAACTCACCGTCGGCGGCGACAACGGACTCGAGCCCCGGGAGGGGCCGTCCCACCGTCGACGGATCGTTGTCGTATGTAGTGTTGACCGAAATCACCGGGCTGGTTTCAGTCATTCCGTATCCCTGCAGGAGATTCAATCCCAACCCGATAAATAGACGGGCGATGGAAAACGACAGTGGAGCTCCTCCGCTGATCGACACGCGCAATCGGCCGCCGAGCAGACGCATCAGGCGTTTTGCTATGATCCTGTTCAGAATCGGCCACATCAGCAAAAGAGGACTCCAGGGTGCACGTCCCTGGAGATGGAGAAACCGCCGCCATCCCGTATGGACCGAGAAGTGGAAAAGCCGGCGGGCCAGGGCCGTTTTTTTCTCAAGACCCACCGCTATTTTCCGGTGGATTCGCTCGTAGATGCGAGGCACGGAAATCAGCACCGTCGGGCGTATCTCCAGGAGGTCCTCGGCCAGTTTGTCGATCGATCGGACATACGCGACGCATGCACCGGCCATCATCGGGATGTAATAGCCAACCGTGCGTTCAAATGTATGGGAAAGAGGCAGGAAGGATAAAAACAGGTCTTCACGATAAATGGGTTCCCGTTGGAGACATGCGAAAGCATTCTCGAGTATATTGGCGTGCGACAACATCACTCCCTTCGGATTGCCCGTGGTACCCGAGGTGTAAACGATGGTTGCCAGATCGGTCGATTCCCGGCGGTTAATACAGTATCCCCTATCTTCATCCGGCAGCCAGGCTGCAAGGTCCGAAAGGCAGGGTGCGCAATGTGTATCTTTCTCCGGGCTGCCACAGAATTCGGTCTCGACGCTGTCTCCTTGAAACTCTTTTCCAGTGTGCGGTCTCTCCGGCGCCCCGTTGCTTCCCTGCGAATACGGGGAACATGCCCGGTTCAATGCAACCACTCTTTCGATTTGGGGCAATTGCGTCTCAATTTCTCCGAGGCGCGTCCATTGCTCTGCATCTTCTACCAGGACAACCCGGGAGCCGGTTTCCTTCAGGATAAAGATGATGTTCTCCGACCTGTCATCGGAGAAAAGAGGCACCGTTACAAGCCCGAGCCCGAGGGCAGCCAGGTCGAAGAGAACCCATTCCACACAATTTCTCAGCATCACAGCCACTCGATCGCCGGGCTGCAGGCTCTCACGTTCAAGAGCAGCCTGCCAACGGGCTGCGAGCCGGAGCATCTCCAGCCACGTGATCGTTTCGAATTTTTGTTTTTCGGAGCTGTGGCGCTGGTAAGCGCCCGCATGCGGCGTTCGTCTGACACGTTCACGAAACAGGCCTGCGATCGTTGCGGCGGTTTCCGGATCAATGACGTCGGGAGTTTGTAGCATGCAGTATCCAGTCTTTCAGTTCAGATTACCTCAGAGCGATTTCAATCTGTCGCAGAGCCATCGTTGACCGCGACGGTATTTTTTGCAATATGTGTTTTGAAGTCGTGCCATCCGCTGTCGGGATGAAAACGTCGGCCGTATTTCGGTTCAAGCTTTTTGAGCCGGGCAAGAACCGCATCGACACCCATGGCGCGGATATAGTGCAGCGGCCCGCCGAGGAAAGGGGCGAAACCGACGCCGAAGATGGCGCCCGCATCCAGCAGATCCGCGTCCGGCACAATCCTTTCCCTCCAGCACGCAATTGCTTCGTTCAGAAGAGGCAGTATCAGTCGATCCTGTCGATCCTCATCCGGAGACCTTCCTTTTTTTCTTATCGAAGCCACCCTCTTTTCCTTTTTGTGGTTATAAAAACCCCGACCGCTCTTTTTACCCAGCCGACCCGTCTCCACAAGCTTTTCAAGCCGTTTCGGAATCTCTACATTGAAATGCCCGGACAGAATCCGTCCCACGGAGAGACAGATATCCAGCCCCACCGTGTCGGCAAGCAGGATGGGACCCATCGGCATGCCGAATTCCAGTGCGGCCCGGTCGATATCCTCAGCAGGAATCCCCTCCTGCTCCATGCGGACTGCTTCCAGCAGGTAGGGTGTAAGAATCCGGTTTATCAGGAAACCGGGAGAACTGGCAACCGTGAGCGGCAATCGCCCGATCTCGGAAACAAAACGAATCGCACTCAGGAACCTGCCGCCATCTACAGCTTCTCCCCGCACCACCTCCACCAACTGCATCTTCGCGACCGGATTGAAGAAGTGGAGTCCAACAAACCTTTCCGGATGCTGCAGGGACTCGGCCAGTACTTCCAGAGGGATGCTCGAAGTATTGGTAGCCAGCAGGGCGTCCCTGCGCATCCTCGGTTCGACCTCCCGATACAATGCGCGTTTTGCCGATGCATCTTCGAAAATCGCTTCTATAACAATATCGGCCCGCAAAATGCCGTCCCCCTTCAGGTCCGGGATAAAGCGGTCGAGTGCCTCTTCCACTCGGCGTTGGTCCTTAAGCTTTTTTTGGAAGAGACTGGACGCGCGTTTGTAGGCGCCGGCAAGCCTCTGCGGCTCGACATCCTGGATGGTTACATGGAAACCCTTCAGGGCGCACCATGCGGCGATGTCTCCTCCCATTGTTCCTCCCCCGACTACATGAACGGATCGGGGTACCAAAGCCCCCTGTCGCCCCTGGGTTCGAATCCGTTCCTGGAGAAAAAACACCCGTGCCAGGTTTCGCGCCGTGTCGCCGGTGACAAGACGCGCGACCGAACGGGCTTCCTCCCGGGCCATAACGGCCTGGTTGCCGCCATACCTTTCCCACAAATCGATGAGAGCGTAGGGCGCCGGATAGTGGTTCCTGTCCGCACGTTCGGCAATCATCCGTCGAAATATCCACGACAGCAATGACCGACCGGGACGCAATCTGTACAGGGCATTCCGGAAAACGCCTTTTCTTTTTGAAGGAGGACGAGACAGTACCGACCTCACTGCGTTTTTCCACTGTCGTTCCGGTACAACATAGTCCAACAGCCCGATTCCCCTTGCCTGTCGTGCGGTTATGGTTCTTCCGCTCAGCATAAGATCGAAAGCCTGTCGCGGACCGATCAGGCCAATCAGGCGTACCGTTCCTCCGAATCCGGGATGGATGCCCAGTTTTACTTCCGGCAAGCCGAGTCCGGCGGTCGGGGAATCCACCGCAATCCGGTATTTGCAGGCAAGAGCCAGTTCCAGGCCCCCTCCCAGGCAGAATCCGTGAATCAGACACACGGTAGGAATCGAAAGCTGCTCAATCCGGTCAAATATCCTGTGAACCCGCTCGACGAGCTCCCTCGCCTCTGTAGAATCGGCTATGGAGGAGAACTCCGTAATGTCGGCGCCGGCAATGAATCCACCTTCCTTCCCGGAACGGATAACCACTCCCTTCGGGCGCATCCTGAGGATGTCGATCACCTGTTGATCCAATTCTTCCAGGACCTCGCGGGAGAGTGTGTTGATTTCCCTGTCCGCCCGATCCAAAATGAGCCAGAGGATTCCATCCGCGTCCAGGTTCACTTTCCAGTGCCTGCAGTAACCATGATCAGGTTTCATCTGACCTCTCTCATCATCGTTCAACCAGCATGGCGCCGCCCTGTCCCCCGCCTATGCAGAGGCTGGCCATGCCACGCTTCGCCTGGTTTCGGGCCATAACGCTGAGCAGGTGAAGAACGATGCGAACACCGCTTGCACCCACTGGATGCCCTACCGCCAGGGCTCCCCCGTCCACATTGAGCCGGTCCGGTTCGATGGCGGTCCACGGGGCTTCCCTGCCCAGTTCGCTCCGGCAATAGACCGGGCTCGCCCAGGCCAGCTGGCAGGCAATCACCTGTGCGGCGAATGCTTCATTGATCTCCCAGTAGTCAATATCTTCAGCGACGAGCCCCTGCTGCTTCAGCACATTCGACATTGCATGCACCGGCCCCAGTCCCATCCGTTCCGGTCCCACGCCCACCCACGAACAGTTCACAATCCTGCCCACGACAGGCAAATGGTATTTTTCAATCGCCTCGCCGCTTGCCAGGATCATCCAGGCCGCCCCATCCGTGATTTGAGCGCTGTTGCCAGCTGTCAGCAGCCCGAAAGGCCGGTCGAAAACAGGCTTCAGGCGTGCAAGTTCGGAGATACTGGTGTTGCGCCGGAGCCCTTCATCCTGGTCCAGATAACTCCCGTCTTTTTTATATACAGGGACGATTTCGGGAAGCCGCCCTTCATCCTGCGCCCGGGCAAGTCTGCGGTGGCTTTCCACTGCATAGGCATCCATGCGTTCGCGGCTTATCCGG
>DKBB01000143.1 GCA_002451015.1 Acidobacteria bacterium UBA6911
CCAACATGGTTCCTGGTGAATATAGGTGCCGGTTTCTATAGCAGCCTATTGATTTGTTCTCTTATCCGGGAACGCATACCCGGGCTGAAACCGGTAAGAACATCTCGGACAATTCCATTCTGATCGACTAAAAACTGCATGGGAATCGCGGCTGCCCCGTACTGCTTGCCGACCGAACCGTCCCTGTCCAGTAGAACTGTCGCATCCAGGCCCTGCGCCAGGATGTAATCCCGGACAGCATCCTTCGATTCCCGGAGGTTGATTGCGAGAACCGACATTTTGCCGTTATATTCCGCCTGGATCTCCTCCAGTATCGGCATGGTCCTCCGGCAGGGTCCACACCAGGTTGCCCAGAAATCCAGGATCACGATTTTACCTCTGTAATCCTCCAGGGACACTTCACGGCCTGCAAGGTCCTGAAGAGTAAATTGCGGCGCCGTCTTTCCCAGACCCACGGATCCCGAGGAGCGGAAGATTTGAATCGTAAAAATAGCTAACAAAAACACAATAAGAAAGATAATCAGTGCTTGCCTGGTATTCACAACAGCCCTCCCGCCGTTTGCCGCTTCCGGATATCGAAAGTGCTCCGGCGTATATGATTTCAGTATAGCATCCAAAATCCTCAGACAAACATTTTCTAAATGCAGGCGGCTCCTGCTGCTGCTCCCGGCTTCTGGCTTCTTTGTTCCATCTCAAACATAATTCTCACTGCATAATCCGCGGATGTATTATAGTCATGCCAGCATTGACTATATTGCCATGATACGAAACTTCACTCCCGCAGATGCCGCTGCCTGCAGCGACCTGGTTCGCGCCTGTATAGAGGCGGACCGGACGATACCCCCATCCTTGAAGGACAATTTAATGCGCTCGGAATCCCACGAAAGCATGCTCGAGCGCTCCCGGCTTTTTTATATGGCTGTCTACGAATCCGGAAACCGGATATCGGGAATTGCCGGGCTGGATATGAATGAAATCCGGATTTTGTGCGTTTTACCCGAGGCCCAGGGCCACGGCATCGGTCGCGCCCTGCTGGACCATATAATAGATATGGTCCCGGGGACTCTATTCCCGGACATATTCGTCTACGCTGCTACAGAAGCCGTTGCATTCTATAAAGCCGCCGGATTCGCAGAAAAAGGCCCCGTATCATTCGCGTTTGCGGACGACCAACTGCACACCGTCTTCATGATCCGCCCGTTTCGCCGGTGTAATGCCCGGGATCGGAAGCAAACCCGTATTTCTTTCACGAATATATCCTATATCCTATGATGCCGGCGTCCATGCAACCTGAAAGAGTGCGGGCACGAAATGCCAAACTTATTGTTGCCATTCGGTGCAAATTCTGTATTATAACCAGTTTTTATTGTTGAAATGCGCAAACAAAATTCCGGGCATAGTACTTATATCTTTATGCAAATAAGTATCATTGCCGGGAATTATTGCGTTTTTCTGTAACAGGCAGAATTAAAGCACATGAAGAAAAATTATTATGCGGTTATAGTGCTGACAGCGATTTTTGTGTTGCTCGGTTGCGGATTCTCCGAGGAATCCGGCCATTACCCCGAACCGGCACCCACCGTCAATATTCCCGGCAAAATAACAGCAGAGCCGCTTTACTGTCAGGATTTTATTCTGTTTCATTCGGTTCGCCCCGGAGACAACCTGTACGGCATCGCACATACATACGGCACAACCGTCGTTTCACTCAAAAAGGCCAATAATCTCGAAGGGGCGCTTATTCGGGCCGGCCAGCAGCTCTATGTTCCTTTACTTCAGGAAAGCGCCGCGGGCAACGCTATTGCATCCGCAAACGCTTCACCACAGGCCGACTCAGACATCCACAATGCCCCCCTTCGATTCCAGCTTGTCAAGACGGGAATCGGCATGCTGGGTATCCGGTATCGACTCGGCGGTTCGGAGAAAAGCGGTTTCGACTGTTCCGGACTTGTTAAAAATCTGTTTTCCAGGTTTGACATTGAGATGCCGAGATCCTCGCGCCAGCAGTACCTTCAGGGTACGAATGTGAATCGGGATAAACTGGAAACTGGTGACCTGGTATTCTTTTCTTCCGGGGACAAACAACCGAACCATGTAGGTATCTATATCGGCGGGAATAAATTCCTGCACGCCGCCCTGAAAGCCAAAAAGGTAATCATCAGCGATCTGAACAATAAATGGTATGCCGAACGCTTTCTGGGAGGCCGCCGGATCATGCCTCTGTGGAGTGATGCGCCGGGTTCCTGGACAGAGGAAATTAAAACTCTCTAAACCGTCCCTGAAGTTGCCACGAATGGGGAATTGAGCCCCAAACCATTCGATTGCTGCGTAACATAAAGAGTCCTATAAATCACAATCTGTGGTATGCTGTACGCTTGTCGATTGTCACAAAAACCGGCAGTTCCGCCAGCGCTGCAGGTTGGAATCGGCAAATGATGCCAGCTGCCACGTCAGCCTTCTCTGGCGGTGGAAGCAGCATATTCCCTGCAGACGCAGGAAAAAACAACACTTAATCATCAACAGATTGTAGGTTTCGAGCTGAAACAACCGGTTTTCAGCCACAAACATAAAAAGGAGCAAATTTAATGGACAGTTATGTCAACACTTTTATGGCTCGTTTGCAGGCGAAAAATCCTGGCGAAACAGAGTTCCTTCAGGCTGCACAGGAAGTTGTAGAATCCCTCGCACTGGTACTGGAAAAACATCCGGAATACGGATCCACAAAAATCCTGGAACGCATCGTCGAACCGGAACGGGTTATCATGTTTCGCGTTCCCTGGATGGACGACCAGGGAGAAATCCAGGTCAACCGCGGTTTCCGCATCGAGATGAACAGCGCCATCGGNNGCGCTTCTGCCAGAGTTTCATGACGGAGCTTTGCCGGCACGTCGGCCCGAATACGGACGTACCCGCCGGAGATATCGGAGTCGGCGGAAGAGAAATCGGCTTCCTGTTCGGCCAGTACAAAAGGATCCGGAACGAATTCACCGGAGTGCTGACAGGCAAAGGCCTGAATTGGGGCGGATCCCTCATTCGCCCGGAAGCCACCGGCTACGGCGCCGTCTATTTTGCCGCCGAGATGCTTTCCACGCGCAACGAAACCATGGAAGGCAAAACCTGCCTCGTTTCCGGCAGCGGCAATGTCGCCCAATTTACAATTGAAAAAATCCTGGATCTGGGCGGCAAAGCCGTCACCGTTTCCGACTCAAACGGCTACATTTACGACGAAGAAGGCATTGACAGAGAAAAACTCGCCTTCATGATGGATCTGAAGAATGTCAAACGCGGACGCATCAAAGAGTACGTGGACAAATATCCGAAAGCCGTCTACACACCAGCAGATCAATCGCAGGATAGCAACCCGCTCTGGAATCACAAGGCCGAATGTGCCTTCCCAAGTGCAACGCAGAACGAAATTAACGTAAAAGACGCCCAGAATCTCCTGAAGAATGGTGCCTACGTTATTTCTGAAGGTGCGAATATGCCGACCACTCCCGATGGCGTCAAACTCTTCATCGACGCCAAGATTCTCTACGGGCCGGGAAAAGCGGCCAATGCAGGCGGCGTTGCGGTTTCGGGCCTGGAGATGTCCCAGAACAGCATGCGGCTGCCCTGGACAAGGGAGGAAGTCGACAACCGCCTCGCTCTGATTATGAAGAGCATTCACACTACCTGCGTGGAATGCGCCGATCGGTTCGGAACACCCGGCAACTATGTGAACGGGGCGAATATCGGAGGCTTCCTTAAGGTTGCGGATGCGATGATGGATCAGGGACTTGTCTAATTTCCCTAATCGTCGCCCATAGATTTATCAGCCACGGATTGCACGAATTTCTGCGAACATATAAAATAATGTTCGTGTAATTCGTTCGATTCGTGGCTTTGTTTTTTTCACAACATCGACCTGGCCCCGAAAAGGCTGGACTGCGCACCGTCTGGAGCGAATCAACCGTGGTTGAAGAACACTTGGATCCATTATGGATCGAACACGGGTACGGCACCCGTTTTCAGGGATTCCAGAACCTGATGCGGCACAGGATCCGGGATGTCCTGCTTGTCTCCAGCCTCTACGATCTCTATCTGTTCGAAGAGGACGGCCGTTTTGACGAACTCATTCATAACGAATACAAGCGCCTGAACTTAACCCATACACCGGAAATCACCAGGGTTTCAAGCGGGCAGGAAGCCATAACCCTGGCAAAGGAAGAGCGCCGCTTCGACCTGATTCTGACCACCCTGCATGTCGAAGACATGCGCGCCGTACGCCTGGCCCAGGAAGCGCGGGAAGCCGGCGTGACCCTCCCGATTGTACTTCTGGCTTACGACAACAAAGAACTGAAAGACCTTAAATCCCAGAATTATGACGCTGCTTTCAATCGGGTTTTTGTCTGGAAGGGGGACTTTCAGCTGATTGTCGCCATCATCAAGCATCTTGAAGACAGAATGAATGTCGATCACGACACCCGTCTTGTGGGCATTCAATCCATCCTCTTTATTGAGGACAATGTCCAGTACTATTCGACCCTGCTCCCCGTCCTGTACACCGAACTCCTCAACCAGTCCCAAAGGCTTGTTTCTGAAGGAATTAATCTTTCACACAAATCTCTCCGGACGTCCGCCCGCCCCAAAATTATCCTTTGCCAGAATTACGAAGAGGCCTGGGATTATTACGAAACCTACAGGGAGCACATCCTCGGCATCATCTCCGACATCAACTTTCCCCGTGGGGGCAAACCGGATGACGGGGCGGGAATTGAATTTGCCAAATCCGTACGCAAACGGAATCCGGAGCTCCCGATTATGCTGCAGTCGCTCACGGCCGACTACCAGGAAGAGGCAAAGAACCTGGGTCTCACCTTTGTGCCGAAGAACGCGCCCGATCTCCCGCTCAGACTGCGGAAATTCATGACTCAGTACTTCAGTTTCGGCGATTTCATATTCCGAACTCCCGACGGGTACGAAGTCGGAAGGGCATCGGATCTCAAGAGCCTGAAAGAACAGATGGAATATGTGCCGGAAGAAAGCATCAAATACCATGCCGAGAGAAACCACTTCTCCAACTGGCTCAAAGCGCGAGCCGAGTTCTGGCTGGCGCACAAGGTCCGGCCCAGGAAAGTTTCGGATTTCCCGTCCGTAGCCGAACTGAGACAGGATCTGCTCAAGTCGTTCGGGGCCTATTCCAGGCATCAGCATCGCGGACTGATCACGGAATTCGACAAGGGGACATTCGACCCGGAAGCAAGTTTTGCGCGCATTGGAGGAGGTTCCCTCGGCGGCAAAGCCCGCGGCCTGGGTTTCGTCAACATGCTGGTAAACAATTACGATGTCCGCGAGAAGTTCGACGGCGTCCGGATTTCCGTGCCGGCGGCTATCGTCCTCGGAACGGAAATCTTTGACAGATTCCTGGACGAGAATAATTTCCGGAAGTTTGCGCTCGAATCGGCCGACGACGCCGAACTTACCCGTAAATTTGTCGAATCCGGCACCTTCCCTCAGGACCTGCTGGGTCAACTGGCCGCTTTTCTGGATCTGATCCGCACTCCCCTTGCCGTCCGTTCCTCGAGCCTCCTGGAAGATTCCCAGTACCACCCCTTCGCCGGTGTGTACCAGACTTTCATGATTCCCAACAACAATACGGATCTGTTCGTTCGTCTCGGACAGCTCGTAACCGCCATCAAGCGGGTATACGCATCCACCTTTTATCAAAGCGCCCGGGATTATTTCAAAGTCACCGACTATGAGCTGGAAGAGGAAAAGATGTCCGTCATCATTCAGAAGATGGTCGGAATGCCTCACGGAACGCGCTTCTATCCCGATTTCTCCGGTGTTGCAAAATCCTACAACTTTTATCCGGTGTCTCCTCAAAAATCAACGGACGGGATCGCCGCGGTAGCGCTCGGTCTGGGAAAGACAATCGTAGACGGCGGCGTTACCGTCCGGTTCTGCCCGAAATTCCCCCAGCATCTGTTTCAGTCCTATTCAGGCCCGGATGTACTTCGGAACAATCAATCGCAATTCTACGCACTCGATCTCTATGCTCCCCCGACCGGTCCGACGGAAACCACAGACAAACTGGTGAAAAGCTTTAACCTGGACACTGCGGAAGAGGATGGCACTCTCCGGCACGTGGCCTCTACCTACTCTCAGGAAAATGACGCCCTTTACGACGGGACATCCCGACAGGGTATCCGCGTCGTCAGTTTCGCGCCCATTCTGCGCAATAAAACCATCCCCCTGCCGAATATCCTGGAGCTGCTGATGGATATGGGCAGTTGGGGCATGGGAGCCCCCGTAGAGATGGAGTTCGCATGCACCATGTCCGTGCCTGAAGGACAACCGAAAAATATTGCCCTGTTGCAGTTGCGCCCCCTCGGCCTTCACAAGGAAACCGAGCAGTACGATTTAGGCGATTTCGGCCAGGATGATTTTCTCTGCAAAAGCGACCAGGTTCTGGGTCACGGTATTACAGATTACATTCGGGATATCGTTGTAGTCGATGCCGATCGGTTCGACCGGGCAAAAAGCCGGGACGCGGGACTCGAGGTGGCGCAATTCAACGAAAAACTTCTGACCCTGAAGCGGCCGTACCTCCTGATCGGAGTCGGCNNTGGCTCGGGATCCCCGTAAAATGGGCTCAGATTTCCGGAGCAAAAATCATCATCGAAGCGGGATTCAGGGACATGGAAGTCGATCCGTCCCAGGGCTCCCACTTCTTTCACAATATCACATCTTTCAGAGTCAGTTATTTTACGGTGAATTCCACAACTCAACACGGTTACGTCGACTGGGAATGGCTGCGAGCAAGGCCTGCAGAGGAAGAAAAACGGTATGTCCGCCACATCCGTCTCGCAAANNCCGATCGTGGCCAAAATCAACGGGCATCAAAACAGGGGCATTATCCTAAAACCGGAGGCGGGCAGTGACTGAAAAACGTGAAGACAACAACCAACCGTATTCACAGACGCACACCGTACACAAAATCTGTCCACACTGCGGCCACAAGTTAAGCCCGTGGCAGCAGGTATTGCTTTCCGTTGACCGAGCACTGGTATGCAAAAACTGCTGGTACCGGATTATTCTGGAAATCAGCGATAACCAGGAAAACGATCCTCCTACCCCCGATAAGGAGTAGCGCCCATGCAATCCTACAACTCATTCAAGGTTGCTCAATCCCAGGTCGAGGCTGCCGGACAACTGCTGAACCTCGACCAGGCCACCCTCGATCTGCTGCTCTGGCCACAGCGGGAATTTACCTTCACCCTCCCTGTAAGAATGGACAGCGGAGAAATAAAAATTCTGCACGGGTATCGCATCCAGCACAATTTCGCCCGGGGCCCGGCCAAGGGAGGTATACGATTTCACCCGGATGAGACCATCGATACCGTGCGGGCGCTCGCCGGATGGATGACCTGGAAAACCGCCGTGGCCGACCTGCCTCTCGGCGGAGGCAAAGGGGGCGTAATCTGCGACCCAAGGAAAATGTCCCAGAGAGAGATTGAGCTCACCTCCAGGGCTTATGTCCGGGCTTTATGGCAGCATATCGGTGTGGATCGGGATATCGCCGCAACCGATGTTTACACCAATCCTCAAACCATGGCCTGGATGCTGGACGAGTATGAAACCATCAAAGGCCAGCACCAGCCGGGCGTGGTGACAAACAAACCCATTTCCCTGGGGGGAAGCGAAGGACGCCGCAATGCGACCGCCCGAGGCGGGGTCATCGTTGTTCGGGAAGCCTGTAAAACATACGGGGTCGACCCAACCGGAGATTATGCTGTTCAAGGCTTCGGCAACGCCGGGCAACGTGCCGCCATTTTACACCGGGATCTCCTGGGAGGCGGCAACCTGGTGGCCGTAAGCGACTCAAGAGGAGCTATCTACAACAAAAACGGCCTCAATCCCATGGAGCTGATCAATCACAAGCTGAGAACGGGATCGGTCCTGGACTTCCCGGGATCAGAGCCCATCGATCCCGACTCCCTTCTGGAGTTGAATGTCGGGATACTCTACCCGGCAGCCCTGGAAAACGTTATCCATATCAAGAACGCCGATCGCATTCAGGCCAGAATTATTTGCGAACTTGCCAACGGGCCCACCTCCCCGCAGGCGGACGCCGCTCTGTTCGACAAAGGAGTCCATGTAATCCCCGACATTCTTGCCAATGCCGGCGGTGTCACCGTTTCCTACCTGGAAATGGTTCAGAACCGAAGTTCCTTCTATTGGAACGATCTCAGCATCAACAAAAGACTCGATTCGACCATGATCACGGCGTATCAGGCGGTACACAGCGCCTCAAAGGAAAGACAGGTTTCCCCCCGAATGGGCGCTATGCTGGTGGCCGTGGCCCGCGTCGCGGAGTCATGTAAATTAAGGGGATGGGTGTAGCATCATAAAGCGGATGGAACGTGTGAACGTATAAACGTGCGAACGAAAGGGGATGAGGTTCTTACTGTGATGCGTCGGTTTTGGTGCGTCCTCGTAGTTCGTATCAGCTTGGGAACGTTTGAACGTTCTCACCGCTTTCTTTCCTTTTATAACACTTAATAAAAAAAGGGGCATCCCCAATCTGAGATTCAGCAGTAGCTCCATCCCCGAATACGGCATCCACTTCGTAGTTCGATTCAATCCATTCCATCAGAGTGCGGTAATAATCCCGGCCAAATATTTTCGCATCGAACTCGGATGTTGGCCGGTTGAATAAAAATATAAACCGGACATTTTTTTCCAGAAGGATTCGGATCGCATCGAGCTCCTCACGGCGATCAAGAAGTCCGGGAGTCAGGATTTCCTTCCGGAGCGGGGCGGGACGGTCCGCCAGAAAATTCAGGCTGCTCCCTTCCGGAAGCGCCAGAATGTACTCCCCAGGATTGCTATGGAGCGCTATATACTCCAGCGTCCGATCCACCGGCAACCCGATGGCTGGCAACACCGAAAAATCTCCACGGGGTGTACTCACCGTATAATGCGGGTTTCCCCTGTATCGAGCGGCAATGATTCCCATAGTGGCACTCAATGCTATCGTCAGAAAAATAGAAACGGCATAGCGTCTGAATTTCTTCACCGATGACGGCACTCTGAAGAGAGAGAGATCGGTTACCGCCATATAGAAAAAAAGCACCAGCGGCACGGGAAGCAAACCGGAGCCATATCCGCCTCCTGCAGGGACCCGAGTAATAATGCGGGCTAATACCATTAAGGCGTACACCGCGACGACTAGCAGGATGCGATTGAAAACAGGATCTCCCTGACGCCGGTACAGGACGACCGTGCGATAGCAAATTATCCCGAGTAATAAAACAGGAAGCGCTCGAAATGGATTCAGATCCCAGTGAGTTCCGAACGCCAGCAGATGGATCAGAATCAATCCCCAGCTTATACCCGTTACCCACCGAATACGGCGCAGATGTCGGGTGTTGCCGGATTCCTCGCTACGCGTTTCCATGGAATTTCCGGCCAATCGTAAACTAACCAATGAAAACAGTCCCGCGCACCCGAAAAGAAATGCCAGGGCATTTATGAATTCCCGGAAGGTTCTTCCGGGATTGTCAAAACCAAGTTTCTTTTCATAGAAAGACACTACTTCATCCGGCATGGATCCGGGGAATACGTAGGTATCGATAAAAAATGATTCCAGCGGGATCTTGGCGAACAACAATACTCCCACAAGAATAGGTACTATTATAAATCCCGGCAGAAGCAACCGGATGACTTGCAGCCTTTGCCCTCGAGGAGCGGAAATAATTACAGCCGCCAATGAAGCCAATACCGCAAGCGCAAATTCCGCCTTACAGCAGAAAGCCAGTCCCGAAAGAATCCCGGCGGCAATCAAATGACCGCTTTTATTGGTATGGAGATAACGCACCAAAAGGATGAGGGTAAGCGTTCCGAATAAAGTCCCATACAGGGCGGCATAGCCATATGGGAATATTGTATTCCCGCTTTCCTTAAATACACACAACAGCATTACAGCGGTAGCCGAAAGCATCGCCGGATAGGGTGGCATGAACCGGCGGCCCAGGGAAAAAATCGACAGTACCAATAATAACGATCCGAAAATCCCCGCCCAATAAAGAGTATTAAGGTGACGTCCAAACAGTGCATAAAGACCCGCATTGATATAAGGAGCAATGGGGCCGTGCATATAGTGGATCTGGGAATAAAGAATCTCTCCGTTAAGAATGCGAAGGGGTGTGTTCATTTCCCGGCCGCTGTCTACAGCGGGATTCAGCCACATTTGCCAGGTAACGGCAATCATCAGCGCCATCAGGACAAAGAGAACGATCGCTGCATGTGCTGTTTTCATAATTCCGGTAGAAGTACGGGCCAGCTGCGATTTATGCGAACTTACCGCAAAAGTTGTCTTAAAAGATTATAGGACGCAATTTTAAATGGTGGATATGAGTAAATGGCATTTGCCGGACAATCGTCAGACTGCCGTACGGTTTGAACCTTTTTCATCCAAACCGGTACGGGCAGCTTCCTGCAGGGAATTTTGAAATAAATACAGACCGGTGTGCCTGATTAAGTGTGACGGCCGCCATCATGACAACCGCAGGCGGCGCCGCACTTCAATCGGAGGCCGGACCTCGTCGTGGCACAGAATCAGTATTCCAATAACCTCAGTGACCCGTAATCAGGAATTTACCGTTGCCAATGCAGCAGGGATGCATCCTCTTTCTCTATCCGCATAGGATTACAGTATCCGGTACTACCAACGGTTTTTATAATCCCGATTATTATCGAAGTCCTCGTCTTCAGCGTCGCCGAAAAACTGTCCTCCGCTGCGTTCCCTTATCGGGCCTCTTCTGCCTGCAGATTCCCCTTTGGATCCATTGTTTTGTTTACGTTTTCGGGAGGGCTTGGCGTCACGCCCGAAATTACGGTTTCTTCTTTCCGCGCGACTCGACCGGGGACTTTCCAGAGAGTCTGTTCCCACTTCGATGTTGTGCGGAGAAGTTCTCGGAACGGAAGCCTGGCGATAAGCGCCACCGCTGGGGCGGGACTCCCTCGCTCTCGCTTCGTTGATTGTTATATTGCGCCCTTTTAGTTCCTGATTGTTGAAACGGCGCGTTGCTTCGTCGGCGTGTGCCTGTTCGCTGAACTCAACAAATGCAAATCCCCTCGGTTTTCCCGTCTCGCGATCCATGGGGATTATGACATTTGAAAGAGGTCCGACAGGCGAAAAAAACTCCCTTAAATCCGATTCAGTCACATCGTAGGAAAGGTTTCCTACAAACAAACGTACAGACATTTTTCTCCCTATAAAACCCCGGACCACGCTTGAAAATTCAAACCTGCAAACCGGTAGATTTTCATGCGATATGTCTCGGGGGTATGTTAATAAATTTTCTAAGTGGACCTGTTCTCATCTTAACAGCCATGCTGGAGTACATTTTCTAATCTCATATCGGAATTTTACACTAAAAAATCGGAAAAAAAACAAAATCCGGAATGTAGAAAGAAAAAAAGTCGGAAGTCGGCAAATAACATTGAACGTGCAAACATATGAATGTGCGAACTTTAATTAGATTGGATTCTTGCTCTGAGGGGTCGAAAATCGACACTTTAGAGTCATGCGTTCCGACGAGGAGAGGGTGGGACATTGGACGTAAAAACGTTCAATCCTTCACGACATCTTGCGCATTCGATCCATCAGGGCAGTAAAAACATCATAAATCGTTCGCACGTTCTTACTTTTACACTACCTAACGGTTTCACGTATCCACGAAACTGCATGGCCCGGGAACGAAGCGCATCATGGTTGGTCTGGGGATCCTATTCCTCGGCAGAATCGAAATAATGGTTGTAGTAAATCTTTTGTTCCGGATTTTGGATCGCTCCCGAATTCAGCTTGTCAAAAATTTCCCGGGCTGCGGTATCGATCCTCTGTTTTGGTATAAATTGAAGGATTTTCGTCAGCTTGTCGAAGCTGACCCGGTAATCCCGGGCATCCAGATTGGAATCATCCCGCGAGATCGGTATGTCCCCCAGGGTGCCGGCGATGATTTTTGCAACCTCGTCAATCTGGTAATTCTGTATGTCCGAGCCCACGTTAAAAACCTGGTTCCCGACTTCCCGCAGGTCTGCTTCGATGCACCGGATATATACATCCGCGGCGTCCTCCACACCAAGAAGCGGACGCCATTGCTTGCCGCCGAACACCTGAATCTCACCTTCCGTAAAAGACTTCATGCTCATGGTATTGACGACCAGGTCGAAACGCATGCGGGGAGAATAGCCGTAAAGGGTTCCCATTCTTAAAATAGTCGGACTGAAATAATCGTCCCCCATCCCGAGAATAATCTTCTCCGATTCAATTTTCGTGCGTGCATAGAGGGAGACCGGATTCAGCGCCGCCTGCTCATCCAGCTCTTCCGCACCGATACCGTAAACACTGCAGGTCGAAGCATATAAAAACCGGTTGATATGATGGAGCTTGCACGCCGACGCCAAAGCCTGCGTAGCAAGAACATTCGTTTCGATTGTTTCGGTCGGCCGTATTTTAGATGCGGGATCGCCAACAATAGCCGCCAGCAATACGACCGCATCGATATCCTCAAGAGATTTCACGCAGGTATGTATGTTCCGTAAATCTCCCTCAACTACCTCCAGCCCGGCGTTTCCGGGAATGGAATCAATAGCACGACGGCCGTAGATAAAGCTGTCCAGAATACGCACGCTAAAACCGCGCTGCAGGAGTCTTTCCGCCAACACGCATCCCAGGAAACCGGCACCGCCGACAACCAGAACTCTCCCGGCAGGTTTCGTTGAAATTGCATTGTTTGTCGACAACCCATGCATCCGGCTCAGGTCCTCGATCGAAAATACATCCTTCACTTTTCCTTCAGGCGTTAAGACCGGCACAAAATGAACGCCATACAACTCCATGTCGGAAACCACTCGTCCCGATTCTTCCCGGTTCTTTATGCTTTGCTCTGTCAGCTTGAATTCATGCTTCAGGGGATATTCGCCGATTTTTTCTTTGCCCTGGCCACCGCTGATAAGCAGCCGGCGGAGGTCCATAATTGTTACGCCGCCCAGGTAAGATCCGGTTTCATCCAGCACAAAAGCGGCATCAAAGGGGCTTCTTTCGATCGATTGAATCGCCCTTTGAATCGAGGTACCACTCTCCACACATACAACAGGATATTTCATTCCGTTTACCTTAAGTCCTATTACCTGACCGTTTTTAAAACAATAATTAGAATTTATTATGCCTTTGAAGAAAGAAGTCAGAAGACCTGCCTGACTTCTCTGACTACTGGCCCTCTGGCTTCTTAATTCTTATTCATTCTTCAGAAACCATGCAACATACTTGCGCATGGCCTCTTCGTATTCCTGCTCCGGCTCCCAGCGCAGCATCCGTGCTGCTTTTTCTGAAGAAATAAACCGCCCCTTGAAATTTCCTTTCCGGTCTTCCGTAAAGTTAAGAACGGCTTTCTTGCCGAGAATATTTTCCAGGGTTCGAACGATCTGCAGGACGCTGATTCTCCGCTTGCCGTTGATATTGAAGGTCTGGTTTTCGGCCGCCTGGTCCAGGCAGGCGACATTCCCCCTGGCAAGATCCTTCACATAAATGAACTGTCGAGACTGGCTGCCGTCTCCATGAATGGTAATGGCATCATCCCGGACAATCCGGCGGATAAATATCGGGGTGACCGTCTCGGGCCGCGCCCGTTCGCCGAAAGGAATGCCGTAACGCATCACCGTATAATTGACGCCGTAAAGTTCCAGGTAATTCCGGCAGTAAAGTTCGGACGCGATTTTCGACGAGGTATACAGATGGTCCGGATTTTCGGCGCAAGGCGTGTCTTCCGTTATCGCTTCGTCTCCCGCGTCCGGTAGGGAGCCGTATACCCACTCGGTGGAAGCCAGTATGACTCGGGCCGCTTTGGTTCGGCGGGCCGCCTCCAGGACGGACAGCGTGGCGCCGGCGGTTATATCGTTGGAATAAACCGGGCTCTCATAGAACCTGTTGACATTCGCTTCGGCTGCAAGGTGGAACACGATGTCTCCACTTTCGAGCACTTGAACCATTCGGGCTATGTCCCGGGTATCACCCCGGACATAGCCACAGGATTGTCCGTAACGGGGCGCTTCCAGATCATAGATCACAACCTCATAATCCCGATCCAGCAATGCATCGACGACATGAGATCCGATAAATCCGGAACCGCCGGTAACAATGATTTTCATCTTTTATCTTTCTTCTTCAGGGCTGATTAAAGCTCTGCTGATTTCCGGGGGTGGCGCCCTCCGAGGGGCTTACGCCCCTCGCTAGTTGCTGGACACCCCTTCGGGGTGCCTTCGATTACTGTTTATTTCTCACTGATGCAATAGAGGAAGTTCTGGCTCCTGAGAAATATCTCTCCCTGGCTGATGGCGGGTGTGGCAATAAACATCTGGTCGGTCATGGTGTTGGTTGCCAGGACCTCATACGCTTCCCCCATTTTCAGGACCACAACATCCTCGTTCTCACTCGCAAGGTACAGCTTTCCGTTCGCGCCGACCGGAGACGCCTTGAAGCTGTATGTTTTCGGCAAGCGCTGCTGTTGGTAATAGGGTTCCCCGGTGCCGGCGTTATAGCAACTGATCATTCCGTTGTCGGTCAACACGTAATACTTGTTGTCGTGCAGAACCGGTGAAGCCGTATAGGAATTGCCCCGTGTCTGGCTCCAGACAATCGCATCCGTGCCGGTCAGGTCCCCCTTGCGGCCCAGTTTGATTGCCAGGAGATTCGGGTCCCGATACCCGGTCATAGAAAGAATCATGTCATCATATCTTACAGGTTGCGGGATAGGATTGGCACCCAGCCCTCCGCATTCCCAAATGAGCTCTCCGCTGTCAAAATCGTAGCTTCTTATTTTATTTGTGGCGTTTATGATGATCTGCTTCTGTCCGTCGTATTCGGTCACTAGGGGAGCGGCCCAGTTGGATCCTTCATCCCGGTCAACCCTCCAGATCTCCTTGCCGGAGTTCTTGTCCAGCACCGCCATGAAGGAATCCCCTTCATGGTCGAAAACCAGGATGAGCCGGTCTCCCGAAAGCACCGGGGCCATGCCTTCGCCGAATGCCATGCGCATGCGCATCTGGACGTTGAAGTCCTTTTCCCAGACCAGGGTGCCATCCAGGTCGTAACAGTAAATACCGCGGGAACCGAAAAAGGCATAGACGTGTTTCCCGTCCGTGACGGGAGAATTGGAGGCAAAGCTGCCGTACTGACCGTGGTATCCCTCGTGCGGCACGGCAGTCTTCGCAGTGCGCTGCCACATTATTTCCCCTGTCTTGCGATCGATGCAGAGGACATCGAATTTATGCTCCGCCTGGGGCCCCTGGGCCGCCATGTTAAATCCTCCGCGTCCAGATTTTGAATCGGGCGCACCTTTTGCAGCGGGCTCCTTTGGGGGAGTGGGTCCCGTTTGAATAGCGGTGGTAATGAAGATTTTGTCCCCCCACAGAACAGGGCTGGATTGTCCACGCCCAGGAATAGCCGTCTTCCAGCGGACATTCTCTGTATCGCTCCAATTCAGGGGAGCGTCTCCCGCAGCCATACCGTTCGAATCATGGCCGCGCCAATAGGCCCAGTCCCCTTCCCCCGATATCCCTGACGCAAATATTACGAATAAAAGCACCGTTGCTGAAATGACAGCCGCATTCCGAAAAACCCGATCAATTTTCATCCCCTGATCCTCCATACTTAATTAAATAAATAAATGGTGACAGGCTAGAATNNATTCTAGCCTGTCACCATTTATTCAAAGATAGCTTTATCGTTCCCGGCCACCAGGTCAAGAAAAACTTCACGCATGAATCCGCCCTGCATGCCACTTTATTGGGGGGCGTGCATAAATTTTTTTACAAAAACGTTTTATTTTTAGGAAGTTCGAGCTAGAGTGGAGCGATCAACGAAACACTTAGAAAGCCGGTACCTGATCCGAATTCTGCGAGGATTCTACCGGAGTGGCAGAGGGAACCAGTACTAATGCGATCCTAATTCACGCAAAGCACGAATTTCGGGCTGAACCTGAGGAAATAATTGTGAAAGTAAGGATAAGTGAGATTTCCGATTCCAAGCTGGCCGGTATTTTTGCCATGGCAAAACTCGAGGAATCACGCGACAACTACATGGAAAAACACCTCGAGCGCGTCAGGACCTTTTGCTGCCTGCTGACCGAACGGCTCCACGGCCACCCCAGTTATGGACAGGAGATCGATTCCGGTTTTACCGACAACATTTATTATGCCAGCCCATTGCACGATATCGGTAAAGCCGCGATCCCGGATCATATCCTGATCAAACGCGGCAGACTGACCAACGAAGAATTCACCATCATGAAATCGCATGCCGATCACGGCGCGCGAACCCTGGAGACACTCAAGCGGAACTATCCCGGCAGCGAAGTCCTTGCCATGGGAATTGCAATCTCGAGGCACCACCATGAAAAATGGGACGGGACCGGCTATCCGCAAGGGCTATCGGGCGAAGACATCCCTCTGGCTGCAAGGATCATGGCCGTCGCCGATGTTTATGATGCGTTGAGATCAGACCGGTGCTACAAAAGGGCTTTTTCCCATGAATACAGCAGCAGGGTCATTAGGAAAAAAAGCGGCTCCCACTTCGATCCCGAAATAGTAAGCGCCTTTGTCGATCTCCAGGAAGAATTCAATCAGAGAAAGTAGCCGATAGGGGCGAACCCGAGGTTCGCCCTTTCAGCGACAAGCAGGATTTTTTGAAGAAGGAAAAAGGGTGAACAAAAGGTTCACCCCTGCTCCGGCTTCTATCTGTTATGCCAAAAGTTCCTGTGCCCGGGTCAGGCGAGTTTGCACATGCACACCATTGTGGCACTGAATGGCGCATTCGGAGCAATCGCTGCATCGGACATTCTGAATTTCCTTCGGCAGCCCCTTGAAATT
The DNA here is from genome assembly GCA_002451015.1 of Acidobacteria bacterium UBA6911. Taxonomy (GTDB): domain Bacteria; phylum Acidobacteriota; class UBA6911; order UBA6911; family UBA6911; genus UBA6911. The sequence continues at coordinate 16,915 of DKBB01000143.1, forward strand.
CGCCCGCGCCTGGTGGAAATTGCCGCCGAAATCGTTGTATGCCAGAAAGCGCAGCATATCCGTAACAGGCAGGCCTTTCGGACACACACCGCTGCACTCGTAGCACATGCGGCAATAGTCGGGCCGGATCTGTTCGTTCATCACATACAGCAGCTTCTCGTCGGCAGGCGTAAATTCTTCCGACATCGCCCGGAAGTTCATTTCAAGTTCCGGAATCTTCTGCATAAACGGAACTGTCGTTCCGATCGCCGGGTTGTTCAACACCCATTTGATGCCGGCAACCGGTCCCTCACCTTCTCTTTGGGGAGGATTGTCGAAGCTCTTCAGATTCAGCCCCGTCAGCCCGACAACCACCTTCATCGCGATGACGCCGATGCCCGCGTCGTGCAGTTTCTTGACCGCCTGGTTACGATAGTGCCCGCCGATCGGAAAACTATACGTGGTCTGCATGACATCGAATACTTTGGTTTCGATAAGAAAATCGACCATCCTGTTCGGATCGTGGCAGCTGAAACCGACAAAACGCGCTTTCCCGGACTGTTTGCACATCTGCATCGCTTCCACGGCTTCATCCGGAATAGCGGTTGGAGTATCCCTGGCATGGAGATGCCATATATCGACGTAATCCGTACCCAGCTCTTTGAGACTGGTATCCAGATCCTTTAAAATATCCTCTTTTCTCCTGGAGGGAGATTTGGTGGCAATATGGAATTTGCTGCGGTCCCTGCCTTTAATCACACCCGAAAATATTTTTTCGCTGTCACCGTAATCCCGGGAGGTATCGAAATAGTTTACGCCCATGTCCAGGGCGCGCGCTACTACCTCCGTCACGGGTACAAATCCGATTCCATAACCGACACCCGACACTTTCAGCCCCGTTTTGCCTAAAGTACGATAAACGACCTTGGGAGGATCCTGGAATGTGGCTCCAAGACCGGTTGAAGAAACGAGCCCGGCTGCAGGCAGAGCCAATCCCGCCTGCAGAAATTTCCTCCGTGATGGATTGTTACTCACAAGCCCTCCTCATTTTGCTTGATATTGAACACCTCTGAATTTTCATCAGACCTTCCCACATTGTTTTCCATTCTACTACAAAACTCCGGATGGAAGGGTTATTTTTGGAACTCTCGACACCTTGATAATAAAAAATGAGAAATGCGAGTTAATACTCATGTTGAATACTGAGCGATTTCCCACTACCTTATACGGGGGGTGCGTATATGCTGAAAGTCGTATTTATTCTCACATACATTGTTGGAACAGTTCCGGCTGTTGCGGTCGCCGATGAGGTAAAAGAATCCTCCGCGTACGTCGGATCCGACGCGTGCGGTGCCTGCCACACGGATAAATACGACGCGTGGAAAACTTCAAAGCATTCCGGGACAGGGAGCCTTGCCGATGGATCGGAGAAAGCAACGGAACCGAAACAGGACTGGATTCAAAACTGTTCCGGATGCCACACGACGAACCGGAGCGTCCGGGAATCTACCTGGAGCGAAATGGGAGTCGGTTGCGAAGCCTGCCACGGTCCCGGACAGGACCATGTATCGAATATGGGAGATATCGGTAAAATTGTCGCGAGCCCTGCCGCTGATATTTGCGGCCAATGCCACGGCGGCAATCTCTCCGGAGCCGGCCTCATGTCAGATGGAACTCGATGGGCTGTCGGGTACCGTCCGGGAATGAAACTGGCCGATCTGCCGGGATTACAGATGACTCCCCTGGACCCCGCTGAACTACCTCCGCCCATTATCGACAACCACCCGCTGACCTACAATATGTGGAAAGCTTCCGGCCACGGCAAAGAATCCGGCCGGACATTGACAATGGGGGATAAAGAATGGTCCGGGCCGATCACGTGCGTAGCATGCCACAACCCCCATCAAAGCGAACATCCGCACCAACTCGTTATGGATCCGCACGAAATCTGTGACACCTGCCATACCCAGAAAGCCGTTGTACAGGGTAAGGGCGCCAAGGGAATTGAGGAAACAAGAAGCCTTCATACCGCCATATCCTGCGTTGAATGCCACATGACCGAAAAGAACCACTTCATGCGGGTCCTTCGCCCGGACGATCCGAACCTGGCGGAAGGCCGCACGGATACTTGTTCGTCCTGCCATGAGGTCAAGGACCGAAAAATCAGGGCTGAACAGATACAGGACTGGGAGGCATGGTACCGGGAGACACTTGAACCGGTGCAGGCCGATATGCGGATCATTGACGACGCAATAAAGAATAATCCGAATGTATTGAATGCCGAACTACGAGAAAAACTTGCGGATACAAAGGCCAACCTTTCCATCATCGAACAGGACGGATCCGACGGCGTTCACAACCTCGATTATGCCCTGGAAATCATGGCGCTGGCGAAGAGAGACCTTGCCAAAATCAAAGCTGCCGTCCAATAAATGGTGACAGGCTAGAATTTCACCTTTTAAGCCAACCCATNNGATCCATTTCGGACAGTCGCCTATCCGATAGCCTCTTGCCCGCTTTCTTCCGTTCGGATACGGATGCAATCGGGCAGATCCAGAATAAAAATCTTACCGTCGCCGATCTGCCCGGTCTTGGCGCCTTTAATAATGCCCGCGACCGCTCGCTCGACGAAGTCATCGTTCACCGCAATTTCAAGCCGCAACTTCTTCAACAGATTCACTTCTATATCCACTCCACGATACGACTCGTGATAGCCCATCTGTTGACCGCAGCCCAGTGAGTTTGTCACCGACATCTTGGTTATATCAGACTTAAAGAGTGAGCGTTTCACATCGCTCAATTTATGCGGCTGTATGTATGCTATGATCAGCTTCATGATCATATCTCCTTCGCTATTGCTTTATGATACATTCAAATTTTTCTGGAATTAGCATTCACTATTCAGTAGTGAAAATCTGGAACCCGGCATAGGCTTCGTTTCCGTGCTCCCCAATATCCAGGCCCTTGAGCTCTTCCTCGGCGCTGACACGCAGTCCGATCGTTTTCTTCAGGATAAAGAACAGGATCAGACCAAGTCCGAATGCCCAGACAAAGCCCGTGGCGACACCCACAAACTGGATTCCAAACGCCTTGACACCATAACCGTAGAACAAACCTTCACTTGTGGAGAACAGGCCGTAGGCCATGGTACCCCACAGACCGCACACGCCGTGCACACTGATCGCACCGACAGGATCGTCAATTTTCAAGATAAAGTCGATGAACAGCACGCTGAGAACCACCAGGATCCCGGCTATGGCACCGATACAGATCGCGCCTACAGGGGAAACGGCATCGCAGGGAGCGGTTATGGCAACCAGGCCCGCAAGAGCTCCGTTAAGCGACATGGAAAGCTCCGGTTTCTTCAACAAAACCCATGACGTGATCAACGCAAAAATGGCTCCGGCGGCGGCGGACAGATTGGTGGTAACCGCGATATATCCAATCGAACCGTCTCCCGTGGTTGTACTGCCGGGATTGAAGCCGAACCAGCCGAACCAGAGAATAAATACACCCAGGGCTGCCAGGGGCAGATTGTGGCCCTGAATTGCGTTTGGTCTCCCGTCTGCACTGTACTTCCCCAAACGCGGGCCTAACACGATGGCGCCTGCCAGAGCCAGCCAGCCTCCAAGGGAGTGTACGACGGTGGAGCCGGCGAAGTCATGAAACCCCATGTCCGCGAGCCAGCTTATGTTGTCCCCTATCAGCAGGTTCCCCCAGGCCCATGATCCGAAAATGGGGTAGATGATAAAGGTAATCCCCATACTGTAGAACAGGTAGGAAATAAATTTTGTCCGCTCAGCCATTGCTCCTGATACAATCGTGGCGGCTGTAGCGGCAAATACGGTCTGGAAAATCAGGAAAGTCCAACTCCAGTCCGGCCCTGCTTCCACCCCCGACAATCCAAAAAGGGTCGTTCCAAACAAGCCGTTGGATGCGCCGAACATCAAGCCGAATCCCACGAGGAAAAATGCAATGCTTCCCACGGAAAAATCCATCAGGTTTTTCATCAGGATGTTCACGGCATTCTTCGCCCGGGTGAATCCGGTTTCGACCATGGCAAAACCGGCCTGCATGAAGAAGACCAGAAATGCCGCGATACAGGTCCATACAATATTTATATTTGATTGAAGTTCTTCTGTTATGGCCGCCGTAATGGATTCCACATCCACCGGCTCCGGTGAAAGAGTTTCCACTGCGGGCTCGACCGTTTCCTGCAGGGCAAAAGCCGTACCCGTTACAACAGTCAACCCGGCAACCATACACAGGCACACCAATACTGTCTTTAATTTGATCCACATTTTAATATCCCGGTTTAATTATAGTTTTACGTTAGATTTAGAAGCTTTTACCAAAACTCAGTGCAAACCAGTAGTTCGTACGCTCGGACAGGGTGTCGCCGATTGCCTCACTCATCATCGTCGACATATTAAAGCTCGGAGTCAGCGACACATGCTTCAAATTGAAAGGAACACCCACTCCGAAAGTGAAGTCATTCCACTTTGTTTCATCGACACCAAAATACCCGTTGTTGTAACCGGAACTGGCAAAAGCAAAACTGGCGCTCAGATCGATGCCGACAGAGTAGTCCGGAGAAATTTCCCTCTCAAGGGAATGTCCGACACCGAACTGCACATAACTGCCGTCAATTGCATTGATATCTCCATACCAGGTGATGAACGGGCTGAGGGGAACATCAAAACTCAAACCGCCATAGATTTCGGTCGTGGACGCATCTGTTGCACCGACCGTTGGGAATAGATAATGAATAACGCCCACCGAGTAGCCCACAACCGAATCTCCAACGGACCCGGAATAATCCAGGGCATAATCGATTTCACTGAACTCACCGGAAGTCCCGGCATAATCCGTCATATCGATATTGGCCCAGATAGAACCGGTGAACCCATAGGCGCTGCCAGCGACAGCCGGCTGAAACACACTCTCGCGATTGACCGGAATTCCGCGCCATACGTACATGGAGGCGTAATCGAGCGTTATGTCCGCACTGAATACCGGTTCATCCTGCGCCATTGCGGCATTTCCGATTAAAAATATAAACATAATGATTCCAAAACTAAAGCGACCCATTTTCTTAGTATTCATTACTCTAATCTCCTTTAGTATATTGAACGTCTCCTGCCATTGTCCCTTCGTCAATGGGCGACGCGATAAATTTTCACGCAAATACCTGTTGCAATAGCCGTGCCAGAAATCGGCCACCGAAGTAATATGGACGTATATCTATATATTTTATAACTTTACNNCCACATATAATTAACTTCATATTTGTATTTTTTTAACGAGCGCAATGACAATAATTGCGGCATGCATCCAATTCTTGGAGCCAACAAGACTGTAAATATACTGGAGCTAATCGGGCTGGATTCCTTCGAAAGCCGCAGAATGCGTCGCGTATAGCAGGCGATCCGGCAAAACAGAGCAGAAATCCGGCACCCGCCCTTTTTCGACCCCCCGAGGCGTTTTATCGAATTTATACAATTAACAACAATTATGTATATATAGGATTAAGTCCTACATATATGTATTTCTTTAGAAAAGTGGGCTTAAATGTTCTTAGTGGGAAATTGAGGAATGGCACCCATGGGAGGCCTGCAATCAGGCTATTTGCGCTTTCTGCTGCTCATGCTTGCGGGTCAGACGCCTCATTTCATGATGGACCATTGTGAGAGTAACGACAAAGGACACAAGGTCGGCAGCGGGGAAAGAGATCCAGACTCCCATGAGCCCGAAAACGCGGGACAGGATTATGACCATGGGGATCAAAAACAAAACCTGGCGTGAGAGCGCCAGAAATACGGCGGGTTTGGCCTTCCCGATAGCCTGGAACAGGCTGGTTCCGATGTTTTGATAGCCGACCAGGGGAAGACCGATCACAAGCATCCGCATCGCATCTTTCCCCATTGCAATCAGTTCCGGATCGTTGCTGAAAATGCGCAGTATGGGCGTGGGGAAAATGAAAAAGATCAAAAAGCCGATGATGGAAATGACCGTAGCGCTCCAGTTGGCCAGCCGGAAGCTCTTTTTGACGCGGTTAAATTGTTTCGCCCCGAAATTGAATCCCAGGATCGGCTGGGCGCCCTGGGCGATGCCGACCATGGGCATGAACACGAAGCTGATCACCCGGAATATGACGCCGAACGTGGCGATGGGAAGCTCTCCGCCCAGCCCCCGCAATATATTATTGAAGAGTGCCGACGTCAGGCTCATCGCCGCAGTCCGGGCGAAGTCCGAAACCCCCACGGAGAAAATTTGCCGGACAACATTGCCCGCCAGTCGCATATGGCGCATCCCGAACTTAATCTCGCTTTTCCCGCCCAGGTAGTACCGAAGAAGAAAAATGCAGGAAGCGATGATGGACAAAACGGTGGCAATGGCCGCTCCCTGAACCCCTTTTTTCAGAAAAACGATAAACACCGGATCGAGCAGGATATTCAGTATCGCCCCGATCAGCATGGTGTTCATTGCGACTTTTGCATTGCCCTCCGCCCTGGCCGCAGAGCTGGCAACCATGGAAAAGGTAATTGCGGGGCTCCCCAAAAGGATTACCTTTATATACGCTTCCGCATACGGCATCAGCGTGCCGGTGGCGCCGAACAGATGAAGGAGCGGTTTCATAAAGATCAATCCGGCTACCATGCAGATCACGCCGGAAATCAGAGAAAGAAACACCGCGTTCCCGAGAGTGAGCGAGGCCCCTTCGCGATCCTTTTCTCCCATGCGGCGCGAAACCAGGGAGGCGCCGCCGATGCCGATCGTCATTCCGATGCCCAGCATGATCATCTGAATGGGGAAAGCGATCGTAATACCGCCGATGCCCAGGGTCCCGGTAAATCGCCCGACGAAAATCGTATCCACCAGGTTATAGAGGCCGTGGACCATCATGCCGATGATTGCGGGCACGGAAAGTTTGAAGAGAAGCCTGCCGATTTTCTCGTAGGCAAGCATATCGCTTCTGGTTTTTATTTCTGTTTGTTCCGCCACTTATTTTTCTTCGAGGACTCTGTCTAGGAGGCAACTCTGATCGTCAGTATTGAGGAGAGTTATAAAGCCGCGCGAGCCGTATATAGTTTTATCAATCGCCACAACCGGGCATTCTTTAAAGCAATCTCACTTCCCGGCAACCATTTCAAAAGGGGAATCTGCTACAGCGCTACAACATTTCCCGGTGGGTTTATCCATTAAATTAAACGGCTGTTTCCGCAAATTTGGTTGAACCCAAAGAGACATATTAGTCATTTCTTCCGGTTCCTGCAATCCAGAATATTCCAAAGACCGGCTCGCTCCGCCGGTCTTTTTCGCACAGTCCCGCCATTTTGCTGCAGGAACGGCGGGACGGCAATTTGAAATAGCCGCAGCGGTAAATCAAATCATGACACCAACTCCCGCTTCATAAATGTCATGAAATCATGACATTTGCCTTGAATTGCCAACTTTAACTTCGCATCATGAATGCCGCACAACAATCGGAGGAGCGGGTTCTGAAACACCGGACATTTTCAGGAAAATCCGTTCGGTTTCATCCGGAGTGTTTCCCTTTTTCGGTTTCTTTCAATACNNTCGCTCCGGCAACGGCAAACGGACTGCCTTCGCCGGATACATTTCAGCGGCGACCGTCTTCATTCTCCTTTTTATGTCCGCAACGATCCCAGCCCAGACACCTCCGTCGGGGATTATCGGAATCGTGACGGATTCCACCGGCGGCGTAGCGCCCGATGCATTCATTGAAGCGATCAACCGGGAAACCGGGGAGGAGTACAAAACGATCAGCCACGATACGGGCCGTTTCACGCTGGAGAATCTCCCCGAGGGAGAATACGATCTCACCGTATCCTTGACAGGATTCAAACAATATATCCGCAGGGGAATTCTAGTCCGGCAGGATCTTTCCCCGGATATTGCCGTAGTCCTTGAAATTGAAACCATTCATGAAGCCGTTACCGTCCGCACTCAATCCCCTTTACAGCTTCTGGACACTCCCAATGAAGAACCCGCCGTGCTGCAGGGATCCGTATCGTCCGTGGACCGTATCCAGATGGAGAAGCAGGGAGCGAAAACCATCGTCGACGCCCTTACCTTTGTTCCCGGGGGCTGGGTGGAAACCCGGGGACGGAAGGTAAAACAATTCGTATCGGTACGGGGCCAAAAGTATCCCTATCCGGAATATTCCGTCGACGGTGTAATTTTCCGCGAGTTTCATGAAGTCCCCTACTTCTTCTCCACGGCGGATGTCGAGCGGGTCGAGGTCCTCCGCTCCAGCGCTTCCCTGCTTCAGGGCTTTTCAGGCTTGGCCGGCGTAATCGATATCGTTCCGCGCCAGTATGAAGAAAGGAAAACAAACTGGCTGGCGGAATACGGCTCCAGAAACAGTTACAGGGTCCATGTCTCGCACGGCCAGAAAATAGGAGATATATCCTATGGCCTGGGCCTGGGCGGCTCCCGGACGGGAGGCCCGGAGGATCGACGCGGCGACGAGAACATGCTGAACCTGTTCGGCAATTTCAGCTGGCAGGTTACTCCTTCGCTTTCCATGAGTACGAACTTCTTCCATCTGCAGGGAAAACGGGAACTGGTTCAGGCAGTGCCTCCGGCCGGAAACCGGTTCCAGAACGCTGTAGAGACTTTCGATCCTATCCAGACCTCCGTGCTGACCTTCAAAACCCTTTACAAACCCAAAGACTGGGCCTCCACACAGTTCACGGTCGGCTACAGCAATCGTCACAATACTTTTATTGCCGAAACCCAGGATAGCGTTACATCAACCCCCGACTACGATTCCGAGTGGAACCTGAACCTCATTCAGTCCCTGGCGCTGTCGAACGACAACGTCCTGAGGATCGGGGCCAATTACAACAACTGGATAGCCCCCTACGGGAAAAGATTCTATGTCGGCAAACGCACGCATCTGGAAACCGCGTCCTTCAGTATCGTCGACGAACACAGTTTCGGCCGTTTGATTCTGGACGGAGGATTCCGATACCAGCGAACCTATATCAACGAATACGGCGCTTTTAATATCGACGGCAGCGGGGGCCCGTTCATAAACGTCGATCCCGTCACCGACACATGGGATGCCCCGCTTTTGAGCGGGAGTTTCGGAGCAACCTATTTTCTGACCAATCATGTGGCGCTGCGCGGCAATTTCCTGACCGGATCCATAGAGCCCCGGACCGGCACACTCACGGTCGATTTGGAGGAACCCGAGACCGAACATCGAACCATGGTGGATGCAGGCGTCCAGTTAGAGAAAGAAAAAGTCGGCGAATTCTCCCTGGTAGGTTTTTATATACTGCAATCGGACGCCATCGTCCTCAGCGGAGAAACCGAGGAGGTGAACGGACGCATCATGGAACTCTATCTCAACCGGGACCAGGATACCGCCGGCGTGGAGTTCGAATTCAAATCACGACCGCTGTACGAAAAAATCCATTTCCTGTTCAACGTTACAGCGATGAATCCCCGTGCCCGCAGCGACGACGAATCCATGGAACGCGATATAGAAAAGCCGCGGGTGATCCTCGGTGCAGGCGTCCTGGGAAAACAGTGGAACCTGGATTACAACTTTTTCTGGAAGTACGTCTCGGGCTACGAAAGCAGCCGTTTTGCCTCCCCGCCCGTACCGCAGCCACTGGGCGATTTCCATACATTCAACCTGACCATCGGCCATCCCCTGGGCCGCTACGAAAACACCCGCGTCTACCTGGAGCTGACCAACCTTACCGACAACGAGTACTCCACCGTGGTCGGTTATCCGGATTACGGCAGAAGTTTCCGGGTGGGAATCCGGCAGTCATTCTAGAAAGTAGGGGCGAACACAAGGTTGCCCATGCTTTAATCCAAGTGTATCAAAATCATGACAAACACTTGACAGGCAAACGACCGATACTTGATACTCAAACGATAATTATTTGTAAACGGAAGAGATGTAGTATTTATTAAAGAGTTCTCAACGCCGGAATTACTTCCTCTCGTTTGGCCTTCGGGCTTCATGCCATGAAGCCCCACCCAAGGAGCATGCTCATGAAAAACCAGGCTATCGTCTCTAAATCCCTTATGGCAACATTCATTGCAAGTTTTTGCATTTTCATAATTTTCGGCACGGGATGCTCTCAGGGGACCCCGGAAGAGGAGGCAAAAATCATTCTGGAAAAATCCGGCATCCGGGGAGGCATTATTGTCCACGTACACTGTGAAGACGGAGTTCTGACAGAGAAACTCAAGGCTGACGACAATTTCCTCGTTCAGGGGCTCGATCCGGCAGTAGAAAACGTACAAAAAGCAAGAGAATACATTTCACAAAAACAGGCATATGGTCCGATCTCGGTAGATCGTCTGGTGGAAAGCCGGTTGCCCTACACGGACAACATGATCAATTTGATTGTAGCCGAAGACCTGGGCGACATATCCAAAGAGGAGGCGATGCGGGTTCTTACGCCCAACGGCGTATTGATGACCCGGGGGCTGTTCGGCTGGACAAAGACGGTCAAGCCCCGCCCGGCGGAAATGGATGAATGGAACCAATACCTGTATAACGCGGGCAACAACCCGGTTTCCAGGGACCTGACGATCAGTCCCGTCAAACACTACCAGTGGGTCGGCGGCCCGCAATGGGGCCGGCACCACGATACCACAGCCAGTATGAGCGCGCTGGTTTCAGCCCGGGGCCGCATATTCTACATTATCGACGAAGGTCCTTTGGAATCCGTTCAACTGCCCGCCGAAAACTACCTGGTGGCTCGCGACGCTTTCAACGGCACTATTTTATGGAAAAAGCCGATCCCGGAATGGCAGGACCATTTATTCCCGATGAAGAGCGGCCCGGCTTATCTTCCGCGCCGCCTGGTAGCTGTCGGCGACCGGGTGTATGTCACCCTTGGCATTGACGCCCCGTTGAGCGAACTGAACGCGGCGACCGGTGAAGTGCTTCGCACTTTCCCAGGCACCGATGAGACTTCGGAGATAATCCTTTCCGACGACACCCTTTTCCTCGTTATCGGGCGCCCCGAGAAAACCACCGAAAATTACACGTCGACGACAACCTATGTCTGGGATCGGGCGCAAGAAGCCAGAACCGACTGGGCCTGGAGCAAAAAACCCGGACAGATTATGGCCCTGGACACAAAGCGCGGCAATGCAGAGTGGACAAAGGAGTATCCAGTTGGCCCCCTGTCCCTTTCGGCTGATGCGAAAGCCGTCTACTTCTACAACGGGGAGAGGCTCGTAAGCCTGGATCGTAAAACCGGCAACGAAAACTGGCAGTCCGATCCCATGCAAACCAGGAAGTTTGACACAGCCTACGCACCCAGGTTGGTGGTTTCCGATGATGTTCTTGTTTTTTCGATGGGCGGGGAATCAGATTTCGCACCGGGATCCATGATGGCGCTGTCGGCCGT
>DKBB01000271.1 GCA_002451015.1 Acidobacteria bacterium UBA6911
CTCCCTTTGGAGGGAGCCATCCATGCCTGAAACGACGCAAGGTCGAAAAACAAAAAAACGTGAGAACGGCAATGACAGCAATAACAGCAATAACGGCCATCTAAATATTCTTGAACTGAAGGACATGAAGATATCCGACCTGACCGAGGTCGCCAAAGATCTAAATGTAGAGGGCTATGCGGGAATGCGGAAACAGGAGTTGATGTTCGAGATCCTCAGGGCGCAAACCGAGCAGAGCGGCCTGATTTTCTCGGAAGGAGTCCTGGAATGCCTGCCGGAAGGATTCGGATTCCTCCGTGCTCCGGACTACAACTACCTTCCGGGCCCCGACGACATCTACGTCTCTCCGTCGCAAATCCGTAAATTCACCCTGCGCACCGGGGATACCATTTCGGGTCAAATCCGTCCTCCGAAGGAAGGAGAACGCTACTTTGCCCTGATAAAGGTGGAGGCCGTCAACTTTGAGCATCCCGATGTCGCCAAGGACAAAATCTTTTTCGACAACCTGACACCTCTCTACCCTCACGAGCACCTGAAGTTGGAAACGACCACAGATAACCTTTCCGGTAGAGTGATGGATATGCTGGCGCCCATAGGGAAAGGTCAGCGCGGGTTGATCGTCTCTCCGCCGAGAACGGGCAAAACGATGCTGCTTCAGTCCATAGCCAATTCCATTTCAAAGAATCATCCCGAGGTATACCTGATCGTACTTCTGATCGACGAGCGTCCCGAGGAANNAGTCACCGACATGCAGCGCTCCGTAAACGGTGAGGTCATCAGCTCCACCTTCGACGAGCCGGCGTCCCGCCATGTCCAGGTTGCTGAAATGGTGATGGAAAAGGCCAAGCGCTTTGTAGAACACAAGCGGGATGTTGTGATTCTGCTCGACAGCATTACCCGTCTGGCCCGCGCCTATAATACGATCGTCCCCCCGAGCGGAAAGGTCCTGTCCGGCGGCGTGGACAGCAATGCCCTGCAGCGACCGAAACGCTTCTTCGGCGCAGCCCGCAATATCGAGGAAGGCGGAAGCTTGACCATTATGGCAACCTCCCTGATCGATACCGGCAGTCGTATGGATGATGTCATTTTCGAGGAATTCAAAGGCACCGGCAATATGGAGTTGCACCTGGACCGGAAACTGGTCGACAAGCGCGTCTTCCCCGCTATCGACATCAACAAGTCCGGAACCAGGAAAGAAGAGTTGCTGGTACCTCAGGGAGACCTGAATCGGATCTGGGTTTTACGCAAGGTACTCACCCCTCTGTCGGTCACTGAAAGCATGGAGCTGCTGCTGGAGAAACTTTCAAAATCCAAGACAAACGCCGACTTTCTCGGTTCTCTTTCAGGACAAAACTAAAGCTTCGTTCCACGTTATCGAACGGGGGGTAATACTTATTTACAATACAAAATAAGTATTACCCCCCGGCTTTCCTGCACTCCCCGTCCTTCAAATTGCCACGAAATAAATAGCGGAATAGCTGCCGTATCCGGTGTGATCGCGAGGCGATCGTGCGTAAAATCCTTTGACCATCCGGAGACCTATGCGCACAAGGCCGAACACCGCGGCTGCTAAAAACATGCAGAAGATCAGTTCCCACACAGGGTAGTATTCGACAAAAGTCGGTACGCTCACCGCGAAGGTGAAAATCGCAAGCACCCTAGAATGGTCCGGAATGGCCGAATGAATGAGGACGGCGGTCTTGAAAGCGTGAGGTGTTAGTCTGCTGTCGTCCAGGAAATGGAACTGGCAGCGGCGAATTTGCGGTTGAAGTCCGGGATGGAGGCCAGTTCGATGTAGCCGTCTTTTGCCGCGATCCGTTCCGCCGACCGGCGCGCGGTTCGGGAAATTAGCGCCAGGCGGGCGCCTGTCCCGGCGGCGTTGCCGACCTGCGAGTACCGTTCGAGCGGCAGCGGTGGCAGCATGCCGATCGTGACGGCGCTTTCCACGTCGATAAAGGTGCCGAAGGCCCCGGCTATGATCACTCTTTCAATATCCTTCTCCGTAACGCCCGCGTCTTCCAGCAGTGCCTGAATGCCGAGCCGGATCGCAGCTTTCGCCACCTGCAGTTCCCGCACGTCTTTCTGGGAAACGGTGATATCCCCATTGTCCGAACGCTCGACAAGGACAAATTCCTTTCTGCCGTCCCGGGTGCGCACCAGCGGGTGAGTGTTCATTCTTCCCGAGCTATCGATCACATTGTTGTTCCGCATCTGGGCGATCACATCCAGCAAGCCGGAACCACAGATGCCGATGGGAGACTCCCCGCCTATTGTCTGGATTTCCACCCGCTCTCCCGACAGGCGCACATGTTCGATCGCCCCTGCGGCGGCGCGCATGCCGAATTGGATATGAGCGCCTTCGAAAGCGGGCCCGGAGGCGCACGAAACGCTCTTCATCCTGCCCCGGCAGTTCAGGCAGATTTCGGTATTGGTCCCGATATCGAGGGCCAGGTTTATGCCCTCCATTTCATCCAGTCCGGTCGCCAGAAGCATGGAAACATGATCGGCCCCGACATAGCCGGCGATGTTCGGAAGCAGATGCACATAGCCGCCCGGGGCGATCCGCAATCCTATATCCCGCGCCTTGACATCGACGGCGGAACGAACGGCCGGAACATAGGGAGACATCCCCAGTTGAAGCACCGGGAGCTGCAGGAACAGGTGGTGGATAGCCGTATTCCCGACAACGACCGCGTCGACGACATGAGACGGGTCCATATCAAGTTCGGAACAGAGATCGACTATGGTATCGTTCAGGGCATCCACCAGCAGCGCCTGCAGTTTCTGCGCGTTCTCCCCTGATTTGCTGGCCGTGTAGATTCTCGAAACGACATCCTCTCCATAGGATATTTGAGGATTCATCAATCCCCGGGACGCCAGTGTTTCGCCGGTCTTCATGTCAATCAGGTACACGGCAATTTTGGTCGTGCCGATGTCTGCGGCAAGGCCGATCCAGTGCGTGGAATCTGCGCCTATCGCGACAATTTCCGACTCCCGCAGTGCAACGCCCGCCCTCCAGTCAAGACTGCGAAGCCGGGACGAGAGATCCTGCTGGACTTTCAGGTCCATGCGCCCCTGATTGAGCGCATATGTTTCTTTCAATGCATTCCACAGGTTCTGGTCGTCCGGTTCGGGGGTCTCAAGCGACGGCGCGGACAGCTGCACTTCCAGGCAGCGGACAGCCGGGTCCGGTTCAACCCGCAGTTCCAGACCCTCAACCTGCGTGCGTTGCGGGGCCGAGAGCGATTCCGGTGGGACCAGCACCTTGACATCGCTCTGTGGATAGGTTGTGCAGGCAAGTCGATAGTTCTCTTTCAGTTGCGTCTCGGAAAAAGTCGCTGAATCCTCCGGTGTCGGGGGCGACACCGATCCCGACACGATCTGCACCCTGCAGTGCTTACAGGTACTCACTCCGCCGCAGATACTGACGATGTCCACATCCAGACGGCGGGCGCAATCCAGAAGCGATTCTCCTTCAGGACATTGGCCGCGGCGGCCGACCGGTTCAAATTCAATGGTGTACAATATAACTCCTTTTGAATGCCGGCCGTTTCAACGAAACCGGCCTCCTCCTTTGAACCACAACACTTCGTCAGGATCCACATAATCCTAAATCAAGAATTCACAAATGAGAATTCTTTTCGCCTGTAAGCCATCCGCAAAATTTCCCGATTTCGGGCAGCAGCCGGCCGGGATCCCTCACCTTTTCCATGGCTCCGACAATGGCGCTTCCCACAACCGCGCCGTCGCAGACCCGCCACACAGCGCGGACCTGATCCGGATGGGAGATGCCGAATCCTACAGCCACGGGAAGTTCGGTATGTTTTCGGACTCTTTCAACCGTCGGTCCGACCGTGTCCGAAAGTTGCTGCTGCGCCCCGGTTACGCCCGCGCGTGAAACGACATAGATAAACCCCCTGGAGCAGGCTGCAATTTTGGCAATGCGTTCCGCACTGCTGGTAGGGGCGGCAAGGAATACGGGATCCAGCGAGTGCCGTTCCATGCACGTACGGTACTCTTCGCTTTCTTCCGGAGTAATATCCGTAACAAGCACTCCGTCAACTCCGGCGGAACGGGCGTCCCGGGCCAGCGCGTCGATTCCGTATTGGTAGATGGGATTGTAGTAGCTGAAAAGTAGCAGTGGCACACCGGTTTCCCGGCGAATCGCCTCAATGGCTTTCAGGTAATCCGCCATTGCATAGCCGTGGCGCAAAGCCCGTGCCCCGGCACGCTGTATCGTCGGTCCGTCCGCAACAGGATCGGAAAACGGGATCCCCAGTTCGACAATATGAGAACCCGACCGCTCCAGTTCCGGAACAAGGCGGATGGTGGTCTCGAGATCCGGATCTCCGGCCATGATGAATGGAATAAAGGCCTTCCGGCCCCGTGCCTTGAGCTCCTTGAATTTTTCACCAATTCTTCGGGTCATGNNGGGAAACAAGAAGTCAGGAGCCAGAAGTCAGAACATATATCGGTATCGCGATGTTGTGTCAAAAAAACTCATATGATTTTCACACATCATCGACTTCCAGAAATTTTATCTTATTATTCTACTGGCTTCTGACTACTGGCTTCTTCATTTATTTCAAATCGTCCTGGTTCAATAGCGCCGCAACCTGGTTGACATCCTTATCGCCGCGCCCCGAAAGGTTCACAATGACCAGAGTATCTTTCTCCAGATCCGGAGCAAGGCAAATCAGTTCCGCAATTGCGTGCGAACTTTCCAGCGCCGGGATTATTCCCTCCGTACGGCTCAGGACCTGGAAAGCCTCCAAAGCGGCCTCATCCTGAACCGACGTATACTCCACTCTTCCGCTGTCGTGCAGGGCTGCATG
>DKBB01000113.1 GCA_002451015.1 Acidobacteria bacterium UBA6911
GCTCATCAAGCACCGCTGGGTCACAAGCGATGGCGGCACACCCGAGTATTGGCGGCAGAAGTACATCAAGAGATCGTTCCGCTAGGAGGATGTCCGAATAAGGGGAACAATCCTGCCCGCGGTCGCGTAGGGATTAGAGTACAGACTGAGTACGGGAGTAAGGAAAAAATGGAGGAAGCTTGCTGAGTCGCAATATTATAATCCTGATTGCAGCGGTCACCGCTGCCGGAATTGCCTTTGCTCAAGCCCCGATACCGGCCGGGACGCCTCACGAACTGGATGTCGCCTCCTTCGTGTACGTCTGGGAGTCCATCCGTGACACGCACTGGCAGGAAGCGCCGGGCGGTCTCAACTGGCAGGAGATCCGCGAGGAGTTCGAACCTCGCGTCAACGCCGCGGAAACCAGGGACGAGGTGCGTAGCATCCTCTCCGAGATGTTGCGCCGCATCGGGCAGACGCACTTTGGGATCATTCCGACGGGGCTCTACACCGCGCTCAGCGCGGGCGGCGGCGGATCGAACGTGACCGGCATCGACCTGCGCATCCTCGATGACCAGTTGCTTGTAACGGAAGTAGTAGCGGGATCGCCTGCGGATGTCGCCGGCGTACGTCCCGGATGGATTCTCACGCGCGTCAGGGAGGGGGAGGTCGAACCGTTGATCCAGGAGGTGCGGAAGGATACCGCCATCCCTGGTAACTTATTGGAGTTGGCCCTTGCGAGCAACTTTATGCGCGGCCTGAGCGGATCTCCCGGATCGAAGGTTAAGGCTGCGTTCCTCAATGCGGAAGACAAGCCGGTGGAGCTCGAAATCCCCCTCGCCGCGCCAAGAGGAGAAATCAGTCAGTTCGGCAATTTGCCCCCCCAGCCGGTCTTTTACGAAGAGAAGCGCTTTGGCGATGTTACCTATGTCCGCTTCAATGCTTTCCTGGACCTGGAGCGCGTGATGACCAGTTTCCAGGCGTCGGTGGAGGGCTGCAAGCCGTGCAAGGGGATGATCATCGACTTGCGGGGAAACGGAGGAGGCATCGGCGGCATGGCGATGGGCATGGCAGGATTCCTGATCTCGGAGCCGAACCAGCGCCTTGGAACGATGCACATGCGCGGGACGGATTTGAGCTTCGTGGTCAATCCGCGGTTGAACGGATTTCCGGGCCCCGTGGCCGTTTTGATAGACAGCCACTCGGCATCCACCTCAGAGATTTTTGCCGGTGGACTTCAGGACCTGGATCGGGCCCGCATCTTCGGTATGCGAAGCGCCGCCGCTGCCCTTCCATCGTCGATTGAGCGGCTTCCCAACGGGGACGGCTTTCAACACGCCATCGCGACCTACATCTCCGAGGGAGGGCAGGTATTGGAGGGGAACGGTGTGATTCCCGATGTTGTTGTGGAACTGAAGCGCGAGGACTTGCTGCAGGGAGTCGACGCCGTTCTGGAAGCTGCATTGGCATGGATTGAAACTCAATAAGGGAGGGAGTGGTATGAACAAAAAGCTGAGCATGGGAATCATCATCGGTATCACACTTATGGCGGGATTAAGCCCGGTAATTCCGGGGCAGGAACCTGCTGCCACGGCACCGGCCGCGAATCTACCATCGGCGGAGTCCGTCCTGGACCGCTATGTAGAGGTCACCGGCGGGCGGGAAGCTTATGAGAGGCGGAAATCGGAAGTGGCCCACGGGAAGATGGAGATCGCGCCGGCAGGCATCTCGGGCGAACTCACGACCTTCTCCAAGCCCGGCCTCCAGTATGTTGTCATCGAACTCGCCGGCGTGGGTAAGGTGGAACAGGGAGTCAAGGACGACATCGCCTGGGAGAATAGCATCCTGCAGGGGCCGCGGATCAAGACTGGTGACGAGCGGCTGGCGACGCTCCGCGAGGCTATCTTCAACGCCCCGATCCATTGGCGCGAGGTTTACCCGACTGTCGAGACGGTCGGCATCGAATCGATCAATGGGGCAGAAGCTTATCGCGTGCTGCAAACCCCGGTCGAGGGGAATCCCGTAACGACATATTACAGTGTTGAGACCGGTCTGGCGATCAAGTCCGAGGCGATTTTAGCGAGCCAAATGGGTAACATTCCCGTAGAGGTTACAATGTCGGAATACAGGGAATTCGAAGGCGTTCTATCCCCGACCAGGATGATACAGAAAGCGGCCGGTCAGAACGTTAACATAACTGTCGACTCGGTGGAGATCAACGCGGACATCCCCGACGAGCGGTTCGATCTTCCGGAAGCCGTTCAGGCACTGGTAAAGTAGCCGCGGATACACCTGGAAGTCTGACCGTCTTAGTCTTGAAGCCTTTTCCGTTGGATTCCCTTTATTCAGAGACCGCAATCCCGGCTAATATACGCACCTTGGTCTCCATAGGTGAGGAAATCAATATCCACCATTGAAAGGTAAATACCATAAGCCTATCGTTATGCATTTCCCAGCGTTTCCGGCTTTTTACCGCCGGTGAGAAAATATATTATGGGCAGGATGCCGGCGGTGTTGAAAATCAGAAGGCAGACGAACCACGCTGTCTGAGATCTCCGGGCGGCCTTCCACGCTCCGATCACTTTCAATACCGCGTCGAAAATCGCGATAATAACTAAAAGAATTATAAGTCCCACTCCCAATCCTCCGATCAAGGGCAGGTT
This sequence comes from Acidobacteria bacterium UBA6911, assembly GCA_002451015.1. GTDB lineage: Bacteria > Acidobacteriota > UBA6911 > UBA6911 > UBA6911 > UBA6911. The sequence goes on from DKBB01000113.1 coordinate 2,643, forward strand.
TGGGTGGGAAACAAACTCACGAGTGAACTGGGTGCTGCTTATTCGGGTACCATCACTAAGGATGCCCACGGCGCTCAGTGTGTGGATACCATTTTCGTAATCGTCGGTGTTGAGTTTGAACTGAAAGGGCGGTTCGCTTTCCTCCAGCACCACTTCTCCATCCAGAAGGAACCGCACGCTTTGCAGGTCCGCCGGCCCTCTGGCTGAAAGTGTAAAGTGTCCCTGAATATCGTGGTTAAAACCGGCGTAACCCCAAGTGCGGCTTACTGAGAGTTGCAGGCTTTCGCTCTGTGCCATGGCCGTTGGGATTGAAACGGCCAGCAACAGTATTGTAATGATTAAAACATAAGTAAGGTTCTTCATCATCATTTCCCTTAGTTTTCGGAAGGTTTGTTTGTGTGATCGATGATCAGGACTTCTACCGGAGCCTCTGTAGCTTCCAGTTTCAGCCCCAACTGTTTTCGCATCGCGGTGAACAAGTCGTCGCGGTTCGCAAAAACCTGTGCCGAGGGACGCTGCCGGGCTCCGGGAAACTGGGATTCATCCGGAGCCCAGATAAGCGTGAAGACGTACTTTCCTTCGAGTCCTGTCCTGTTCAGCACCGGCCGATCCAGCACGGCCCCTTTTAACACACCAGCGAGTTCATCCATGCTCATGGCCTTAGCTTTCATGTTTCCAAGTCCATTAAAATCCGGGTCGCCAGGTCCATTCGGATCACCTTTGACCATCTTGGGCCCGGATTCGTCCACTGTGATGGTGTAGACCGGCATCTCGCGCTCTTCGCGGTGAAAGGTCAGGTTGAACCGCTCGACTATAAGCTTCCGGATTATTGTATTCATCTGCTCAGGACTGATTTCGACTTCTGCTGCGGGCTTGGCTACGATATCGAACCGGTCGGTGTTCATCCAATCCGGCCCACCCTCGATCTGCTGTTCGTGCACGTCGTAGAAAAACTTAATGAGGTCCTTCAAGCTGATGTTCGTGGCACGGAGCTGACGGTCAATTTGAATGCGCCGGTCTGACCGGCCCGACAGGATGGGCTTGATGGTCACGACCTCAAAGTCCGGATCGGAGTCTTCGGCTGTGGGTTTACTCCGGGGCTGTGGCGGTCTCAGGAGAAGCCCCCCTACCTGTCCCTCAGAGTTTATGCTGATAATCACCGCCATTTTCGCTTTTTCAAATTCAGCGGGATAAATAAATACATCATGGCCCTGGCTGCTGGTTACC
>DKBB01000236.1 GCA_002451015.1 Acidobacteria bacterium UBA6911
CAGGCTGAACGGGTGCAGCCAGTCCAATACCAGAGGCGGTTTATTGTCGAGTATGAATTCGATTCCCGATCGCAACAATACAGCGATCGCAAACAAAGGGAGGGCCAGGCTGCTGATCCAGGCGGTTCCCGGAATTTTTCGCCGGACGGTCTCCTGCTCCGGCTCCCACAGTCCAATCTCCTGCAGGCTCTCAGCAAGCAGTCGGCTTTCGGCTTCGAAAGCCAGTGCCCGTTTCCGGCAAACGGTGCAGATTTCAAAATGCGCGCCCAGTTTCCTGGTTTCGTCTTCCGGCAGTTCTCCGTCCGCGTATTGGGAAAGAGTGAAATCATCAGGGCAAGTCATGGTAATTCTCCTTCTTGAGCTTCTCCCTCAATTGCTGCTTCCCGCGAAAGAGAAGCGTGGCTACGGTATTTCTTGGAATGCCCATGGTTTCGGCGATTTCGTCGTAGGTGAAGTCGTTGTAGAAAGACAGGATCATGGGGGTTCGGAATTTTTCATTTAAGGATGCGACAGCGCGCCGGATCCGCTTTCCCTTCTCTGAGGTCAGTATGTTTCGCAGGGGTCCGGGCTTGTCCGAAGATGGATCCAGTGATTCCGATGTGTCCAAGACGAACAGGCGTTTTTCCTTTCCCCGTTTTCTGAGTAAATCCACGCAATAATTGCTGGCAATCTTTAAAATCCAGTTCGAAATCGAAAATTCAGGGTTGTAGGTGTCTATTTTGCGTTGTACGCGAATAAAAACTTCCTGGGTGGCGTCTTCGGCGGCGTCTCCGGAATTCAACAGATAGGCACAGAGGTTGAAAACCCTGCGATGGTGTTCCTGATAGATTTCCGTAAAATCCGGTTCTGTTGACATGGGCAATTCCGCTGTTGCGTTCATGTCTTTCCTACGAATGACATTCCGAAGAATTTCAAAATTATCCTTGAATCCGGAGCGGATGGGAAGAGGGTTCTCAGTTTGAATTTCACGCAGCAGCAACAAACCGGGCGTTACTGTTATCATGGCGGAATTGCTTTTAAAAAAAGCGGTATTATGCAGTATAAAGGTGCGTTGAATTAGATAGTCTCTACCCCCGTGAAACCGGTATAATTGAGGAATTAGCAAGGGGAGATTTCCATGAAACAATGGGTTTTATTGAGCCTCGTTGCACTGTTTCTTTGTATTTTTGTTGCCTGTGGCGGATCCAACGGTGAAATGGAGACACAGTCGCACGGGGAGGATGGCATGCCATCCATGCAGAAAAGTGATTCCATGAAAAGTCTCGAGGAGTGGGTGCGTTCTGAACCGGTGGACGTTAAAGCCGTGGATGTGAATCAGGACGGATTTGTGTATCAGGATCCGATGGACTGGAACATCATCGCGGATGAAGAGGGAAAATGTCCGAAGTGCGGGATGTTTCTGGTTAAAGTAACCATCGACGAGGCTGTTAAAAATCTGACGGACAACGGATACACGGTCCAATAGCCCGATTGCCGAATTTGTTTTAACCGATGATGCTTTCGCGCAGCGCTTTAGAGCTGGGAACCGGAATGGGGGAGCAGATATCCTTGTCCTGGTTGTACATGAACCGGTAGGAGGCTATGCGGGAAGTAGTCCTGTAGACATGGTCCCAGCCGCGTACATAGTAGGAGCAATTGTCATTAAAACAGATATATAGAAACTCATTTTCCCAGGTTGCCTCGAAAGGATTTTCAGGAACAGCCCACTTGTTCATTTTCTCATCGCAGTGCGGGCACTGAAGAGTTTTGTGAATCTGCCGTTTTTTATGTTCCAGCACCCCTTCGTTCATTTTGCTTTCCATGATTGAGAGGATTGCGGGCCGAGGTTTTCTGGAGGGAGTTTTCCCTGGTTTTTCAGCATATACCGCATAAACCGGATCACTGGGTGTTCCCCAATGGGCATATTTGTCGTCTCTGGGGCGGGGGCGCCCTTTCGAAATAAATACCTCGGGTGCATCGAAGGATCCGGTTTCCTGGAATATATTTTCTACCAGCAGGATGCGTTCTTCCTCACTCGACTCCCGCCAGATCTTCACGGCTTTATCGGGAAACATACGGTTGGAGAATATTACGAGAAACAGGCCTCCCGGTTTCAGAACCCTTCCTGCTTCTCGAAACACCGCGATGGGATTTACCAGGTAATCGACCGAAACCGTATTGAGAACTACGTCAAAGGATCCGTTTGAAAAAGGAAGTCTGCCATCGCGGTTCAAATCATGGATGACGTAATCTGAAAGGACCTGGTTGTTTTTCAATTCGGTTTCATTCAAACCCAGTCCGGTGATTCTGCACGATTGCAGCCGGGTGGGAATGTGCGAATCCCAGCTTGCCATTAAATCGAGCATTACGGGATTGTCCTCGACGACCAGTTGTCCAATCAGGTCCACAACCGTTTCCATCGCGAGGGAATCCAGGTGGGAAACGAATCGTTCTTTGTTGTAAAAAATTGCATCATCGCTTTCATCAATTCTTGAAAAGTAATCCTGATGATCGGTAGTGTTCCTGATGGAAGCCCAAAAACCGTCATGCATATCCGTTTGCCTTATTTGAAAATCATGGTGTCGTTTCCTGCAAACCATCTTTTGACCAGGAAGTTTCAAGGTCCATAATATAAAGATAAGATTCACGGCACTTTTGTCAAACGGGGAACGACGACAGACAGGATCTTCTGAGCAGAGACGTTGGATACTTTATGGGAAATGCTCATTAATAGTGAAGGCATGAGTGGAGGAGTGAGCAATGAAGTCTATTACCGTTCGTACTCAAAAACATACTCAATTCCTGGACATGACTCGGGAAATAGAGTCGTCACTGTCCGATCTCGGAATTCAAAGTGGAATGGTTGTCGTTTTCGTACCCCATACTACGGCGGGCGTGACGATTAATGAAAATGCCGATCCCGATGTAGTGGCGGATATTGCGGATGCCATGGAAAATGCCGTGCCCTGGCAGGCGGCATACAGACATTCCGAAGGAAACGCCGCCGCCCATGTCAAAGCGAGCATGATGGGTTCCTCCGTCCAAATCATTGTCGAAGGAGGCCGGTTGCAGTTGGGTACCTGGCAGGGGGTGTATTTTTGCGAGTTTGACGGTCCCCGATCCCGCAATGTTTGGATTCAGGCTGTTGGGCGGTAGTATCGGGCCGGTATGCCCCGGTCATGCAGTTTCCAGAAGCTCTTTTACCTTTGACAGAAGGACGGCGGGTTCCACCGGTTTCTCGATAAAACCCTTCACCGGCATGAAATCCTCGCTGATGTCCGTTTCGGAAAAACCGAAAGACATATTGCTCTGTTGGTTGACGGCGCTTAAGAGCAGAACGGGGATATCTTTAACCTCTTCATTCTTGTGTAATTCGCGTGCTGCGGCAAATCCGGCATTGGGATCTTCAGGGAAAATGATATCGAGAATAATCAAGTCCGGAGATGTCTGTTGGATGGTGCTTACCAGATCATCCGTATCTGTTTTTACCGATATCTGGTGGCCGTTAGATTCCAGAATCATTTTCAGGCTGTCAATAATATCCAGATCGTCGTCAATTATAAGTATGTTTGCCATAATTAATATTCTCCTGAGGAACCTCAATGGTATTAAATCTTACAGTAAAGCTGCTCCCTCTGCCAACGATGCTTTCCACCTGGATGGATGCTCCATGGAGAACCACAATTTCCTTGACTATGGAGAGCCCCAGCCCGGTACCTCCGGCATGGTGGGCTACCGCGTTTTTGCTTCGAAAATGATCGTCAAAAATTTTATCCAGGGCATCTTTGGGAATTCCGATGCCGTTATCCTGTACCGCCACCTCCGCCTTTCCCGGCGAAGTCTCAACGGATATCACCACACGCCCGATATTGTCGGGGCAATAGTTGATGGCGTTCTGGATCAGGTTGGAGAATAGAGTCTTCAGGTGATCGTAGGAACCCATGATATAGATGGGAGGGTGGTTTTCTACAAGATTAATGATCTTAATTTTACGGGATTCTCCGATAAGAGCTCCCTCCCTGGCTTCTTCACATAAAACGGAAATCAAGTCGACCGGAACCAGGTTCATTTCCGTCACCACCAGGGTTCTCAGATTGCTCAGATGGATGATATCCGTGATCCTGTTCGAGATCTGGTCGCAACGGTTGCCGATGCGCGTAACAACNNCTCTTTATTGCCGCGAACGGGGCTTTGAGTTCATGGGTGGCAAGAAGGGTGGACTGCGTTTTCTCTCTGTCTATTTTAATCAGCATCTGATGGGCGTCTTCGAGTTGGCGCTCTCTCAGTTTCAGGCTGGAGCTGATCTCGCTTACCAGATACCAGCAGAAGAAATAGACGCCGCCGCTTGCAAGCACAAATCCTAAAGTAATCCCAAAGTCGTGGCTGACGGCTTCCCTGAACTCGCTTTTGAAAATACTCTGAACGGGAATAATTCCGGTCAACTCCAGTATAAGCGGCGCGGATGCGTACATCCAGCCCGCTGCCGCGATCATCAGGGACTCCCAGCGGGAAAAGAGTAGTGTGGCCAGGATAATGTGGGCCATGAAAAGAGCGCCCATCGGTGTTTCAATACAGCCAAGCGAATAGGTCAGGAAACTTAATGCGGTGAAATCCCCGAACATCTGCCACTTGAGGAGTCTCTGCAACTCCCTGCGCCGCGTCTTGTCGCCGAAAAGGTTGCGCCCGATTTTCGAATATATGAGATTTGTGAATGACAAAAAGACGATTGTAATGACGAAATCGACAGGATTGACATCGGCAGGAACAATACCCGTGGTCGCGATGACAGCCCCGACGGCGCAGGTCAGGATGGCCAGCCATCGCATCTTGATAAACCAGGTCGCGCGGGCGGCCAGCTCCTGGGTTCTTATGTCCGAGATGATGGTGGTTACCGAACCCCAATTATAGAAAAAGGAATGTTTTTTCCTAGTCACTGGGCTATCCTTTACCATGATCCACCTTTACAAGTAAACGATTTTAACCTGCAATGCGTTCCTCTCGTCTTATGGATGCAGCCGGGAACAGGCGTTGTTCAGGGCGGCCAGGAGTGAAGGGAAGATCTTCGTCATTTCCTGTGTCAAGCCCGGTTTCGGGGAGAGGTCGAAAGGCTGAACACCGAAAATGTGCACTGCTCGATCAAAGCCCAGTGTTCTGGCGAGCTCCAACCCTTCCGCCAGTCCCAGCCCGTGTGTCGACACGGAACTTGCCTTCAGAGTGATGACCGCATTGCTGTCCGGAAAGAACCTGTATTCTCCGGG
>DKBB01000064.1 GCA_002451015.1 Acidobacteria bacterium UBA6911
GGGATTGTAAGCTTTGGAAGGCCTTTCTGCTACAGCCAGTGAGGCTGCATGGGCCAGTTGATTGCTTGCTCCTATGACAAAAGAATTGAAAGTATATTTCGGTGTCAATTGGGGCCGGAGCGCAGTGTCTGTGTTAGTGGCTGTGGAAAAATCCGATACCGGAGAGGCGGTGGATTCCACAGTAATGTCCAGCTTTAAATCGGAATGAGAGATATCACGCGCTGTCTGCAGAATCAGTTCGGAGTAGTTTTCAATCAGACATTTTTTAAATATTTCAGTCGGAACATTCAGATGAAGGATTTCACTTTCAAAACTTTGGTAAGCGATAGGCCTGAACCAAGTGTCAAAGCTTTGACGGCTCAGTTGTTTTTCAACATGAGAGAGAATTTGGTGCCAGAAATTCATAATAATTTAAGCTCGGCAAAGAAAGAAAAGCGGCATGCCGAGTGCCGGTAGTTTTCCACAGATATTTCCACAGTTGTGGAAAAGCATGTAACCCAGAACAGCAAAAACTCCAACAGAATTCTGCTGCTTCCCAAAGCTTGAATAATGTCAGGATTGCGTGTGCATCGCAATTATTTTTCTGCAACGGGCGTGAAAGGTAGCATACGAAGTTCCGATCATTCAACTAAAAAACACATAAAATAATTTTTTGGTAAAAAATTAATATAAGCAGTATTGACGCAGGTTTCAGAAGGGTTCTATCCTCAAGAGGCACGAAAACAAAGGAAAAAAAAATAGCTTGACATAAAGGAAAGTCCTAAATGAAACCACATAGGAAATAAGATAATAATATGTTTTTTAGGCGCCTGGATCCGACTAAGGCCTTGGCTTGTAGACCTTTATACTTAAACAATAAAAAATGTTAAAAAAATATGTTCACGGACCACAAAATACCGATTCGAGGATGTGATCGCAATTACTGTAAATTCGGTACCATTGCGTCAGAAATTTTCAAAATATGGAATTAATCTTCGATAGGAGGTCGACAGTTCCTCAGGAAGGATGCGGGTTTCACCAACAACCGACACAAAATTCGAATCTCCAACCCAACGCGGCAGCACGTGCATGTGCAAATGATGCTCGATCCCGGCACCGGCCGCCCGGCCGACATTGAATCCCATATTAAAACCGTTTGGGTGGTATTCCTGTCTTAAGGCATTTTCGCAATGGCGGCTCAATTTGATGAAATCGGACAATTCTACATCGGACGCTTCATTGAGGCAGGATATATGCCGGTTCGCCACAATCAGCAGGTGTCCCGTGGTGTAAGGAAAAAGGTTCATAACCAGGTAAACGTTTTTACCGCGATATAAAACATGATTGGCGGAATCGTCGGACTCTTCCAGGATACCGCAGAATACACACGACTTCGCTTGGTCTACTTTACTGATATAATCAAAACGCCACGGTGTCCAGAGACGGTCCATTAGAGATTGACCAAATCTTTAATTTCCTTGCCTGGTTTAAAGTAGGGTACTTTTTTGGCGGGAACGCTTACCCCTGTTCCTGTCTTAGGGTTGCGGCCCTGACGGGACATACGATTGCGAATGCGGAAGGAACCGAATCCGCGCAATTCAATCTTCTCGCCGCGCTGAAGGGATTCGGTAATGCTGTCCAAAACAGTCTGGACGATCACTTCTGCATCTTTTTTGGTTAATTCGGATTCCTTGGCGACTTCTTCAACAAGTTCTGCTTTTGTCATGTGGTTTCATCTCCAGAGGTATTCAAAACGTATGTGAGATTCTGAACGGTCCGAGTTTACAGTCAGGACCGATTTGGCGTCTCCCAGCAGGAGATCGAGAATGGTAATACTTTTTCTAACGGGGCGAAGGATTCTGGGGTCCCCGGAAATGCCGGCCATGCTGGCTGCTGCGTCTATTGCATCCTGGTAGGTACCCAGCTCATCGACTAACCCGTTCTCCCGGGCCTCCTGGCCGGTAAACACCCGACCATCGGCCAATTTGCGCACATCCTCTTCTTGCATATCCCGGCTGACTGCCACGGCGGACACGAACTGGTCGTACATGGAATCAATAAGAGACTGAAAGTACTCCCTTTCTGCATCGGTCAGAGGGCGTGTTGAGGATCCTGCGTCCTTGAAAGTTCCGGATTTAATCACAATATCTTGCATTTTTGCCCAACGGAGAAGATCTCCGAAGTTGAACCATTCCGCAATGACCCCGATGCTGCCGGTGATGGATCCGGGATTGGCGTAAATTTTGTCGGCGGCGCAGGCAACGTAATAACCGCCGGAAGCCGCCACAGAAGCCATGCTGACGATTACTTTCTTGTTGGAATCAGCACGGAATTTTTTTATGGCTTCATAGATCTCCTGGGAAGCGGCTACACCTCCCCCGGGGCTGTTGATTCGAATTACAACCGACCGGACACTCGGCCGGTTACCGTAATCCTTCAACTGACTGACAAAATCCCGCGAATCGGCGATCGTACCTTCCAGGTCCAGTACGGCAACCTGGTTTCCGGAAAAAGACAAGCCGGAGGGGCCTTCCATTGAGAAATAATAAGCNNGACCGCTTCATCGACATGGTGTGCCCCGGCCCATTTTTCTCTCAGAGAAAAATGGGCTATTGAGTAGAGCGATTACGGCTCTTCGCTTTCAGCGCCTTCTTCGGCTTCAGTATCGGCGTCCTCTTCTGCAACCGTTTCTGTTTTTTTGAAACGCTGCAACTGTTCTCCGAGACGCTCGCCCATCGAAGCGTTCCCGGAATCCGAGGATGCCAGATAGGAGGTGAACTCAAGCCTGGGCTCGTCTTCCTTCATGGCTTTGAGACTCAGTCCAATCTTTTTCTCCTCCAGGTTCATCTTGATAACCTTCATCTCGATTTCCTGGCCGATATTGAGAAATTCCGTAGGCTTCTCGACATGTTTTTCGTCAAGTTCAGAAACATGGCACAGTCCTTCGATGCCTTCTTCCAGTTCTACAAAAGCCCCGAAGTTGGTCATACGGACGACCTTGCCCTGTACGGAATCCCCAACATTATGGCGACTGAACCAGTCCTCCCACCGGTCGGGCTCAAGCTGTTTGATACCAAGAGAAAGCTTCTGATTGGTGGCGTCGATGCTCAGGACGACAGCCTCGACCTCATCCCCCTTCTTGAGCATTTCCGAAGGGTGTTTCATTCGTTTGGTCCAGGATATGTCAGAGACGTGGACAAGGCCATCAATGCCTTCCTCAACCTCGATAAAAGCGCCAAAGTCGGTGATGTTCCGGACTTTTCCCGTGATTACCGTCCCGGGCGCATAGCGTTCTTCAATCACATCCCATGGATTCGGTTCGGTCTGTTTCAATCCGAGAGAAATGCGCCGGGATTCGATATCGATATCCAGAACAACGGCTTCGACAGGATCGCCGACATTGAGGATTTTCGAAGGGTGTTTGACACGCTTGTTCCAGGTCATCTCGGAGATGTGTATCAAACCTTCGACCCCGGGCTCCAGTTCAATGAAAGCGCCGTAATCCGTAAGGCTGACCACTTTACCCTGAACGCGCATGTTTTTTGGATAGCGCATGTCGGCGTGAAGCCACGGATCTTCGGACAGCTGCTTGTACCCAAGGGAAACACGGCCGTCTTCCTTGGTGAACTTGATAACCTTGACCTGGAGTTTATCGCCTACATTAAAAAGTTCGGACGGATGATTCACCCGGCCCCAGGACATGTCCGTGATGTGCAGAAGCCCGTCCACGCCGCCGAGGTCAATGAAAGCACCGTAATCGGTAATGTTTTTAACGATGCCTTCCATTACCTTGCCGCCCTCGAGAACTTCCAGCGTTTTTGCCTTTTCTTCCTTCATGGACTCTTCAAGGACTGCTTTCCGGGATAGAACGATATTGCCGCGCTTTTTGTTGACCTTGATGACCCGCATTTCGAATTCTTCACCGCGCAGGCTGTCTAAATTCCGTACAGGTCTCACATCTATCTGTGATCCGGGTAGGAATGCGCGAACTCCGATATCGACAGCCAGTCCGCCTTTAATGCGTTCAATTACGCGCCCTTTGACGATTGTGCCTTCACGGTAGGCGCGCTCGATTTCGTCCCAGACCTTCATTCTTTCCGCTTTTTCCCTGGACAGGACGACGTGTCCTTTAGAATCCTCGGTTTGTTCCAGAAATACATCTACAGAATCGCCGACCTGAACGGAAACCTCGCCGTGATCGTCGGTAAACTGCTCAACCGGGATAATTCCTTCGGATTTAAATCCGACATCGACAATGACACCGCCGCCGGAAATTGCGATGACTTTGCCCTTGATCACTTCTCCTTCGGAAAAGGTTTGCGTTTTTCCTTCATACGCCGCCAGGAGAGTTTCAAAATTGGGTTCTTCCTCCGTGGCTCCGGCTACAGGAACGTCCTCCTCACCTGTAAAATTATTTGGTTCTGTGGAAGTTCCGGCTGCCGGAATATTGTCGTTGGCGTCTAATGACATTCACTCCTCCTGAAATAGACCCGAACCCTCAAAAAGCGGGGCTGGGTCCGAATTTTATTACTAAAACTTATGATGGCAAATTGGTATAGGGCAGGACGTGGACGTCCTGTGTTTTTCGGGTATGTTCGGTGAGGCGAATCCAAAGGTCCATATTCCTTGAATCATCAGAGATATAAGCCATTACCTATACCTTTTTCTGTGGTGTATTGTCAAGAGCGCTTATAAATTAGGGGAAAGACGCACCGTGGGCGGATTCCGTAATAGAGAGGTAAAAATGAAACGATTCCTGTGAACGGGTATGCCGGAATCTCTCAAGAAATTCGGAATCCGGCGGGGATTTGCGGTATGATTGAAATCATACCGGTGTTGCCCCCGGTTTACCCATGCAAGTTTAAGCCGGAACCGGGAAACGATACAGCCGATACGCCTGAGGGTAAAAGCAGTGCCAGATTACACCCGTCGATCGAGCGGCCGAGTAGCTTAAAAATAACTGGAGGTCCCTAATGCCGAAAACGGCGCTTTCCAAACGAGCTCAAAATACACCACCGTCACCGATTCGCAAGCTGGCGCCACTGGCGATCAATGCGGGGAAAGCGGGGATCCATGTTTACAAACTGAATATCGGTCAACCTGATATCGAGTCACCGCGGGAATATTTTGAAGGTTTGCGTCTTTTTGAAGAAAAAGTGATAGCCTATGAGGAATCTCAGGGGAACGAGAGGTTATGCCGGGCCTGGTCGAAGTATATCAATAGAACCCTGAACATCGATACCCGTCCGGAACAGTTCATAATCACGGTAGGTGCCAGCGAAGCGCTGGTATTCACTTTTATGACCTGCTGCGATCCCGGCGACGAAATCATTGTCTTCGATCCCACATACGCGAATTATCTCGGTTTTGCGGCCATTGCCGGAATTAACCTGGTTCCGGTTTTATGCCGGATGGAGGACAACTTTGCACTGCCCGTACGCAGCAGGATAGCGGATAAAATCTCGGACCGCACGCGGGCTGTCCTTCTTTGTACCCCGAATAATCCAACCGGGACCGTATGCAGCAAAGAGGAGCTCCGGATTCTTTTCGATCTTTGTGAGGAACGCAATCTTTTTCTGATTGTCGACGAAACATACCGGGAGTTCGTATATGACGATTTCGAACCCATTTCGGCTTTAAACCTCGAACCGAAAAGTGATCGGATCATTGTTATCGACAGCCTTTCCAAACGGTTCAGCCTGTGCGGTGCGCGGATCGGGTGCCTGCTTACACCGAACGAGGAGGTGTTGGCATCAGCGCTGAAAATTGCACAGGCGCGCCTTGCTGCGCCGACTATGAGCCAGTTTGCTTCGGCATACATGCTGGAGAACATCAAAGACGATTTCCTGGAAAGGGTTACAAATGAATTCCGGGCGCGCCGTAATAAACTGTATGCAGCTTTAAAAGAGATACCCGGGGTAATCGCACACAAGCCCCAGGGAGCTTTTTATACCGTGGTCCAACTCCCGGTTGAAGATGCGGATGCGTTCGCCACCTATATGCTGGATAAATTTTCCTATGATGGGAAGACCACCTTCATAGCGCCGGCGGCCGGATTTTACATGCAGGGCTCTCAAGGACTGCAGCAGGCCAGGATAGCATACGTCCTCAACAAAAATGATATTGGGGAAGCGATTGCTGTTATGGCAAAAGGACTTGAGAGTTATTCTCGGCGCTAGCCCAATCCACGATTACTGACTCAGGGGCGATCACAAAATTCGCCCCTGAATCCCCTATATAACCTGCAGTTGTTAGATCCGCATTTTCCCGATTAAGACGCCCGATCCACTGCCGTCATTAGGGTTCAATATTCGGTTGGCTGCCGGATTGAAGGTGTGCTATCGTGGGGCGGCTCATTATAATAATTCGCTATAGCAGGAGAACTTTCGTTGCATTTACAAGTGAAAGGCAAGGAGCCCGGGCGGTTTTGAAGGTTTCTGTTGCTTGCCGAGGTCCGGGGTTTATTGTGCCGGAGCGGGGAGGGGGCGTTGCATGGCCGATGTTTTCACTCACGATCTAATAATTATGGGCGCAGGGTTGGCAGGATTGAGAGCGGCGATTGAAGCCTCCCGTGTTGCTCAGGGAAAAATCGATATTGCCGTTATTACGAAAAACCAGCTGATGCGCGCACATTCGGTTGCCGCAGAGGGCGGTACCGCTGCGATGCTGCGGCCGGAAGACGGGGACAGCTTTGAATTGCATGCATGGGATACGGTTAAAGGAAGCGATTTTCTTGCGGATCAGGATGTTGTGGATCTTTTTGTCCGGACCATGCCTTCGGAGATATTGCAGCTCGATCACTGGGGAATACCCTGGACCCGCCGGGATGACGGACGGATTGCACAGAGGCCGTTTGGCGGTCACAGCTACCCGCGCGCCGTGCTGGCACAGGATAAAACAGGATTTTTCGAGATGCAGACCCTGTACGACACCCTGCTGAAATACAACAACACCAGGCATTATAACGAGCATTTCGTTACATCCATCCTTGTTGAAAACAATACATTTTGCGGCCTGACGGTTATCGATATGACCACCGGGAAGTTTAAGGTCATTCGCGGCAAAGCTTTAATAATCGCAAGCGGAGGCGCCGGGACGCTGTTCGGATTTACGACCTACTCGCAGACGGTTACGGGCGACGGGATGGCGCTTGCCTATCGCGCAGGGATCCCTCTGGAAGATCTGGAATTTCTGCAGTTCCATCCCACCGGTCTTGTGCCCTCGGGCATTTTGATAACGGAGGCGTGCCGCGGCGAGGGCGCGTATCTGACCAACAACAAGGGCGACCGTTTCATGGGCGAATACGCACCTTCAAAACTCGAACTGGCGCCGCGCGACCTGATCTCAAGATCCGAGCAGATCGAAATCGAAGCCGGACGCGGATTCGAGGGTCCGGACGGATTGGATTACATACACCTGGATCTGCGCCATCTTGGGGCTAAAAAAATCAACGAAAGGCTTCCGCTCATTCGCGAAGTTTGCATGGAGTTCAATGATATCGATCCGGTGGACGATCCCATACCCTGCAAACCCGTAGCGCATTACTCCATGGGCGGCATTGAAACGAATATCAAGGGCGCCACCTGCATCCGGGGGATCTGGGCGGCGGGAGAAGCCGCGTGTGTCAGTTTGCACGGTGCCAACCGTCTCGGTTCCAACTCCACGGCGGAATGCCTCGTGTGGGGAAAAATTGCCGGAGAGGAAACCGGTCGATACTGCGCGGAATCGGAACAGCCGGCCGCCGTACCCGAAGCAAAGGTGGAAAAAGAATACAAACGGATTTTTGAAGATCTCCTGAACAGGAAGGGGACGGAAAACCTCTATGATATCCGCCGGGAACTGCGATCCTGTATGGATATCAACGTCAGCGTATTCCGGACGGAGAAGGAGCTGAGTCACGGGCTGGAAACGATCCTGCAGCTCAGGAAACGGTACGCCAATATACGCATTGACGACAAGAGCGCCGTTTACAACACGAACCTTTATCATGCCATGGAAATAGAAAATCTCCTCGATCTTGCCCAGATCATGGTGAAGGGAGCGCTCGAGCGCACCGAATCCCGCGGAGGCCACGCACGCAGGGATTATCCCGAACGGGATGACGACAACTGGCTCAAACACACACTGGCCTTTTTCACGGAAGAAGGCCCCCGCCTGGATTATAAGCCTGTAACCATTACGAACTGGCTGCCTGTGGAGAGGAAGTATTAAGAAATAAAGACAGGAAGGAGCGCCTATGCAACAGAGACTCAAAAACAGACTTGGAATTTTGGGTTGGCTCGGCGGCGGGCGGTACGGTATGGACCGCTATGCGTATGCGTTGCACCGGATAACGGGCCTCGGGATTCTGGCCTATTTTATTATGCACATATTTGTGACCGGGCAGCGGATAGGGGGAGTCGAGAAGTGGGACAGCACGATGGCCCTTTTCGGCTCGCCGGTTTTCAAAGTAGGTGAATTCCTGGTTGTCCTCGCTTTCGCCTTCCACGCAGTCAACGGAATTCGTCTCATTTTCGTTGAACTTGGCTGGTGGATCGGCAAGCCGGGAGTGCCGTCTTTCCCGTACAGCTATTCGACCTTGCGGCATAAGCCGGTATTTGTTGTCGTCATGGTAATTGCAGCCGTACTGATGATTGTCGGCGGCGTTGATTTTTACTTTGTAATGAAATAGGAGGCGTCATGCGCGAATCGAGATTGTGGTTCTGGCACATCCTCTCTGCGGTCGTCATCCTCGTATTGCTGGGCCTGCATATGGGCACAATGCATCTGAGCGAACTTCTGCATATGGCTGGAATCGGCTCCGGCGAACCTGTCGATTCCTCGCAGGTTTTCCGGCGCAGCCAGCAGGCCGTCTACATGATCACTTACATTTTATTGCTGGGTACCGGCCTGTTTCACGGACTGTACGGTCTGCGCAGCATCTTTTTCGAGTTGTCGCTGTCCAGGTCCCTGGAAAAGCTGATCGGAGGCGTTATCGCCATTGCCGGAATCGCCCTGTTCCTCTACGGCAGCTATGTTGCAGTCATTGTGTTCCAAATAAACGGAGTCTGACCATGAATAAAGCGGCAACACAGGACAAATCGATTATCAAGACCGTCAAATATGAAGTTCTGAGGTACAATCCCGCCGGAAACGAAGCGCCGTACCTGGAAAACTACTCGGTTCCCGTTACAAAGGGCATGACCGTTCTGGACGGCCTGAACTGGATAAAGGAGCATCTCGATTCTTCTCTTTCATGGCGTTCGTCGTGCCGTATGGGGATATGCGGATCGTGTGGCATGTTCATTAACGGTTTGCCGCGTCTTGCCTGCAACAACCAGATTGTGCATCTGCATTCCGATCGTATCGTTGTCAAGCCGCTTCCCAATTATGACATCATCCGGGACCTAGTTCCCGATCTGGAGAGCCTTTTCAACAAACATCGGTCCGTCAAGCCGCACCTGATCCGAAAAGACCCGCAGGAACAGGACAATCCGACGGGGGAATTTTTTCAGTCCCAGCAGGAATTGTTGAACTACATTCAATTCGCTTACTGCATTAAATGCGGGCTCTGTATGTCCGCGTGCCCGACGGTTGCCACTTCAGAAGATTACACAGGGCCGCAGCCCCTCACGGCAGGGTGGCGGTATATGTCGGATTCACGGGATGAAGGATATGAACAGCGACAGGAGGTCCTCTTTTCCAGCCACGGTGTCTACCGCTGCCATTTTGCCGGTGCCTGCTCCCAGGTATGCCCCAAGGGCGTGGATCCCGCCCTCGCAATCCAGATGGCAAAGAGGGATGCTTTTATGCGGGGATTCGGGTTTGGAAAAAAACGGCAGGCTCGTTCCTTAGCTCCCCCGGTTCAGGACTGGACCCCCAAGGGCGATATTCCCGCAGCTCCTGAAAAAACAGTGCCTCAGAAATCGGAATAAAACCAGCGGGGTGTGTCGACCGGACTGCAGGCTACACCCCGATTTTTTTGCCGTAAAGACGCCGGGTATTTTCCAGTACGACCTCAGCGACATCCTCTTCCCGTATACCCTTCAGTTCCGCAATCGCTGTTACGACGATTCGGGCATTTGCGGGTTCATTGCGCTCCTGAGGNNCAATCGCATGCCGGCCCGCAGAACGGGAGTGGACATTCAAAGGAATATCCAGTTCCAGGCCCAGATCGATAAAACTTCGGAATATCTCTCGTTGCAGTTCCCGATCGGATTCATCCTGAATTTTCCAGTAATCGAGGCCGACTTCACCGATCGCAGCCAGTTTGTCTGCGTTGCTTCGAATGAAGTCGCGCATTATCGAAGCCTGGTCCGGATCCAGTTTTGTGGGAAAAAGTCCGGCTGCGGGTCGAATCATCGGGTGTTCCTCCGACAGAAGCAGGTTTTTTTGCGCACCCGTCAGATCTTCACTGACCGCAATTATGGAGGAGATCCCCGCAGTGCGCGCTTTCTGCAAAACAGCCGGCAGGTCCGGATCGAAAATCGGATCGCATAAATGGGCGTGGGTGTCCGTGAAATTTTTCATGGACATCAGCATACCGAAATATAAAAAAAGTAGCCAGGTGGCACGAGCCGGCATCCAATCCGGCTTGTGCCGGAATAGATAATCTGTGACTCTGAAGGTACGGCCCGAGTGTAAGAAACAGGGAGTCAGGAGCGAAGAAGCCGGGAAAAAGAACGGTTTCCCGTTAAACAAAATTCCCTACCACGCGTTCGTATGTGGTCGTCCGATAGCCTCCGGTCAGGTGATTTCGCAAAGGTGCCGGAAGACCTCGATTCCGGGAGCTTTTTCTAAACGCTCCGCCAGAATCGGGTCGTCCCACCGGAAAAACGGATTTGTGCTCTGTTCTTCCTCAAGTGTCAGAGGCACTGTGGGCGCACCTGCAGGATTGGCTGCTTCAAGCTTCCTCAAACGCCGGGCCAGACGCTCATTGCCCGGATCGATTCCGGCCGACTCCCGTACATACAGAAGGGTGTATTCATGCGAACACCAGATCTTTGTCCGGGGAGGCAACTCACGGATCTTTTGAATGGATTGGAACATTATGTCAGGCGTTTCCTCGAACAGGTTGCCGATTGTACCCCCGAAAACTGTATCCCCCGAGAACAGGTCGCCTCCGGCATCTGAAATAAAATAGTAAGCAATATGGGCTTTGGTATGCCCGGGAACTTCCAGTACACGGGCTTTTGCACCACAAATGCTGAGTTCGTTTCCTTCCACCAGGAAGTGTGTCTGCCCCGGGATACGCCCGCGATCCCCGGCGCCGCCGAATACGGGGATATCGGGGAAGTGTTCGAGCAATGCCCGATTTCCGCCCGTGTGGTCCCGATGATGGTGTGTGTTGAGGATTGCCGTCAAAGGGCTGCCGATATTATGCAAATACCTTAGAACAGGGCCGGCATCTCCGGGATCGATCACGGCCGTTTCCAAAGATGCAGTATCGGAAAGCAGGAAGATGTAATTATCGGTTAAAGCGCGAAGCGTAGTTATTCTCATAACGAGTCCCGGGATATTATTGAAGATCTCTTTCCTGTAGTAGCGGGAGGCTTATTCTGATCATTCGATAGCCTTTAATCAACATGCCGGCTGGTTTCTCAGCCGGAGAAGTAGAATAGTGCAATTATCCAAGTTTTTTTTCGAACCTGCTCCCGAGAATAGTAAAATCGACTCCGAAAATTCAACAACAGTTTGCATAATCGTCTTGACCGGATGAGATTGATTTGGAGAGAACTTTCGCCAACAGATATTTATTTCAAGTATGACTGAGAAAACTTGGTTCAGGCCGCTTGATTTCCGAAGATTCCTCCGGAACGTTCTTGTTGTATTCGGGCTTGTGCTCCAAATCATGGAGTTTTCCGCAAATCCAGTTCGGGAAAAATTCGATATCTCCATTGAATCCCTCTCCGATTCCCGATTGATTATACAGGTTGTTGCAGCTCTATTTCACATGATCCTACGAGCCATTATCTTTCAATCAGGTCACAATAAAATCCGTAGGGCAATCTGTGACTTAACCTTTCCCCAAAAGGAGATTCGGCTATGCAACGACGCGATTTCATTATGAGTGGCTTTATTGCAGGTGCTGCAGCGCTGGCAAGCGGATGTAATCCGACCGCATCCAATCGCGTGGTATATGACAAACGAAATGAACCTCCAGGTAATGTTGCATGGAATGTGCCGGAATTTGAATACGCGGAGGCGACGATCGCGGAACTCCAGCGCGCACAGGGAGAGGGGAAGCTGACGGCAAGGGCGCTTGCTGCGGCGTATTTTGCCAGGATGGATGCGATAGACCGGGCGGGACCGAGACTGAATTCCGTAATCGAGCGCAATCCGGATGCTTTTGCCATCGCCGATGCGCTCGACCGCGAGCGGAAAGAACGGGGTCCCCGAAGCGTCCTGCACGGAATTCCCATTTTGATTAAAGACAACATCGCGACTGCAGATCGGATGGAAACAACCGCGGGATCGCTGGCACTGATTGGCTCGAAACCGCTGCAGGATGCGCACATCGTTACAAAACTCCGCGCCGCCGGAGCCATAATCTTGGGCAAAACGAATTTGAGCGAGTGGGCAAACTTTCGTTCAACGCGATCCACTAGCGGATGGAGCGGACGTGCAGGACAGACAAAAAATCCATATGCGCTCGATCGGAATCCCTGCGGTTCAAGCTCGGGATCGGGTGCAGCCACGGCAGCAAACCTTTGCGCGGCGGCAATCGGCACAGAAACCGATGGATCGATTGTCTGTCCTTCGAGTATATGCGGCATCGTTGGAATCAAGCCTACCGTCGGTCTGGCGAGCCGGTCCGGAATCATTCCTATTTCGGTTACGCAGGACACCGCGGGACCCATGGCACGATGTGTTGCAGATGCAGCAGCGCTGCTTACGGCAATTTCCGGTTTTGACGCAATGGACCCCGTCACAAGAGGGAGTGCGGAAAAAGCGGCATTGGATTACACCGCATACCTGGATGCCAAGGCTCTGGAGGGTGCACGCCTCGGCGTGGTACGCAAGATATTCGGTCACAACGACCATGTGGTAAAAGCGACCGAGCTGGCGATTGCGGCTATGAAGAAGGCCGGCGCCGAGGTGATCGATCCTGTAGAAATTCAACCTCTCGAAGAGCTGGCAGAAGCCGAGTGGGAGGTCCTGCTTTATGAGTTCAAAGCAGAACTCAACAAATATCTTGCCTGGCTCGGACCCGCCGCGCATCACAGGACTCTATCCGAACTCATTGCTTTCAATGAAACCAACCGAGACAAAGAAATGCAGTATTTTGGGCAGGAAATCTTTCTGCAAGCCCAGGAGAAGGGACCGCTCACCGAGAATAAGTACATTCAAGCCCTGAAATCCTGCCGCCGGATTTCAGCCGAAGAGGGTATAGACGCAGTCATTCAGGAACACAATCTCGATGCCTTGATTGCGCCTACTAACGACCCGGCTTATCCTACCGATCTGATTAACGGCGACCACTATACCGGGGGAGGGAGTTCCGTCCTGCCCGCCGTTGCAGGATACCCGCACATAACCGTTCCGGCCGGAACGGTTATGTGCGGGNNCCCGCACATAACCGTTCCGGCCGGTCACGTT
Source organism: Acidobacteria bacterium UBA6911 (assembly GCA_002451015.1). Classification (GTDB taxonomy): domain Bacteria; phylum Acidobacteriota; class UBA6911; order UBA6911; family UBA6911; genus UBA6911. Next base: position 13,558 of record DKBB01000064.1, read on the forward strand.
TTCGGATTACCGGTGGGCCTGTCTTTCATCGGCCGTGCGTGGAGTGAATCCCGGGTGATTGCTCTTGCGTATGCGTTCGAGCAAACGACAAAGTACCGGCGAGAGCCCCGCTTCCTCCTGGGACCGGATCTGCCGGCATGAATCCGGCCCGCATTTCCCTAAAGGTTTTTACTGCGGCGATGGAACCGAGCGTGCCACCGGATTGTGCTTGGTCGGTCTCCTCGGCATACTTTCTGGAATGGCTGTAGGGCGCTCTGTCGCGGACTGCGTACCCACGCCTTTCCGCTGGTGTTGACGCCGATGTGGTCGATGTTCCGATAGATGACCGGGGTGCGCTTGATGTTGTCGCGCTGCCTACCGTCCTTCCAGCTTGGGTTCTTCCATCCAGCTTCGTGAACCCGGATAATTAGAGAGAGTCCGATAGCGTCTGTTATAAAATGGCAAAATGATGAACTATTCCTGGATTTTGGATTCCGGCGGGGCCGGGCGCGGTGCATGGCAGGGGGGAGTGATTTATGAATTCATGCGCTGGTGCCGNNGCCGAAAAGACGGGAAAAAATTCATGAGGGGCGACCGGGTCCGATATTTTCTCAAATCCGCTACCCGGAAGCTTCCCAAAAAGATGAAATATATTCCCGACGGCTACATCGAAGATCCTGTAATTTTTGCAACAAACCTTCCCGCGGAAATGGAGTCCGATTATGTGCGTCCTTTAACACGGGAGAACTACCACGCGGTAATAGAAGCCTCCTGCCTGGTGCCGTTTGCCATGGGCGTTCCCCTGCAACCGGAAGATGTGGATGCCGGATCCCGTTCACGGGATCGCGAGGCAGTTTTCATAGACGGCGGCTATAGTATTAAAATGCCAATGGCAATGTTCGAGGAAGATCCGCGTTTTGAGGAACTGGCACATTGGGCCGGTGCGGATAAAACCATCATTTTCTGCTGCGATCCCGTTGGGCACCTTTGGGAGACAAGCGCCAGGCTAAGATGCCTGGATACGTATTCCGGAGTCGTCAAAGCGCTTGAAGAAAACCGACTCCTTATCGTTTATCCCGACCATAAAGTTGAAGCCGGATTCCTTTGCACCGATAACCCGACCATCATGCGGACTTTCAGCCGGGGCAGGGAACAGGCGCAGCGATTGCTGAAATCAGACAGAGTGCGAAGGTTCTTTGACAATGAACAATGGTAAAGGGGCGGATAAAAATTTTTAAATCCGGAGCCCCCCTAGAAGGTATTTTGAAAATTTCTATAAGACAATTATCGGGAAATTTTCCCGTATAGGAGGCTATTATGAGTTTAACCCCATCCAACATGCTGCCGCTGGGAACTCCGGCACCGGATTTTTCGCTTCCGGATGTAGTCTCGGGTGAGACATTAAGTTTAGCTGACTTTTCTGACTATGAGGGCCTGCTGGTGATGTTCATCTGCCGGCACTGTCCCTTTGTGAAACACCTGCAGGATGCGCTGGGCAGGTTCGGCAGAGACTACAACGGGAAAAACCTGGGTATAGTCGCGATCAGCGCAAACGATGCTATCGAGTATCCAGAGGACGGTCCGGAAAGCCTGAAAGAAATGGCCTTGTCCCTGGGATTCACCTTCCCCTACTGCTACGATGAATCTCAGAAAACGGCCAAAGCATATGATGCCGCCTGCACTCCTGATTTTTTCCTTTTTGACAGGGAACGAAAGCTCGCCTACCGAGGCCAGTTCGACGACAGCCGCCCGGGCAAGGATATTCCCGTAACGGGCAGGGATCTGCGGGGTGCCGTCGATGCCGTTCTGGAGAACCGGCCGGTTTTTCAGCCGCAACAGCCGAGTATCGGCTGCAACATAAAGTGGAAAAAGGAGTAGGGGCAAACACAAGGTTCACCCCGTAAGTGAATCGGCAGATTCAGTGGTTTTTACGCTGGTTAAATTTGGCCATCAGGTCGTTCACGGAGGTGGCGTGTTTTTGAGGAGACGGTTTATTCTTTTTAGGTATTGATTTCGAGCTACTCCTGACGCCTTTTTTCATGGAAAGGGAGATCCGCTTCAGGGCTTCGTTCACCTCAAGAACACGGACCTTCACAATCTGCCCCACTTTGACAACCTTTTTGGGATCGTCGACAAAGCGGTCTGCCAGCTGTGAGATATGTACAAGACCGTCCTGGTGTACTCCGACGTCCACAAAGGCTCCGAAATTTGCCACATTGGTGACAATCCCTTCGAGTTCCATACCCGGCAGGAGATCTTTTATTTCCTTCACTTCATCACTGAAACGGGCATACCGGAATTCCTCACGCGGATCCCGACCCGGTTTTTCCAGTTCCAGGACGATATCGCGCAGTGTAGGCTCTCCGACGTTTTCCGTAACAAGTTCCTTCAGATTTATGGATTTAAGCTTGTCGGAAGAAACCGTAATTTGCTCAAGCGGGACATTCAGGATCCGGGCGATCTTTTTCACGATGAAGTAGCTTTCAGGATGCACGGCCGTGTTGTCCAGGGGGTTTTCGCCGTTCCGAATTCTCAGGAATCCGGCTGCCTGCTCGAAGGTTTTGGGACCGAACTTGGGAATGTCGAGCAATTCCTTTCGATTACGGAATGCCCCGTGTTCGTTTCTGTAAACAACAACGTTCCGGGCTACGGCCGAAGATAAACCCGCGACGAAACTCAACAACTCCTTCGAGGCAAGATTCAGGTCGACACCCACAAAATTCACGCAGCTTTCGACCGTATCTCCAAGTTTTTCTTTGAGCAGCTTTTGATCCACGTCGTGCTGATACTGTCCGATTCCGATCGACTTCGGATCGATTTTCACGAGTTCGGCAAGGGGATCCTGCAGCCGCCTGGCAATGCTTATTGCTCCGCGAACCGTAAGATCCAGGTCCGGAAATTCCTCAATGGCCGTGTTGCTGGCCGAATAAACTGAAGCTCCGGCCTCGCTGACCATAACCTTGACAGGCTTCTGCTCCATCTTGGACAGGATCTCTCCGGTAAATACATCGGTTTCCCGACCGGCGGTTCCGTTTCCGATGGCAACCAGTTCGATATTGTGTTTGGTGATCAAGCTTTTCAGGATTTTGGTCGCCTCTTGGCGCTCTCCTTCCGATTTGTTGGGATAAATCGTGGCGTATTCCAGGAGCTTTCCGGTACGGTCGACAGCCGCAACCTTACAGCCGGTTCGGAATCCCGGGTCGATTCCAAGAGTGGGTTTCATCCCCGCCGGACTGGAAAGCAGCAGTTCGCGCAGATTTGATTCGAACGTTTTAACCGATACACGATCGGCTTCCATTTTTTTCTCCAGCCGGACCTCTCCAATCAGTGTGGTTCTCATGAGCCGGTCGAAGGCATCCGTTAGCATGGACTCAAAAAATTGAATGATCCGGGTGTCGGTTGAATGGATTTCCTGCGAAGCGAGATAGGCCGTGGCAACGGCTGTGTCGAACTCGATTGTAAATGTGAGAATCCCTTCGGTTTCCCCGCGCCGCAGGGCGAGCATGTTGTGGGGTGCGATATCCTTCACCTTGATTTTATAGTCGCGATACATCTCGAATTTGGTGGTGCCTTCGGGATGTTCCTCCCGGATCCGGGAGGTGAATACGCCTTCCTTCAGCAGGTATTCACGCAGGTACTGGCGCAGGTTTGCCTTTTCCGAGACTTCCTCCGCCAGGATGTCGGAGGCACCCTGTAAAGCTTCCACCGGAGACGGAATTCCATGCTCCTCCGAGACGTAGGCAGCCGCTTCCTCTTCGAGGTCGACCGGAGGCGCCTCCGGTCGATTCCGTTCTTTAATAAATACCGCAAGCGGTTCGAGCCCTTTTTCCTTGGCTACGGTTGCCCGGGTGCGTTTTTTGGGCTTGAAGGGAAGATACAGGTCCTCAAGCTCCGTTTTCTGCAGGCATGCTTCTATGGAAGCCTTCAGTGCATCCGTGAGTTTCCCCTGATCTTCGATCGATTTCAGAACGACGGATTTTCTCTCCTCCAGTTCGGCGAGGTAGGTGTGCCTTTCAAGCAGTGTGCGTAGCTGCGTTTCATTCATTTCCCCGGTTCTTTCTTTACGATACCGGGCGATGAACGGGACGGTTCCTCCTTCGGAAAACAACGACAGGGCGTTCTGAATCTGGCCGAGACCAAGGGACAATTCTTGAGCAAGGGTTTCCGGAATATTCATAGAGATACATCACCTGCATGAAAAAAATTGATACGGCAAGCAAAGGTGAGAACTCTACCTCCGGTAATCCAGGAACTCAAGAGGGTAATTGTCACGTTCAATTAAGATAAATGATTTTTTGCGATCGCCCAGGAGGCAAGAGTCATCCCGTCCCAGATTGTACCGTCTGCAATACAGGCATCTATTTCCTCCGGAGTGAGACGTACCAGTTCAAAGCTTTCCGTTTCCTCCGGAGAGGCTCCGGTATAACGCAGATTGCGGGCTATATAGACCCGACAGATTTCATCCAGAAGACCATTGCAGGGATTGAACTCTCCTACGGCTTGGATTGTTCCGACCATGTAGCCGGTTTCTTCCCGCAGCTCCTCCCTTGCGGTTTGATCGTGATTCATTCCGTCTTTCACGCCGCCGCAGGGAAACTCGAGGCTGTCGCGGTTTCCCGTATATCTGTACTGGCGGACCAGGAGAAGGCGGCCGGTGTCGTCCATGGCGAGGACCATGGACGAACCGTTTGTGATAACATAATGGTATTCACCCTGTTTGCCCGAAGGGAATTCAACCCTATCGCACCCGTATAGCCAGTAAGGATTTTCAAAGAGAACCTTCTTTGCAATGGTTTTATACGGTTTCATATATGCAAATCACCAAACGTGAGTTGAAAGAGGAAGCCTTTTTCTCCAAGTCAAACGAATGCTTCATGTCAGGGCAAATCGGCCGGGATTTGCCTTAAGGCGAGCGCAAGCTCGCCCATCGCACCCGTACCGCCAGTAAGGATTTTCATGAAGAACGGACTTCGAAAGGAATTTGTAGGGCTTCATTATCTCAAACCACATGGAAACATCGTGAGGCGAATCGAAGGTTCGCCCCTTATTCCACATCGGCCCCGCTGCCGATGGGAATTTCCGGAATTGTAAGGATCAGTAAAAAGGAGAGCAGGGCCGTAATTGCGCCAATTAAAAATACCTTCCTCAAACCGGATTCCATGGCATCGCGAATGGCATCAAAGGTCTGCTCAAAAAGGATCCCGCCCTCATCTCCAATTTTCTCGAATTTCTCTTTCAGCCTTGCCCTCTCCTCTTCCGATTGAAGAATATCCGGTCTCCTCACGTCTTCCAGAATGGATTTGTCTTCTATCCGGTACAACGCGGTCGGCAGGGCAAGGCTTTTGGTATAGGTGGTATTCATAGCGTAACTGAGTACCGTCGGAGATATGGAGATTCCCATCAAAAGACAGAAAGATAGCGCCCCCATGGCCGCTCCCAACAGTCTTTTCGGAATTGCATTCTGGACAACCATTGTATTGACGGTCGGAATGGCTCCCAGTCCAATGCCTCCGACAATGGCAGCCAGAAGGCACCAACCTGCCGGTGTGTCCGCTTTCAGAAAGAGGATTCCGGACATTTGGATTGTTACGATGGAAAATCCTATAATATAGAGATATTTATAGCGTTTCGTCCGGGCGAGAAGAAAGCCGACGGGAACCCCGATAAAGGCCATTAGAAAAGTGAAAGGAAAAAAGATCCACCCGCTTATGGATGTGCGGATACCCTGAACGCCTTGAAGGAACATGAGGAAGTACACCATCATTCCTATCTGCCCGAAAGTGGAAAGAAATGTCGTGACGGCGACTGTATTGAAGGAACGATTATGAAATACTTTTGGATCCAGGATGGGCTCTGCTGCGCCGTACTCCGACCGGATAAACAGAATCCAGGAGATGAGCGAAATTACAAGCAGGCCGGTAACCTGCACCGATAACCAAGGATAGGGCGCACCGGCGATGGAGATGCCGATGATGATGGTGGAAGACGCCAGGATGGAAAGGATACACCCCCGGATGTCTATTTTATGTTTCACCCCGCGATTGGCGAGAGGAGGAATCCCGATCGGAACCAGAATAAGGGACAGGACAAGAAACGGGACCACCGACCAGAAAACGAATTTCCAGTTCAGGGCTTCCGTGATCAAACCACCCAGAACATTCCCGAACAGGGTGGCGATTCCCATGGGAATATTCAGCAATCCAATCCACTTGCTGCGTTCAACGGGTGGATACATATCTCCGACCACGGCCATCACAAGCGGCATCAGCGCCCCGATGCCCAGGGATCCGATCGACATGGAGACAATAAGGAATATGAAATTCGTGCTGAAGGCGCTTAAAACGGTTCCGATGAGAGCGAAGATTAAGGATATTAACAATATTATCCGGCGCCCGTACATATCGGAAAGCTTTCCGAAGACGAGAGTCACGAAGGCGCCCACGAGAGCCGGGATGGATACGGACCAGGATATAAGCGATGTACTTTCGAAAGACGCTACAATTTCAGGGCGGGCAATGTTCGTTGCCTGAATGTAATAGCCCAGGGTCCCGTAGACCAGGAAGATAGCGGTTAAGCCGAAAACTCTGTGTTTTCTGTCGTAATTATAGGGTGCCGGCTGCTCCTGGATCATTGCGCGTTCTCCTCATCAGTAAACCTTGATGAGAGGTATTCCCGGCGCCTCTCCATCGCCCGCGGGTGAAGTCCGGTAAAAATTTCGTTTCTGCCGGGCAGCGCGCCCAACATCGCGGCAGTTTAGCTTATTAAGTAATTTTAAAGCATAAAAAAATACCGGAGACCGGCGAATGGCATCGAGCAGATGGAATGCGTTCCGGGACCGGCGAAAAATATTTGTTGAATGCAAAGGAACCGTCCATCTTGTTGAAAGCCGGGAGCAATCTTATTTCCGGTGTGAAAAAAGGGAAAACCCTGCATTATTATCGGGCATAATCTGTTTCCGGCTTTATACTCGATGAAAAATCCCGATTAAAGAGCTTTGCGGGAAAGAAGGAGACCGGTATTATTGCGGTCGATTCAAAGAGAAAGAAGAACTTTCATAAAATGGATGACAAAATACTTATTTTATCCCTTTCTGCCGCAACCTACGGCGTGCTGCATACCCTCATAGGTCCCGATCATTATCTGCCCTTTATCGTCATGTCGAAGGCGCGTAACTGGAGCCACTACAAAACTGCGTATATCACTTTTTTATGCGGTCTGGGGCATGTAGGATCTTCAGTTGTACTGGGAATGATCGGCGTCGTCTTCGGCGTTGCCTTTAAGGACCTTCTGAAGATAGAGGACGTCCGGGGCGGCTTGGCCGCCTGGCTGCTGATCCTTTTCGGATTTGTCTATATGATCTGGGGCGCGTTCCGTTCAAGGAAAGATCAGCCGCACCGTCATTATCACTTCCATCGGGAAGGTATTTCCCACGCACACGTGCATACCCATGTACAGGAACACGAACATGTTCACAAGGGCGAGAAAATCGTGAATCTGACACCGTGGGTGCTTTTTACCATATTTGCCCTGGGTCCGTGCGAGGTGCTTATTCCAAACCTGATGTATCCCGCGGCGGAAAAAAATTATCTGGGTGTTGCCGTTGTCGCCCTGGTTTTTTCTATTGCCACGATTGCCACCATGATTGCCGTTGTGCTGATGCTCTCCTTCGGAATCAAGAAGATACGGCTCGGATTTCTTGAAAAATATATGCATGTGCTTGCCGGAGCCGCCGTTTTCCTAAGCGGTTGTGCGATTGTCTTTTTGGACTGGTAATCAAAGAGTGCTCCGTGAAGGTGTATGATAGTCGCTTTTCGGAGACGGAAAAATAATCGTTATGCCGGCAAACACGACTCCAGCCCATAGGAAAATCGATCACCCCCTGATGCGGGCCGTGACCTTTCGGCTGCGGCGTAAAAGGGGCAGGAAAATCGTCGATTTGATTGAGAAGATTTTTGCAGAAAGGCAAAAGGTCGACATTGTCGACATAGGGGGAACCAGGGAGTATTGGAGTATTATTCCCGTGGATTATCTTCGCCGGAGAAATGTTCATATAACGTTAGTGAACATCTCCCCTTCCGAAAATCCTACCGGGGGGCAAGATCCAGTCTTTTCCTATATGCATGGAGACGGCTGTCAATTAAAGGAAATTGCAGACCAGCAGTTCGATATGGCGCACTCCAATTCCGTCATAGAACATGTCGGGAATTGGGATAAGATGATCGCTTTTGCCGGAGAAATCAGGCGTATCGCAAAAATGTATTATGTACAGACGCCTAATTATTTTTTCCCCATCGAACCGCATTTTTTGATCCCGTTTTTTCATTGGTTGCCGGTTTCTGTGCGGCTCCGCCTGATAATGCGGTTCCAGTTAGGCTGCTTTCCAAAAGCGGCCGATGAGGAGGAAGCAAGGGGGTTCCTGGAGATTTGTCGTTTATTAACAAAAAGAAGGCTTCATTCCCTTTTCCCCGATGCCGTGCTTCACAAAGAGAGGCTGTTCTTTTTAGTGAAGTCGTTTATCCTGATAAGAAACGATCACGTTTGAATTTTTACAAAGGAATTTATCCCGCGCGGACAAATTTCTTTATCGGAAAAAGTCGTCTTCAAGATTCGATACCAAAATTATGACATCCGTGCCCAGAAATATGCATAAACTGCTCAGGCAGGTTTCCAGGTCATTCTATCTGACACTGCAGGTACTGCCCCATACTATAAAACCGCAGTTGAGCATTGCGTATCTGTTGGCAAGGGCGGCGGATACGATCGCCGACACGGGCCTTGTCCAGGTCAGCAAAAGGATGGAAACGCTTCTGCAGCTGAGAAAAAGCATAGAAGAAGCCGCGTCCGGGTCCTCGGTTTCCATTCCTGATTTCGGTGTGCTGGCGGAAGCTCAAAATGACAGGGAGGGAGACGGCACCCCGGCGGAACGTATCCTCCTGGAGAAACTAGGGTCCGTGCTGGAGGCATTGAAAAGTTTTACAGAGAATGATCGACGGTGGTTGCGCGATGCCCTGCTGACCATTACGCACGGTCAGGAACTGGACCTGATACGTTTCGGAACCGCCTCCCGGTCTCAAATCGCATCGATTGAGACGGAAGCGGATCTTGACGAATATATTTACTGCGTCGCGGGCTGTGTCGGTGAATTCTGGACAAAGGTTTGTCGTGCGTATCCGTTATCCGGAGTTCCGCTGGATGAAGAAGCCCTGATAGCGGACGGCATCCAGTTCGGCAAAGGACTGCAGCTTGTAAATATTTTGCGCGATTTACCCAAAGACCTGCATCATGGACGTTGTTACATACCCAGTGAACGTTTGGCTCAGTATGGCCTGGAACCGCGGCACCTTCTCGATCCTGGCTCCATCGATCGATTTAATCCACTCTATGAACAGTACCTGAAGCAGGCGGAACTCTATTTATTCAAGGGTTGGAGATACACCACGACGATTCCGGTGCGGTTCGTCCGCATTCGCCTGGCATGTTCCTGGCCTATCCTGATCGGGATTCGGACATTGCAGCATTTGCGTTCCGACAATGTCCTGGACGACCGGCACCGCGTCAAATTGAGCCGGTTGGATATGCGACACCTGATTATAAGGTCTGCGGCCCTCTATCCTTTCCCGGGCGTCTGGAACCGGATGTTTGAAAAAGTAAGAAGGGGTGCCGAGAGGGAGTGACCGGTAATGGAATGGAGCATTCCATGAGACGATATTACGGATAAAGAAAATCTGTATATTGACGTAAAAAATTACTGCTTGCTGGAAATAACGGACGTTTTAATAGTCAATATTTTGATGAAAATGTTTTTGAGAACGATCCGTTTATTCCGTACGCGTCTTCATAATAAGATGTTGGTTCCGAATCCATTTTACGCAAAGAGCCCTGATCCTGTTCTACGATTTTAGCTAAATAGATTAGCTCTATTCCTCGTTGCGAAAGCGCGCTGAATTTCTGAAAGATTTCATCGGATTTAATGGACTCTGTAATAATGACGGCGTCGGGAACAAGGAACCGGATCTGCGAGGAATTCACTACCTCGCGACCGCAGAAATCACTGCCGGTTCTCTCGGGATTATCGTCACAGACACCCTGGATGGAGATGCCGGCGGATGCCAGGGCGTGAAACGCAATCTGGGCCAGATGCCCGCTTCCATACAAAACAACCCGCTGCAATTTCGAGTTGGCCTGGTTCAGGATCTGCCGCTTGGTGTGTTCTTTGGCGCCGGCAAACATGTCGGCCATTTCGCCGATCAGTTCTGTTTGAAGGATTTCAAGATACCGGACACCGGAAGCGGTCAGGTGATAGGTGACACTTTTAACCGATTTGCGTTTGTATTCCAGCATGCCGCTGTGACACAGGCCTTTCATATAATTGTTGACCATGGCAACGGAAAGGGAACAGCGTTTAGCCAGCCCGGCCTGTGTGACTCGGGCATTCGTTGCTACTTCCCTCAGCACATTCAGTTGATTCAATTTGGGGGACTGGATATAGAGGCTTTCAAGGTCTTTTGTCTGCATATTGTTTACTCATTCAATAGTTCTTGGAGCACGGTATTGGGCAAAGATTCAGCCATCAATGAATCTCATCGACGAAAGTTATTGATATCTTTAGGTTTCTTTAACTTAAGGGTTTAAATGGAAAGAAGGGGTAACTTTTGATTCATTTACTCTTTTAATGAAAACGTATGGGGGTGGCAAGATGCCGACCGGAATGAAAGATCCATCTATTTTTCTCCACTCGCCAGGATGGTTTGAAAATAGGGAGGAGATTCTTCCCTGGCCACGATGCTGATCTCGATCTGCCTGAAACCGGAATCCTCAAGCCAG
>DKBB01000043.1:0-1999 GCA_002451015.1 Acidobacteria bacterium UBA6911
CAACCAGTGGTTTCCCGTTTTCGGTGCGTTTCACCATCTGGCCGAGAACACCAGTATCCCTAATATTCACGGAAAGCTCGAGGTGATGCAGGTCAACAAGGGACCGAACGTACCCACGCGCTGCGAGCAGAATGCGAACTGCATGACCCTGACCCTGATTTTCGAACGGGTCGCCGAAGCGCTCGGAATGGATCCGCTCGAAGTGGCCCTGAAAAATGACGGCGCCGAGGGGCATGACATGGCCTGGCTCAACGAACGCAAGGCCGAAATGGGATTCCCGGTGCGGGACAGCTTGCGCGAATGCATTGAAAAAGGAAAGTCTGCCGTCGACTGGGACAGGAACTGGCATCCGCCGGGAACAAAGCGGCTGTCCAATGGAAGGATGCACGGGTTGGCCTTTACCTGGACCCACGAGTGGGAAGATTCGGCCGGCACCGGCGAGATCGCCATCCGCATCGAAAGGCAGGACGGCACTGCGAGTATACTCGCTATGCGTTGCGACATCGGGGTGAACGCCGAGACGGCGTATTGCCAGATTGCGGCGGACGAACTGGGAATGAAGATCGAGGACGTGTATTACCGGCCACAGATCGACCCGGGATTTTTCACCATGACCCCGGATTCTTCGACCAACATGTCCGTCAACGGTTTTGCCGTACGGAACGCCGCCCGGATCCTGAAGCGGCAGATCCTCGAAGTCGCTACCAAACCGATGGGCGAAAGCTCCCGGGGCAGTTTTCCCGCGGCGTTTCCGGGTATGAAGCCGGAGGACCTGGACATCAAGGACAGTGTCATATTCGTGAAAAAAGATCCGTCCATTCGAAAAACCATTGCGCAGCTGGTCATGCCAATGGGATACGAAGGACCGTTGGCGTGGACATCCGAAATGGGCAAAGGCGCGGACCGGAGTAATTTTTCGGTGCCGCTGTTCGCCTACGGCTACCAGGTGCAGCACGGCGCCTATGCGAGCAAGCGGCTGCGACTCTGCCGGCAGGCCCATTTTATGGAGGTGGAGGTGGACACCGGAACGGGCGAAGTCGAGGTCACCCGCGTGGTCAATGTCAACGATGTCGGCAAGGTCGTCAGTTGGGAAGGCTGCGAAGGGCAGCAGTACGGAGGCAGCTATATGGCGGTCGGCCGGGGCCGAAGCGAAGAAGTGATCTACGACCCCGCCACGGGAGTAATGCTCAACGGGAATCTTCTCGACTATAAAATCGCGGCCATGGAGGATATCGGAACCGTGGACACCCATCTTGTCGAAACGGGCATGGGATACGGCCCGTACGGGATCGTCGGGATCGCCGAAGATATCGCCACCGTCGTTCCGGCTTTGATCTCGCCTGCGGTTCACAATGCGATCGGCAAATGGGTCGAAAGCTACCCGATTACACCGGCCGGGGTCCTCAAGGCACTCGGGAAAGCGTAATTTCCCTTTCAGGATGTTATCAATCAAGAAAAACCTGTATTGCCGGGAGGAACAGGCTGCAGAGAGAGAACAAAGATGCCAATGAACCCAAAGCAGGTAAAAATCGATGCACTGATGGATGAATCGGGCGTGAAGTTCGGCACCAGCGGGGCCCGAGGGCTCGAAGCGGACATGACCGACAGGGTCTGCTATGCCTACACGGCGGCGTTTTTACAGTACCTGGAAAAGAGCGGCGAACTCAATTCGGGCACCCGTGTCGCTGTCGCAGGGGACCTGAGGGCAAGCACCGATCGTATCATGCGGGCGGTATGCCGGGCGGTCCGGGACAAGGGCTATCAAGCCGTAAACTGCGGGAAAGTGCCGTCGCCTGCAGTGGCGCATTATGGATTTACAAACGGCATCCCGTCGATCATGGTGACCGGCAGCCATATTCCCGAGGACAGAAACGGCATCAAGTTTGCCAAAAGCGGCGGGGAGATTCTCAAATCGGACGAACCGGGAATCAAGCGCGAAACGGTGGACATCCCGGATAATCTTTTCGATATGGACGGAAGCCTGCCGCCGGATGTCGAG
>DKBB01000043.1:2024-3239 GCA_002451015.1 Acidobacteria bacterium UBA6911
ACGGACGGGGACAGCGACCGGCCCCTGATCAGCGACGAACACGGGAACTGGCTCCGGGGTGATGTCGCCGGAATCCTGTGCGCGCAATACCTGCGCGCCGACGCCGTGGTGACGCCCGTATCCTCCAACTCCGCGGTCGAGAAGTGCAGGCTTTTCAAATCCGTGGTCCGAACCCGGATCGGTTCGCCCTATGTGATCGAAGGCATGACGCAGGCATCCGCCGAAGGCTTCGCCCGGGTCGTCGGTTATGAAGCAAACGGAGGTTTCCTGACAGCTTCGGACATTGACGGACAGGACGGTATCCTGAAAAGACTGCCCACCCGGGACGCCGTCATTGTGCAGCTTGCCATCCTGCTGCTGGCGGCTGAGAAGGGAATGACAGTGGGTGAACTGCTCGCGACGCTGCCTGAACGGTTTACCCGAAGCGACAGGCTGAAGGACTTTCCGTCTGAGACCAGCAGAGCGAAGATTGCGGGTCTGTGCGATGGGGATTCCGACGATCCCGTCGAAAACCTGGAGAAGCAGCTCTCCGGCGTTTTCGGGAAAATTGCGCACTACGACACGACCGACGGTCTTCGCATCACCCTGGCCAATGATGAAGTGATCCACTTCCGTCCTTCCGGGAACGCCCCGGAATTTCGCTGCTACAGTGAGGCGGACACTGAAGCCAGGGCAAACGAACTCATAGATCTCTGTTTGAAGGTTATGTCTTCGTGGAAGTGATCGACGCGGATCGGCTCAATCGATTATTCGATCGATGATCCGCCGCCCGTCGTCCAATACCTGCTCGAGGTGCTCTTTCCCGAGAAAGCTTTCCGCGTAGGTCCTGTAAATATCTTCTGTTCCGGAAGGCCTGGCGGCGATCCAGGCATTCCGGGTCACTATTTTCAAGCCCCCTATGGTGACGCCGTTTCCGGGCGCTTTTGTCAGGATGTTGCGGATCGGCTCTCCCGCCAGTTCTTTTGCGTCGATGGTTTCCGGTGATACGGACAGCAGGCGCTTCTTCTGCTCCGTTCCGATCGGTGCGTCTATCCGCGTATAGGCCGGGCTGCCGAATTTCTCCTCCAGCATATGGTAGATCTGATGCGGATCCTTTCCCGTCGAGGCGGTGATCTCGGCGGAGAGAAGAGACAGGATGATACCGTCCTTGTCGGTGGTCCAGACATAGCCGTTCTTCCTGATGAATGTACCGCCGGCGCTTTCCTCTCCGCAGAA
>DKBB01000158.1 GCA_002451015.1 Acidobacteria bacterium UBA6911
GGCTCTGTTTGAAAAACGCAAACCAGGCGATTCCGCCTCCAGACCTCCGGATACGCTGCCGCCGCCACCGCCAGCGGAAACCACAGAATAATCAGTACATTCCGAATCCGCTTTCTGAAGCTGCTTCTCGACGTTGCTGTGAACCAGGCAACCCGATGGAGGTTCCCGTGAATTTTTGGCTTGTTCTCACGCTGTCGGGGGACTCACTATCGTATTAATTTGAGGGGGTTTCCAGCCTTCCGGTTCTATCTGGATTGTGGTGTGGCTGACTTCGTATTTCTCCCGCATTAAGCGGCTTAATTCGCTCAGAACAAAGCCGGGATCCGCCTCCGCCTTCAGGACCACGTGGCAGCTCATGGCCGCCATCCGGGTCGAAATCGACCAGACGTGTAGATCGTGAATGGAGATGACCCCCTGAACGCTTCCGAGATCCTTCAGGATATCGGATATATTCAGATGCCGCGGGGTTGCCTCCAGCAGGATATCGACGCTTTCACTCACCAGTTTCCAGGAACTGTAAAGTACGAGAGCTCCTACGATAACGGAAACGACGGCATCGGCAAGAAACCATTGCTTCAGCCATATCAGTAAACCTGCAAGAATGGCTCCTGCCGATCCGAGCGTATCCATCAGCACATGAAGGAAAGCGCCGCGCAAATTCAGGCTTTCGTTGCGGCTCCGATACAGGATATATGCAGTCACCAGGTTCGCTAAAAGTCCGGTCGTCGCAACCAGAAGCATCGGGATACTCTTTATTACCGGGGGCTCCAGAAAACGTTGGTAGGCCTCGTAGAAAATATATAATCCTACAAGCACGAGGAATATACCGTTGGCGAGTGCCGCCAGTATTTCCGCGCGAAGATAGCCGTAAGTTTTTTCATGCGTTGCGGGCCGGGTGGATATCTGAAGTGCGAAAAGGCTCAGGCTGAGGGCGCCTAAGTCGGTCAGCATATGAGCGGCGTCGGCAATCAGGGCCAGGCTGTTGGAGTAGATACCGCCTGCCAGTTCAATGACAAACCAGCTTCCCGTAATCGATATCGCCAGGATAAGCCGTCTCTTGCTACTCTGCTCCCCGTGTGAATGTGAATGCTGATGGCTCATAAATAACTCGGTCTATATCCCGCTCTATGTTCATCCAACCATGTAATGCAATAACATAAATTCCACGGAATTAAAACGTTTGAACGAGGAACGTGTGAACGTGCCAACGGGACGAGCCCTCATTGTGGTTATTCGATATGGTGATGGATAAATGGCAACGGTCTTGGGGATTTGTTATGTCTGGTACTTGATAACTACATAGGCGGTACGGCTGCAGACGGCTGGATAATGGAATGGATGTTTGATGGGATTTGTTGTTGTCTTTCCCGAAACAGGAATTAACATAAAGCTTTCAGGCGAACGGCGATATGGACCTGTTTGGAGGAAAGCATGCGTGCCGCCCCATCTCTTGAATACGATCCCGGTCTGGAACCGCGCGATGTGCGCACTGCCCTGATCTGGGGCCTGGGTATGCCCGGATGTCCAGAAACCAAATCAACACCGACCTACCTGTTCGTACTTCTGGAACGTGTTCGTGCCGCAGGAAAAGGATTTTTGGATCCTGAACGCAAGGCCGTGGTCCGGAACATGCTCCGTTTTGGATCTTATAAACCCTCGGGGCGCAGCAAGCCGTCGAGCGAGTACCTGCTTACGGCGGCGCTGGACGGCAGCTTCCCTCTGGTCAACGGTCCTGTGGACTTGAATAACGCGATCAGTCTGGAGTGGGGCTATCCGGCAAGCATTTTCGACCTGGAGCTTTGCGGAACCAGGCTGCTGCTCCGGCGCGGCACGGCCGGAGAAAGCTATGTTTTCAATCCATCCGGGCAGATAATAGATCTCAAGGATTTGTTGTGTGTCTGCCGCGCTGAAGGATCCTCTTGGCTGCCCTGCGGCAATCCCGTCAAAGATGCCATGGATACAAAAACCCGTGAATCGACACGCGACGTGGCAGCGGTTCTATACGCCCCCGTATCGGAAGACCGCGCGGACCTTGAATCCGCCGCCGGGCGTTTTGCAGCGCTTCTGAGCGCGGAATGCGGCGCCTCCCAGACCGGCTGGACCCTACCCTGAAAAAGATTAGTTTTGGCGAAAGTTCAGGACATCATATATCGTATAAGGTAATCTTCCTGGAGTGCGGCGACAAGCTGCCGTACTCCAGGGATTTCGTCGCCCCATCCGATCTTCGCCATTCATCCATCAGTTATCCGTACTCACGCCACGATTGTCACCTTCACACGTTTACACGTGCATACGATGTTTTATAGCCCGCGTTTCTCACGTGGTTCCGGTCGCTTCGCTTACACGGGAAGGTGCAGAGTGCCGTGGATACAAGGCGCGCGACGGAAGACCCCGCAGGCGTACTTGAACAGTAGGTCGAGGAGACTGCGGTGATTGCGCCCAATTTATGCCTTGCATAAATTGGGTACGCAGTAGATAGGGTGCTCTGTGCCTCCGCAGCAGAAACTATGTGAGAAATGCGGGTCAAGTTAGAGGAGCGACAACGGGTCGACATCCACATGGACTTTGGAGGTGGGTATTTTGTGCCGGCTGAGGATTGCAAAACAATCCTGCAACAGAGGAATCGTATCCGCATCGGGAGGGGACTTTATCAAGATCTGCATACGGTAATTGCCGCGCAGCTTTTCAATAGGGGCGCTGGCGGGCCCCAATATGACCGGCCTGGGTCCGGATGTCTCCCTGCGGACCTGGTTCTTTAGAACATCCGCAATCCGGCCTGCGATGCGGCTCGCCCGGGCGGAATCCTTATCTTCAACCAGGATCTGAACCAGGTTCCGGAACGGCGGGTATCCCATCAACTTCCTGAAATCAATCTCCTTTTGATAGAAGCCCTCATAGTCCTGTCCCTGTGAATATTTCAAAGCATAGTGATCCGGATAAAAGGACTGCAGAACAACGTGGCCCGGTGCAACCCCTCTGCCGGCTCGCCCTGCCACCTGAATCAACAACTGGAAGGTCCGTTCCGCGGACCTGAAATCCGGGAAGGACAGGCCTGAATCCGCCGACACGACACCCACAAGGGTCACATCGGGAAAGTCGTGCCCTTTGGCCAGCATCTGGGTTCCCACCAGAAGATCCAGCTTTTTTTCGGCGAAACTGAAGAGCGTCTTTCGTATTGCGCCTCGCCTGCGGGCGGTGTCCCGGTCGAGACGGGCAATTCTTGCCTCCGGCAGCAGGGTCCGGAGAATGCTTTCCAGCTGTTCCGTGCCGACTCCCGCGTAATGGATATACGGCCCGCCGCAGTTCGAGCATACGGATGGAGCAGGTTTCTCCAATCCGCAGTAATGGCACACAATACTGTTCGCCTGTTGGTGATAGGTCATGCTGACGCTGCAGTCGGAGCAGGCGAAGATATGACCGCAACTCCGACAGAGGAGGGTCCGCGAATAGCCGCGCCGGTTCAGAAGAACGATCCCCTGCTCTCGGCGCTCCATGCAGCGTTTCAGCTCCTCCTGCAACGCCTCCGATATAATGGTGTACTTTCCGTGCTTTCGGAATTCCTGACCCATATCCACGATTCGGACCTTTGGCATCGGCCTGGATTCGATCCGTTCGGGAAGGTTGAAGTAGGCGGTGTTTCCAGATTGGGCAGACTCGTGAAAGGTCTCGATAGAAGGCGTGGCCGATCCCATAATCAGGACACCTCCGGATTGGAGGATGCGGTGCCATGCAACTTCACGCGCGTGATAGCGGGGGGATTCGTCCTGTTTATAAGAAGCATCCTGTTCTTCATCGATCACGATCAGTCGCAATGCCTTCAATGGAGCGAATACAGCGGAACGGGTACCGACCACGACGTGCGCCCCTCCCTCGCGAATCCGGTTCCACTGATCGAATCTTTCTCCGGCTGAAAGGCCGCTGTGCAGCAGGGAAACCTGTCCCGGGAAGCGCGAAACCACAATCCTGCTGAGGAGAGGAGTCAGCCCGATTTCCGGAACGAGAAACAGAGCCGTGCCTCCCTGCGCGAGGGTCTCCTCTATCAGACGCAGGTACACTTCCGTCTTCCCGCTCCCGGTTACTCCATGGATAAGGCAGCGTGCGGCTTCCCTTTTACGGATCATGTCTGAAATCCGACCTACCATCTCCCCCTGGGAGGCAGTAAGTAAAAGGGGTTCCCGTGCCTCGCTTGCGTCCAGTTCCACGGGGGTACGCTGTATTTGCGCGGGTGCGATCTCGACCAGTCCCTTTTTTTGCAGAGCTTTTGCAACACTGTACGTGCTTTTTGAGGAGGAAAGGAATTCCTGCAAAAGAACCGGTTCCTTAAGGGATTCCAGGGCGGAAACCAATCGAGCCTGCGACGGAGTGAGGGATTCCGAATGTTCCCTGTTGCCGGGCAGCAATCGGATCCCCAAACGCTCTTTCGATTTCACCCTCGGCTGATCCAGGTGCATATCCGCCTGGATCCAACCGGCCGCAATTAAGGCTTCAATCCAGGCCTCGGCGCCGCGGACAGAGGATCGTGAAGCCAATTCCCGAGCCGACAGGGGCTGCTGTTGCATTAAAACGTCCAGGATGGCGTTCTCCCGCGCATTGAGCTCCACGGGCCGCAGTCCGCCCGCTAAAAGATTGGCCGCCTTCGGTGTCAGGGATACTTTTCGCGCACCCGACACCTGGGTGCCCGCGGGAAACAGCGCCCGGAAAACCTCCCCCGGAGGGGCAAAATAGTGGTTTGCCACCCAAAGGGCCGTTTCCACGAGGGATTCCGGGATCACCGGTTCCGGTTCGAGCATTTCCTGAACGGGACGCAGCTTGATCTTGCCGATCTCTTCCTTTCCCGGAGCGCTGACAACATATCCGGTCAGGAGTTTCGAACCGAACGGGACAAGGACGCGCATCCCGACGCCTATCCTATCCCTGAACGCTGTAGGAACAGAATAAGAGAAAGTTTTGCGAACTCCAACCGGCACGGCGATTTCGACAATATCAGGCATCGTTTTCAGCAAATAAAAATTGAAGATTAATGCGCCCCTGCCGTGGAGTCTATGAATTTCTAATGTAAATTCCGGCTCTTGAACGGATTTGCCCAACCCGGCAGGTATCTTACAGGCGCCGTTTGAGGCTTTACAGCAGCTTGTTATCGATCAGGGCAACGAGGCAATGTAATCGCGTATCATCTGCATATCCTCCCAAACCTTGCTCTTTTCATTCGGATTTCTCAGCAGGTACGCGGGATGAAAAGTAGCCATAAGCTTGGCGCCCCGATAATCGACCAGGTGCCCGCGCAGCCGGGAAATAGCCTCGTTTGTCCGCAGGAGGGTTTTTGCGCTGAAGGCTCCCAGGGCACAGATCACTTTCGGTTTCACCGAAGCGATCTGACGGAAAAGGAACTGTTCGCATGCGGAGATCTCGTCCGTCTCCGGATTCCTGTTCCCGGGCGGACGGCATTTGAGGATATTGCATATAAAGACTTCCTCCCGGCGCATATCGATCGCTTCAATTATTTTGGTCAGCAATTGCCCGGCGCGTCCCACAAACGGCAATCCCTGTTCGTCTTCATCCGCGCCGGGAGCCTCGCCGACAAACATGAGATCCGCATTGGGGTTTCCGGAACCGAAGACTATGTTCTTCCGTGTCGGCGACAGTTTGCACAGCTTGCAGTTTTTGAGATCGACCCGGATGACCTCCAGGTTTTCGGCAACCGGCAGCGTATCCGCCTTTTCAGGGAACAGGTTCTTCTTTGCGGCCGAAACGGCCGCCGCGGGTATGGCAGGCTGGGGGGCGGGCCCTGTTCGCGTCCTTCGGGCGCCGGCAACCGTCCGATCGATTTTTTCGGGCGAACGCATCCACCGTACGCCAAGGTCGTTGTAAAGTCTCAGATGATCCCGTATCTGGCCGGCCAGGTATTTCTTCCTGTTCATACGCCGAGCTCCAGTTGATCCAGTATGGTATCGTCATTCCGCCAGTTCCGGGCGGTGCGGACCTGCAGGCCAAGGTAAACCTTGCAGTCCAGAAGCTGCTCCAGATCCTTTCGCGCGGCGATCCCGAGATCACGCAGTTGGGAAGCACCGGATCCGAGGACGATTCCCTGCTGGGACCGTTTCTCAACCAGTATATCCGCTTCTATTACGACCTGGTTCTTTTTCTCCCGTCCACTCTCGTCGAATTCTCGTATCAACACGGCACAGACGTACGGCAATTCTTCCCGGACTCTTTCCAAAAGTTTCTCGCGAATGAATTCGGCCGCCAGGAACCGCTCCGACCGGTCGGTGATGAGATCGGGTTCGTACTGGGGCTCCCGCTCCGGCAGATAATCAAAAATCTTTTCCAACAGGAGTCCGAGATTCTCTCCCGTACGCGCAGAAATCGGAAGGATTTCCAGAAAATCGTAGGCACTGCCGTATTGCTGCATAATCGGTAGAAGCTTGGGTTTCGCGATCCTGTCGATCTTATTGAGCAGCAGCAGGGTCCGGAGATGCGCCTTTTTTACTGTTTCCAGAACGAAATTCTCGCCGCTTCCGAAACGGATGGACGCATCCACAACCAGCAGAGCCAGATCCAACGCTTTCAATTCGCCATAGACCGTATGCAGCATGCGCTGGTTCATCCGGTACGCCGGCTTGTGAATTCCGGGGGTGTCCACAAACACAATCTGGCCGCGGTCCTCCGAAGCGATTCCAAGAATACGATGCCGGGTGGTTTGAGGTTTGGATGAAACAATGGAAATCTTCTGGCCGACAAGTGCATTTAGCAGCGTGGATTTACCGGAATTGGGCCGGCCGAGAATGACTGCAGTACCTGATTTCATAATAAAAACGGTCTAGAGTCGAAGGTTAAAAGTTGGAAATTCGTTGAAAGTCGGGCATTACACACACTGGATTTTAGGCCTTGGACCTTAGGCTTTCGACTATTATGTCCAGGATTCGATCCGCAATTGCCTGTTTCGTCTGACCTTCGAGGATTTCCGGTTCCCCGGAATTGCTCAATATGTGCACCGTGGAAGTATCCAATCCAAACACCCCGGAAGAAACGTCATTCGCCACCATAAAATCCAGGTTCTTCCGCTTCATTTTATCCCGGGCCGATTCGACCAGGTGCTCCGTCTCGGCTGCGAAACCAACCAGCACCTGCCCCTTCTTCTGCTTTCCAAGCATTTCCAGGATATCGTCTGTCGGGACCAGGTGAAGGCCTACTTCCTCTTTCTTTTTCTTCAGCTTCTGCTGGGCCATTTTCACCGGGCGATAGTCGGCGACGGCGGCCGCCTTCACAACAATATCCGCATGGGGATAAAGCTTCAATACAGCGTCTTTCATCTCGGCCGCAGACCGGACCCGGATCAACCGCGCACCGTTAGGCACCTGCAGGTTTGTCGGCCCGGACACCAGGTGGACTTCCGCCCCCCGCCGCAGCGACGCTTCCGCTACGGCATAACCCATTTTCCCCGAACTGCGGTTGGAAAGAAACCGGATCGGATCAATGTCCTCGACGGTCGGACCGGCGGTAATCAGTATCTTGCGTCCTGCCAGAGTGTTGTCCACTTTCAATGTTTCCAGTATTCGGGCTACTATACTGTCTACCTCCGCCAGGCGTCCTTCCCCTTCCATGCCGCAGGCCAGCTGTCCCGGCTCCGGATCGACAAAGGAATGCCCCCGTTCTTTCAAAATCTCGACGTTGGCCCGAACCGCAGGATGGCGCCACATCTCAACATTCATAGCCGGAGCGATCAATACCGGGGCCGGGGTAGAAAGATAGAGCGTGGAAAGAAAATCGTCCGCAATCCCTTGGGCGAACTTGCCCAGGATGTTGGCCGTTGCCGGCACCACAGCCAGCAACTGGATCGACTGCGCAACGCTGATATGCCGGATATCCATGTTCTGCCCGCGCGGGAACATTTCGGAAATCACATTCAGGGATGAAAGGGATTCGAATGTAAGCGGCGTTACAAATTCCATGGCCGACCGGGTAAGAACGACCTGAACGGACACCCCGGCCTTTTGCAGCCCCCGCATTACTTCGATGGCTTTATAGGCAGCGATGCAACCTGTGACTCCAAGCGCGATTTTCACGGCATATCCTAGAGTTGATCCGTGGGTGCCACCGGCGTCTCAATTTTGAAACTGAGCACATCGTCTTCCAGTTCTTTCATGGCAATGAATGCCGGCTTAGTGGATTTCGTTTTAATTTTGGGTTTTGCGTTATTCTGCAACTGTTTGGCTCTCTCAGCCGCGAGAATAATAAAGCGATATTTCGACCCTATGCTCTCAGGGATTTTCTGCATCCATTCCTCCAAACGTCGCCAACACCGATTTGGCCGACTCCATCCTTGAAGCGATCCGGCATCGGTTGCCGGAAATGATCGCTTCCAGCTCGCAGATAGAATCGTCAAGATCTTTGTTGACAATCAGATAATCATATTCCTTATAACAGCGGATTTCATTGCACGCCCTTTTCAGGCGCTGTTTAATCACCAAACCTTCATCCAGGCTCCTTCGCTCGAGGCGCTCACGCAAAACTTGGTACGATGGCGGCATTACGAATACGGAAACCGTATCGGGGCGTTTGCTGCGAATTGTCTGCGCGCCCTGGACATCTATATCCAGGATTACATCCTGCCCCTGCCCGAGCTGATCATCCACGAATTTCCTGGAAGTCCCGTAGTAATGATCATGTACTTCAGCCCACTCCAGCAACGCATCATCGCGGATCAGCGTCTCAAATTCTTCCCTTCCGACAAAATAGTACTCTACTCCGGTCTTTTCCGTTCCGCGAGGCGCACGGGTAGTGAACGAAACGGAGAACCGGATGTTTGTCAACGACTGCAGTACGCCTTCGACCAGGGCGGACTTTCCGGCTCCCGATGGCCCGGATACAATAATAAGATTGCCATGACGGATCGAATTACTCAACGTTCTGTACCTGCTCGCGCAATTTTTCAATATTGGTTTTGATTGCGATTGCATGGCGCGCAATCTCCAGGTTGCCCGATTTTGAAAGGATAGTATTGGTTTCTCGATGGAGTTCCTGCAGCAGAAAATCCAGTTTTTTACCGGTCTTTTCAACCGCGTCCATCAACGAGTGGTACTGTTCGATATGGCTTTTCAACCTGGTGATTTCTTCGCAAATATCGGCTTTGTCCGCCAGCAGCGCCGCCTCTTGAGCCAGTCGTTGCGGATCGACGCTTCCTGGGCTCTGCTGCAGAAGCTGTTGTAGTCTGTCCTGCAGCTTTTGCAGGGTATCGGCGGCAGATGATTTGCTTAATTCACGAATCCGGTCCGCATCTTCTTCAATTGCATCGAGATTCTTCAACATGTCCGCCTTGAGCGCATCCCCTTCCTGCCGCCGCATGCGAAGCACTCCTTCGAGAGCCTCCTGCACGCAATTCCCCGTCAGTTCAGAAAAAACTTCGGTTGTATCGGTCGGCAGCGTATCCCGATTTTGCAGGATGCCGGGTAGACTTAATACCGTCCTTATATCCAGATCCCCCTGAATATTGAAGCTTTCCCTTAGCTTTTGGCCTGCTTCAAGGTATCCCTTCGCAAGATTTTCATTCACAAGGAATATTGTCGGCCCGGTATTCTGAATGGATACATTGATCTCGGCACGCCCACGGTTCAGTACTTTTCGGACGGCTTTCTGAATTTCTCCCTCCAGGAACAGATATTCGCGAGAAATCCGGACGTGCAAGTCCAGAAATCGATGATTCACGGTTCTTATTTCAACGGAAACCGCAACGTCGTCTTTCTGGGCGGAAGCCATTCCATACCCAGTCATGCTCAGAATCATATGTGTTCCATCCCGGTCTCTTGCCTGAACTGCTTACTCCGTCTCCTTACGGCCGCGTTAGAAACACTGAGTGAAATTCAGGTTTAAAAATCTTATTACTTTAGCTCCATCAAAGCTTTACGTCAAGGCGAACCTTTTCACCGTTTAATCTCAGTCCTCAAAAGATTTTATGGACACCCATCGTTTGCTTAAGAACGATTTCCTGGACACCCATGGTTTCCTAGGTTCCCATGCGCTGTTTATTTCGTTTCATTCCAATATTTCCAATATTTCCTGGACACCCNNCTCAGTCAGAATTTTGTGAAAAAAAAGATTTCCCGGACACTCATCGTTTCACAAACACCCAAAGCTCCCTGTCTTCAGTCAGAATTTTCTGGAGATACCGTGGATAAAAAATCTGGAGTGGGAATTCGATGGGCTGAGAATATTCTACATATCTGCGTCCGTGTCCATTTGGATACGGAAGAAACGATAATAACGGCCTTGTTGTTCCATCAGGTTTTCGTGATTTCCGGACTCCACTATCTTTCCTTCCTCAAGAACGATAATGGTATCTGCATTACGAATTGTGGAAAGCCTGTGGGCAATCACAAAGGTTGTCCGGTCCCGGATTAGGTTTACCAATGCCTGTTGGACTAATTTTTCCGACTCCGAATCAAGGGAAGAGGTCGCTTCATCCAAAATCAGAATCGGAGCGTTTTTCAGAAGCGCTCGGGCAATGGAAATTCTCTGGCGTTCGCCCCCGGACAATCGCTGTCCCCTTTCCCCGATTGGTGTCTGATACTGCAGCGGGAAGCGCCTGATAAATTCATCTGCAAGGGCTGTTTTAGCTGCCGCTACTATCTGTTCATCTGAGGCATTCATGTTGCCGTATGCGATATTGTTTCGAACCGTATCGTTGAAAAGAAACGTCTCCTGGGTCACTATTGCAATCTGACGCCTTAGAGAGTCCTGGTTATAATCACGAATATCTTTTTCGTCAATCAGCACGGACCCGAAAGTGGGATCGTAAAAGCGTGGGATCAAATCCACCAAGGTGGATTTGCCGGCCCCGCTGCTTCCAACGATGGCGATAACCTGGTTCTTTCTTATCTTCAGGTTGATATCGTCCAGAACTTCCGTTGTACCGTTTTGATCCTTATAGTTGAAGGAGACATCTCTGAACTCTATGGAATCCCGAATACCCTCAAGGATGCGGGCATCAGGGCGGTCCTGAATTTCATAATGCGTTTGCAGCAGATCGGAAATCCTGGTTGCCGATGCCAGGGAACGCTGAATCTTGACATGGATCCGGCTCAATTTCCTGATGGGATCGTACATTCGAAAAAGCGCGAAAAGACCGCTGCCGAACATTCCCAGAGTCAATTTACTGTCGGTGATATGAGAATGGGCGTAGAACAGTACCGGTACGAACGCAAGGGCTCCAATGAATTCCATGAGAGGGGAGCTGAGGAAAAAGACTGCCATTGCCCGCATATTGCTTCGGAACAACTGAATCGTATTCTTCTTATACTTCCCGCGTTCATACGATTCCATCCCGAAAGCCTTGATGATCCTCATTCCCGTCAAGGATTGCTGTAGTTGGTCGTTGATAGTCGCCGTGTCCTGGCGCCCTTTCATGCTGGCCTTCCGGCTGCGTCTGCCCAGCAGGTAGGTCAGCCCGAAGGCAGGGGGGGCGATCAGGGACGTCAGGATAGCAAGCTTCCAATCGACCATAAAAACTACCGTTACCATCGCAGCAAGAACAACGATTTCGCGGAACAGCTCCGCTATTACCGTGGAAACAGCTTCCTGAACCTGTTCGACGTCGTTGCCCATTTGTGACATCAAACGTCCAGTGGAGTTCAGGGTAAAAAACCGCATGGACTGCCCGGTCACATGATGGAAGAGAACGTTTCGGAGATCCGTCAACACCCCCTGACCCACTCGACCCATCAAGTAATTTGAACAGTAAACGCAGATCCCTTTCATTAAGGTCAGCACAACAAGATTAACAGCGATCTTCCAAACGATGCTGCCGGGAACCAGATTGAGAATAATTTGTAGAAAGGCGAATTGTTCCGCACCTGTATTTGCAGAAGCCGGCTGTACTGTCAGGACCTGATCGAAGAGGGGGACCACAAGAGTAATCAGAAGAACCTCGAACACTGCACTCAAAAGCAGTAGAAAGAGCGATAACGCGATGGTTCCCCGATAGAGCTTTATGAACTTGGTTAAATGGCTAAATGCCTTCATTAAATTCCAATACCACTGAAGAGGTTCACTAAAAAGACCTTCGATTGGAGAGACTAACGAAGAAATCGGTGCGGGTCAAACATGAAAAAC
>DKBB01000044.1 GCA_002451015.1 Acidobacteria bacterium UBA6911
TGAGCCCAAGGGCAAGACGAATCTTGATACCCTCGTCGCATCCTCGGTGATCGGGCCTATCGGCCTTCCGGCAGAAGAAGCCGAGTACCCGCCTGTAACGACCACGGACGGCAAGCCCATGAACGCGATGCATGACTATGTGATCNNGAGAACTGGTTGCCCATCAATCGCAAAGATGAGGACCTGAGCGTTAACCTTCGGATCTACGTCCCCGACGAAGATAAGATGAAGACCTGGAAGGCACCGAAGGCGGAACGACTGAAATAATATAGTATTACAAACGAACATCCGGCGTCCTTTTGGGGCCTGACACAGCGGCCGGGAGAAGATAGAGTCGATGACATAGATTATGCAAAGGAAAAAAATGATACGAATTGCATGTATGTCTGTTGTTCTGTTTGCGTCTCTGGTTTTGACCTCAGCCAATGCCGAAGAACAAGCCAGGCCAAAACTCGTTCTGCAGATTGTCGTTGACCAGCTTCGGGGAGACATGCCGGCTATGGTTCTCGATAGACTCGAACCGGGTGGATTTCGTTACTTATACGAGGAGGGAATCGTGTATGAAAACGCGCATCACCGTCATGCCAATACCGAAACTGTGGTAGGTCATGCGACCCTTGCAACCGGTGCCGATCCGGCCGATCACGGGATGACAGGAAATATCTGGTTTGATAAAGAACTCAACCGGGTGGTCTATAACATTGAAGATGCCCGTTATCCGCTTGTTGGAGAGAGCGGTGGCGTGGATAAGAATATTGAAGTGGATCCCACCCAAAAACTGGCAGGAACGGATGGTCGCTCTCCTTCAACAATTTTGACCACAACGTTCAGCGACGAACTGGCCTTACGTACAAATGGCAAAGCAAAAATATTTGGGGTCTCTGTGAAAGACCGCGGGGCTGTTACACTGGCAGGCCATGCCGGAAAAGCGTTCTGGTTTTCCAAATCAAAAGGGGAGTTTGTAACAAGTACCTATTATTACGATGACTATCCTCAATGGGTCAAAGAGTGGAACAGGAAAAAGCTTCCGCTGGAGTATGCCAACACAAACTGGGACCTGATGCATGACAAATCAGACTACATCTACGGCGACTTCGATGATATGGCATATGAAACGAACCTGCCAGGGTATGGAGTGGTATTTCCCCACCCCTTTGGAAAGGCCGATGGCAAGCTATTCACCACGTTGCTCACCATCAGCCCTGCGGGGGACGAATTATGTCTCAAGTTCGCGAAAGAACTCGTTGTAAAGGAAGATCTGGGGAAAGATAACGTTACCGATTACTTATCAATCAGTTTTTCTTCCACGGATTATGTGGGACACGTGTTTGGCCCGTCAAGTCTGGAGAGTGAAGATAATCTTCTGCGGCTCGACAAAACCTTGTCTGAGTTATTTGCCTTTATTGATAAACAGGTCGGTTTGGCAAATACGCTCATTGTACTTTCTGCCGATCATGGCGCAGCAGCTGTTCCCGCCCAGCTAAACGAGTTTGGTATTGATGCGCAATATTTTGTGCCNNGACAGTCTGGATAAAGAAAGGGCCATCGAAGAATTAAAATCAAAGTACGGTCTCGCCGAAGAACTTATTTCAGGATTCAACCATCCGTACATCTATTTGAATAATGAAATGATAAAAAAGCATAACCTTGATGTTGATGAAGTGTCCCGGGCCATAGCGAAAGAATTGGTTAAATTTAATGGTATCGCATACGCGGTTCCAAGTATTGATCTGATAGAAGGAAAAATGCCGGATACCCGATTATATCAGCAGATACTTCGCAACTTTAATCCAAAACGCTCGGGTGATATCTACCTGGTTCTCGAACCCCACTGGTTTGTAAACGATTTTGATGGCTTGACCGTAGCCAGTACGCATGGGTCACCCTGGCGGTATGATACTTTTGTTCCTATAATTTTCGCCGGGAATGGTTTGGCTGCAAAATATATTTTCAGAGAGGTCCACACGGTTGACATTGCGTTAACCCTTTCTAAGTATCTAAAGGTTAAAGCTCCTTCAGGAGCAACAGGAAGCCCGCTCACCGAGGTGCTGGATAAATAAATTAAATAGTGAAAGGTCATGAAATGTCAGAGGACCTTTTCATGAAGAAGAGAGCAAGAATATGACGACGACAACTGCCCGATCAGGAAGTTCGGGCAACACAATCAAACATGAAATGGTGGAAGCATGAAAGGAGGAGTCATGAAAAAAGAATCATACGCTGTGGTAAAAATAGTTATCGGATTGGTAGTGGCAATGACCTTAATTTCCTGTGCTTCGGCTCCGAAGCAGTCGGGATTTCTTCACGGGTATTATGACAAAATGGAACCCGGGCCAAAGGATGGCGCCAGGATGCGCTGGCACAAACCCGGGGTTGATTTTGGAAAATATAATAAGATTATGCTCGATCACGTGGTTTATTTTTTTGCTGAAGATTCAGAATACAAGGGTATCGATCCGGAGGTGTTAACAGGGTTAACGGCTGAATTTGAAAAGGAAATCATGGATGCTTACAAAGACAGAATTCCATTCGTGGCTGAACCCGGCCCTGACGTGGTTGTCCTCAAGATCGCGCTCACAGGTCTTAAGCAGAGCAGCCCGGTCATCAGTGGAATTACCACCGTCGTCCCCATTGGGTTGGGGGTCAGTGCAATAAGAAAAGGTACCACTGGCTCCTGGACCGGCTCAGGCGCCACAAGTGCAGAATTAATTGCAATCGATTCAGTCAGCAACGAGGTGATCGCGGTTGCTGAAGATACACAGACTGCCGGATTTACAGAGAGATTTACCAAGTATGGCTCAGCCGGTGAAGCCTTTAAATACTGGGCAGGAAGACTCAGGGCGTTTACGGAGAGCATGAAACAGCAATAATGAGTGAAGAAAATATGGATACTCATGAGGTATAGAAAATAAAAAAGTGGAATCAATATTGAAGCGCCTGGTATGGATATTTCTCGTACTCTTGCCTTTGGCAGGTCAAACCGCCTTCGGCCAGAGTGTCTTTGTGGGTCCAGATCAGGAACCCCAGAAAAAGATATTAAGCGTCCCTTTCCCCTTTTACAATGACTCCTTCGGGGCGGCGGTAGGATACGCCTACGGCGTCCTCGGTCATCCCCAGCCGCAGTCAACGCTCCTCACCGCGGTCACTGCAGGGACCAAGGGTTCGGCTATGGGATTCCTCATCGGCTCGAATTTGCTCCCCCCCTTTTCAGAGCGTTTGTTTCTCGATCCCTATATTCACGTGGGAACCTACAAAGATATCCAGAGCTACACGGACGGTAACCCTGAGTACCTTACCGAACGGGCCGGCAGCAATGAGTCCGATAAAAACGACTATATCGAAGGCGACGGATGGGACAACGCCTTCCGGTTGCGTTTTAAGTATGTGCTGCCTATGGGCCACGGCAGGGACCAAATCATTAACACCTATGTTATGGAACGCGGTTTGGTCACTTCAGGGGATGCAGGGGCCACGTCCTGGAACCCACTTGAGAGCGGCAAGACATATCTGGAAGTGTCGCCCTTTTATCGTTCCCAGCAAATCGACGGAGATCAGATAGACAAAAATCTCAGGACCAACGGCGTCGAGTTGTCCCTTTTCTGGGACAACCGCGATTTTTACGGCAATCCCACCAGAGGAAACGCGCTGCGATTGAAAGCCACGCGGGACTGGGGATGGTTCGACACCAGCACCTCCTGGACCGCTCTCAGTGGAGAGTGGGACCAGTACTTTTCCCTGGGACCGTCGGATAATTTCCGGCAGCGTGTCCTGGCCTTTGATGTCTGGACGGCCTATGTGCCTACCTTTGATGACCGGCACGAAGAAGACGGGCAACCCGTTTTTCACAGGCCGCCGGCCTTTGCCGGGGCGAC
>DKBB01000026.1 GCA_002451015.1 Acidobacteria bacterium UBA6911
TGTCCTCGTCGGGATGCACAACGCCCCATTTCATATTGTTTTCCATAGTGATGGCGTTGAACTCCCTGGCCAGCAAGGACAGATACTCCGGCCGGGATTCCTGCATATTTTGCGTGCCGATGGCCGTCCCGATATAAAAATCCCCCTTGAACGCATCCTTCAGTCCGGTTTCCTCCGCCGCTTTAGATATGGCCTCTGATTTCAGCATAGCCACCGCACCGTAGGCAACCGCGGAATTTCGAATAAATTGTCGACGCGATAAAAACATATTCCAATCTCCCCCGATAGTTGCAACTTGATCGCAGGCTAGCTTTCCGACTTGCCGTCCCAGCAGTAGGTGCAGAGTTTTTCCTTCGGCAGGCCGATCGCCTTCACCAGATCGTCCAGTCTCTGATACTTTAAAGTCGTAAGATTCAATTGCCGGCCGATACATTCGATCATCGCTCGATACGGCTCCGAATCGGGATTCGCGTAGGTTTCGAGATCGACCTTATGGTCCGGATCGATTTCCTGAATTCCCTTTCTTCCGGCAAGTTCCATTTCGGATTTGGATTGCGAAAAATTGAGAAATTTGCAGCCGTATACCAGGGGCGGACAGGCCGGTCGCATATGGATCTCTTTTGCCCCCAGCGTATACAGCCGACTGATGATGTCCTTGAGCTGGGTGCCCCGGACGATGGAATCCTCGCAGAAAAGCAGGCGCTTGTCCTGAATCAGTTCATGAATCGGGATCAGTTTCATGCGGGCGACCAGGTCGCGCACCCTCTGGTCCTGAGGCATGAAAGAACGGGGCCAGGTCGGCGTGTATTTTACGAATGGCCGGCGATAGGGCAGGCCGGCTTCAGCCGCGTACCCGATGGCATGGCCGACTCCGGAATCGGGAATGCCCGCCACATAGTCCACCTCGACGTTGTCCGCACGATAGAGCGCGGCCCCGCAACGGTTGCGCGCCGCTTCCACATTGATGCTTTCGTAGGTGGAAGCCGGATAGCCGTAGTAGACCCACAGAAAGGCGCAGATCTGCAGAATTTCGCCGGGCGGATTCAACTGCTCCATGCCTTCAGGTGTGAGGCGCACGATTTCGCCCGGGCCGAGGAAGTATTCGCTCTCGTAGTTGAGATTCGGGAACGCGGCCGTTTCCATGGTGACCGCATAGGAGCCTTCTTTCTTTCCCACGCATAACGGAGTGCGGCCCAGGCGATCCCGCGCCGCGATTATACCGTCTTCGCACAACAGCAGCATGGTGCAGGATCCCTCGATGGCCGCCTGCGCCGCTTTAATCCCTTCCACAAGGCTTTCTTGATTGTTGATCAGTGCCGCCACCAATTCCGTAGGATTGGTTTCATTCATGGACAGCTCGGAAAAGTGGGCGATACGCTTTTGCAGCACTGTCTGTGTGAGAGCCTGAAGGTTATGAATGCGCCCCACGGTCGCCAGAGCGTATCTTCCATGATGGGAACCGATCAGTAGCGGCTGATCTTCATGGTCGCTGATAACGCCGATTCCCATTTCCCCTTCAAGTTTGGGCAAATCGTCCTCGAATTTCGAGCGGAACTGGGTGTTGGAGATGTCATGAATGTTTCGTTTAAATCCTTTGCTGCTGTGGACGACCATACCTCCCCGCCTGGTACCCAGATGGGAGTGGTAGTCGGTACCGTAAAAAAGGTCGATGCTGCAGTCTTCCTTGGATGCTGCGCCGAATAATCCGCCCATTTTTCCTCCTGCCTGCGGTCGCAGGCTGTTTCAGTTTTGTGTGCGCGCACTACTTTAAAGCAAAACGGTTCCCGCGTCTTTAAGAAATCAACGGCTCCGTAAAAATCACACGTCGCCATAGACAATTCTGCCGCCAAGAACGGTTAAACTCACCCGAATATCTTTGATTCTGTCCGGGAAGACGGAAAACGGATCTTCACTCAACAGTACGAAATCCGCCAATTTCCCAGGGCTTATGGAACCTTTCAGGTTTTCTTCAAAATTCCCTGCGGCAGCTTCCAGCGTCTGCATTTTGATGGCCTGGAGAAGATCGGTTTCCTTCCCCGGCACCCTGCGGCCGTCTTCGGTCCGGCGTGTAACGGCAGCCCCGATACCAACCATCGGATTGGGATCCACAATCGGAAAATCGGAACCGAATCCCGTACGGAGATTGCCTGCAGCCATCGCGCCGACCGGATACAGATTTTCCAGGTCGTCGGCTGCAACGGTCTTTAAATAACGCTCGCCTTCGTAATGCAGAAATGCCGGCTGTGTCACCACCATGCATCCAAGATCGGCCAGTTTTTCTAGTAGCGCGGGGCGGCAGACGGAACAATGCTCGATGCGGTGG
Source organism: Acidobacteria bacterium UBA6911 (assembly GCA_002451015.1). GTDB lineage: Bacteria > Acidobacteriota > UBA6911 > UBA6911 > UBA6911 > UBA6911. Next base: position 2,324 of record DKBB01000026.1, read on the forward strand.
CGGTAATCGGACCGGGGATGCAGGCTCCGGGCATAGGCTATTCCCTCGATGGCCGCCTCCACAACCGGTTCTTCAATGGCGTGCATTGCCGCCTGAAATCCTGCAGCGTGAACGGATGCGATGATTTCGTTTAATTCCTCCTGCGAAGGCTCGAGACTGCCGGTCACCCGGTCGACCATGATCTTCACGGCGCCCAACCGGAGATCGGTACCCCGAAGGCTGCAGGAATAGGTCTTTTCGTCAAAAGCCGAAAAGGCCCGCAATCCGAGCATCATTGTGATCCTTGGAACAAAGAGACCGCGCTGTTTCCAGGACTCGAATCTTTTCCATTGCTTCAAATCATTGGAAGGCGAAGCATCCTGAACCGACGCAATGCCATAGGAAAGCAGTTTTTCATTCGCCCGTTCCACACCCCGCTCGATTTCGGCTTCATCCAGTCCGGGAATCCTTTCGGACAGATACCCCCCCATGCCGAACAGCAGTCCTGTCGGCAGGCCGGTCTCCAGATCGCGTTCAATAATGCCGCCGGGCGGATCGCCGGTCGCAGCATCAATACCGGCATTTTGAAGCGCAAGGCTGTTCAGAACATGGGCATGCCCATGTTCT
>DKBB01000235.1 GCA_002451015.1 Acidobacteria bacterium UBA6911
GAACTGGAGGCCTACAGAAAGAAGCTGGCGGACCTGGAAAATGCATATGCGAATAACGACGTTGAAAATCTGAATGCCCTGTCGTCTCAACTGGCCGGCGATATGACACGGGAACTCGGTCAGAGCGCTGAAAAGGCGGAACAGGCGAAGCGGGAACTCAAGGCCGGCCGTTCCGAGGTTAGATCGGATCGAAGAGAACTTGCTGGAAGCAGAGACGATGCAAATACCGGCTTTTATACCGACGATGACCGTAATGATCTTGCACGGGATCGTGCCAACAAATTCGACGACAATATGGACTCCGTCAGAGATGCGAAAGATCTTCAGGCGATAGTGGCGAGAGCGGAACGACAACAGCAGATTATCCAATCAGTAAAAAGCGTGAAATTCTCCTTTGCAGATGATGCGGCCGCCCAGGCATCGGCAAATGCAAAAAGCCAGTTTAAAGAGTTTGCCTCCCTGATGGAACAGGATCTGGCCCAGACCCAGAAGGAAATAAAAGAGGACCGTCAGGAAGTAAGGGAAGACCGCAGGGAGACGCGGGATGACGTACGGGAGACGGACGAGCCGGACAACCAGATAAGACGAAGGAGACGNNTTCTCCACCGCTTCCCGGCGGTTGCCGACTGCCAGTTTCATGTAGATGTTCTTGAGATGGGATTTGACTGTTTCCGGTGAGATGAAAAGTTGTGTGGCAATTTCCTTTTTGCTCATTCCCTGCGACAGCAGAGCCAGCGTTTCCAGTTCGCGTTTTGTCAGCGGTTCAATCAGGGGTTGATGACCGCTGGGGGATATCGCAGCAGTTCGATTCACGCCGCTTTGCCCCGTATGGATGGCGGCAAGAATCCGGTTTATAAAATCGGCGTACCGGTTGTTCTTTCGCAGCCTGTGCAGGAGTTCCGGTGCTGCTGCACCCATGTCGACGAAGGGACGCAGGATATTGCCTTTTTCGGCCAGATCGCAGGCAAGCCGCAAGGTTTCGACGGCCTCTTCCGTGCGATGCCGCTTATTCAGGCATAGGGCCTGAAGAACTGTAATATAAATGTTTTGGATGATATTGTGATTGTTAACGTTCAGCTCTTTCAGCTCCTGAAGTTTTTCCTCTGCTTTCTTCAGACTCTCTCTGCTTCCTTCGATAAGGAGCATTCTGCAGAAGCTAACGGCTGGAATTTCCAGCCAGAAGAGCATATTTTCGGCAGGCGGGCATTCCGAGAGTGATTTCGTCCGTGATTTCATATTGCCCTGCATTATCGACAATCGCATCCGGCAAGCCTGGGCAATCATTGTGTAATCCGGATCATCAAGACCTGCGGCATATTCCAGAAGAAACTGCATCGCGGACTCGGCTTCTTCTTTCTGTCCCGATGCATAACGTGCGTACACCAGACCCGCCATGCTGTCGACAGCGGCCCGCGTAAACAGGATGTGCTTCTTTTCGACGGCCAGGCTGAAATGGCTTATGGCCGACGCCAGGTCGTTTCGGTGGTAACATATCAGACCGTTCAAGTAAGTGCTCCATACGCCGGCATATTCATATTCCGATTTCAGCGCAAGATCACAAAGCCGCCGGTTTTCCTCCTCGGCTTTATCCAGGTCTCCGGAGATAATGTACATAAATGTAAGGGCACCCCTTAGCCGGGTTTTTCTCAAAGTGGAATCCGGGGCCTGATTATTCAGCAGATTATAAAGAGTTTCCAGGGCTTCCGTCGTTTGATTCTGCATCTGGCTGGCCAGGCCGTAGCTTATCTCGGTCTCTCCCCGCAACTCCGTGTATTTTTCCGGAATTATCGACAGGGCACTCTGGAGGCAATTCAGACTCTGGCGTCCGTTGTTCTGGAGCATCAGGTAGTGTCCGTGAAAAAAAGCGATTTCTCCGTTGATCATGTTATCGGGCGGGAACTTGTCCAGGATGGATTCCACGGCCTCGATGATCGGTGGAATGGACTTGCGTTTAAAGCTGTGAAACAGGACCCAGGCCCGAATCATCAGGAGTCCCGGCCTTCTTTGAATGACCTCTTCCGGAAAATGGGACAGCCACTTCTGGAGGATGAACAGTTGATCGTCATCCAGCGCAGCCATTCTGTTTTCTTCCGCTATTTGAGCGGCACCGTCCATGTCTCCCGCAAGAATTGCGTGATGGATCGCTTCTTCAAAGAGTCCCTGTTGTGCAAACCAGTTGCTGGCCCGTGTGTGCATTAAATTGATTTCTTCCGGCGTGAATGACTGCTCCAGGTTGATCCGCAGCAGGTGCTGGAAGGTGTGATGATACCGGAGCCAGTGCTGTCGCTGGTCCAGGTGGATTATGAAAAGGTTAGTTCTTCTCAACCATTCCAGAAATTCATTGCCGTCTATGGCTCCTTTTTGATTACCCTCTGCCGGCGGATTGATGGCGTCGCACAGGGGCGCACAAAATCTTTCAAACAGCGAGGTTTCCAATAATAAGTTGAGATACGGAGCGGGTTGCCGGGACAGGACTTCCGTCCCGAGGTAATCGAAGATGGAAGGGAAATCCGCAGGCAGGCTCTCGAGTATACGTTCCAGGTCCCGGGAATCTTCAACGGAGTGTGCGATCAGCCGCATGCCGGCAGCCCAGCCTTCAAGCTGTTTTTCGAGGTTTTCCACTTGGTGGGCGTTTATGGCCAGACCCAGGGCTTGTTCGAAGAATTGAACCGTTTCTTCCGCTGTAAAACGCAGCATGCCTGTCGTGACTTCATGCACCATGCCCCGGCCGCGGAGGTTGCTGAGGGGCAGGGCAGGGTCCCGCCTGGTGAGAAGCACAAGATGCATCGACTTGGGAGGATGCTCCAGAATTCCGGCAATCAAGTCGTGTACCGATTTCTCGCGGATGCGGTGGTAGTCGTCAAGAACCAAAATGAACGGCTCGTCGATTTCTTCAAGATCGTTCAGAAGATGCCGGGTCAGGATCGGGATAGGCGGAAGATTCGGCGCATCCAGCAGGCTCTGCGTGCTTTCCGCCTCGTTGGGAAAAATGCTGTGAACGGCAGCCAGAAAATATGTCAGGAATTGCCGGAGATCGTTATCCTCCTCATCCAGGGAATACCAGGCTCCGGGGCAGTTGCACGATTCGAGCCAACTGCTTGCCAGTGTGCTTTTGCCGTATCCCGCCGGTGCGGAGACTAGAGTCAGAGGCTGTTTTTTCTGTTTTTCAAACTGTTCCAGCAGCCTGGTCCGGGGGATCAAATCGGGTGTCACTGGGGGAGGATGCAGTTTTGTTCGGATAATGGAATCGTCAAACGTGTTTTCCGACCACCTCGAAGCCGAAGTCTTAATTTCCCTGTCTGTCGAAGCATAAGCTGCCAGTTCCTCCGGGTTTGCCAAATCCAGCTTCTTCATCAGCCGGCGCCGTCTTGACGTGGCCGATTTTACACTGATGCACAAACGCTCAGCGACCTGTACTTCGGTATAGCCCTCAGCCACGAGCTGCAGAAATTCCTTTTCACGAGCCGACAATTCAGTTTTCCTGTCCGCAATATCGCCCCGGGACAGTTGGTTCACATATTGTGAAGCAAGGATTCTTGAAATTGCGGCACTCAGATACACCTCTCCCCTCATCAACGACCGTACAGCTTTGATCATTTCTTCCGGAACGCTTTCCTTCAATACGTATCCGGTGGCTCCCGCCTTCAGCATGTCCTCAACGAAACGCGTTCCCGCGTGCATCGACAGGGCCAGGATTTTGGTGTTTGGAGATTCCGTCACTATATGCCGAGCCGCATCTATGCCGTCCATATNNCGGCATACTGATGTCCATTATCACTACATCCGGGGATAATTTTCGGACGAGGTCCACTGCCTCTTTTCCGTTTACAGCCTCGCCGGCAATGCGCATATCCTCTTCTTCTTTAACGAGAAGCGCGAGACCTTTACGGAATATCGCGTGATCATCTACAAGAAGAACGTTGATAGTCATGGATCCCTCTATGATTCCTCGGACACGTCAAGCTGGATAACGATCCCTTTCTTTCAAGCATTTAAGCAAATGATGGATGCTTTCGATGTGCGTATTCTACAATATTCCCAATATTATTCAATTTATTGAAATAGCGGTTCATGGGCTTCTGCTTAAACAGCCGTTCCATCCATTCACAAATCTGTTGTTTTCACACAAGAATTGAACCGACAGGAATTAGATGACTGCCTGTCAAGCCAATGCCTGAAAATGTTTTTTTGATTTAATAGCAGAACGAAAATAAGATTCGGTTGTACAAATAACATTATGACATAAAGTACTTGACAGGATAATTTAGATTGTGGCATGATCGGCGCACTTCGGAGGAGCAAGCCCAATGATAGAACAACCAGGCATTCAAAAAGCGCAGGAAAACCTGCTCTACATTCGACAGACACTGGAAGCGGCAAGCCAGCTGACTGCGGTTCCTGGAAAGGCCTTGGTGGCGACGGGTATCCTTGCTATGGCCTGCGCCGCCGTCAACGGTTTTGTGACTGGAGCGCCCTGGAGCACTCCCGCCGATCCCCGCTTATCCCTTACAACCTGGGGCATCGTTCTCTGCCTGTCCCTGACAATAGTTCTTTTAGGAATTTATCGCAAGAGCCGACAGATGAGTACTCCAATCCATCCGCCGCTGGTACGCAAAATCTTGTGGAGCCTGTGTCCGTCTCTTTTTGTCGGGGCGCTTTTTACCGGGCTTGCCGTTCAAACCGGTAACCTGAATTGGCTGCCCGTCATATGGCTTGGATGTTACGGGGCGGCCGTTACAAACGGCGGGCAGGTTTCCGTTCCTCCCATTCGATACATGGGGGTATGTTTTTTGTTGGCTGCTGCATTTTCGGCCCTGTCTTCACCCGATATGGGACTGACATGGATCGCTCTGGGATTCGGGTGGCTCCACATTGTTTTCGGCGCCTATATTGCATGGAGGCATAATGACTAAAAAACGAAAAAACAATCGTCCGGCTCCTAACGAACTGGATCCCATTATCCATGAACGCCTCCGCCTCGGAATTTTGTCCGCACTGGTTGTCCAGGAGTCGCTCTCTTTTACGGAACTGCGCGAAATTCTTCAGACAACCGACGGCAATCTTAGCGTTCAGGCTAGACGGCTGGAATCGGCCGGATACGTAATATGTAATAAGAAATTCGAGGGTAGAAAACCCAAAAGTACCTACTGCCTGAGTAAGGCCGGGCGCATCGCGCTTGAAAGCTACCTTGAAAAGCTTTCTAGTTTGATTCCGGATCCGGCCCAGGTTCGCGCATCCGGCAGGTCTTCGATCGGCACTGAAATAAATCCTCTTCCTTCTCACAGTTAAACCGGCTGTCAAAAATGATCGGGAGTCTTGTCTGCAGATACTTTACGGCACTAAGGACTTTATGAATAACGTAGAAAATCCTGTGAATCATCTGGCTGTTATTATGGACGGAAACGGGCGGTGGGCCGAGCAGCGGGGCCTCCCTCGCTGGAAAGGGCACGAGATGGGAGTTCAGGCGGTTCGGCGCCTCCTGGAAGGAGCCGGCCGCTTCCGGATTCCGGTTGTAACGGTTTACGCTTTTTCCAGCGAGAACTGGAAGCGCCCGGAAAAGGAAGTGCGCACTCTTTTCAACCTTTTTCAACGTTATTTCCTGTCGGAACGGGATAATCTGCTGCGCAACGACATCCGGATCTCGGTTTTCGGTCGCCGCGACCGCATACCTGAATTTGTTCGTAAGGCCGTGGAGATCCTTGAAAACGAAACCAGGCACTGCAATCGGCTTCACCTGAGAATCGCGCTGGACTACGGAGCCCGCCATGAAATCATCGAAGCCGTCCATTCGCTTGTCCGCGATGTTGTCCGCCGCAAATTAAAGCCGGAACAGATTACCGAGGAGCTGTTTTCCGGTGCTCTTTCCACAGCCGGTATTGAGGATCCCGACCTGGTTATAAGAACCGCGGGCGAGCACCGGCTGTCTAACTTCCTTTTATGGCAGGCAGCCTACTCCGAGCTGTATTTCTGCCCGAAGCTATGGCCCGACTTCAATGAGTCGGACCTGGAGGAAGCCCTTACGGATTTCTACTCTCGAACCCGCAGGTTCGGAGCCCTGCCCGGATCCATTATTAATAAAAGAGATTTACACGACGCTTCCAGCGAAGCCGTGTAGACGGGTTGGCGTCTGCTGTCCGGATTCCTGTCAGCTTACGGATTATTCTGGTGGTATATCCCTGTGAGATATCCTGATGAAAGTAAAAATGATTCTGCCTGCGCTGACGGAAGCGAAAAGTCCTTTCTGGCGATCGATTAAGTACAGTCTTTTCCCTCCGCTGGGATTGGCTACCCTGGCTTCATACCTGGATCCCGATGATGAGATATCCATTTGCGACGAACATGTGGAGTCCATCCATATGGACGATCGCCCGGATCTGGTCGTAATCCAGGTGTACATCACCTCAGCCTTCCGCGCCTATGAAATCGCCGATTCCTATCGCGAACGGGGCAGTTATGTCTGTCTGGGCGGATTGCATGTCACCTCCACGCCCAAGGAAGCGGCCGGGCACGCGGACACTGTCTTTATAGGCCCCGGTGAGGATACATGGCCGGAATTCCTGAAGGAATACAGGATCGGGCACCCCAAAAAGGTTTACGTCTCCACAAAACGGAGTCTGCACCGGCTGCCTTTTCCGCGCAGGGACCTGCTCCGGCGCAGGCTTTATCTGGTGCCCAACTCGATAGTCGTATCGCGTGGCTGCCCGTTTCAGTGCGACTTCTGCTACAAGAGTTCCTTTTTCAGGAACGGCCGTTCTTTTTACACCCTGGATGTTGACCGGGCCTTGTCTGAAATCGACAGCCTGCGGGGGAAACACCTCTATTTCCTGGACGACAACTTCTTCGGAGATCCCTCTTTCACTCTTCAGCTGCTGGACGGCCTGAGCGGCATGGGACGCCTATGGCAGGCGGCAGGCACGGTTGCATCCTGCCTCACTGCAGGCCTGATCGAAAAAGCTGCAAAATGCGGATTAAAAAGTCTGTTTGTCGGATTCGAGACGCTGAATTCCAACAACCTGAGAACGCAGCATAAATTGCATAATCTGGATCACGATTACCGCCTTGCCGTGCGCCGATTGCACGATGCCGGCGTGATGGTCAACGCAAGCTTTGTTTTCGGGCTTGATGAAGACGGCCCCGACGTTTTCGAGAGGACCGTGGAATGGGCCATTGAACAGGGAATCGAAACAGCTACATTCCATATTCTAACACCCTATCCCGATACGCCTCTTTTTCATTACCTGCAGCGGGAGAAGCGACTGACAAGCTTCAACTGGGACAGGTACGATACCCGTCATGCCGTTTTTAAACCCCGGCGGATGTCCGCCGAGCAACTGGAGGCCGGCTACCGGTGGGCATACAGGGAGTTTTATTCCTGGGAAAATATTCTTAAAACAACCGTTCTGCAGAAGACTCTTCCCATAAAAATGCGTCATTTTGCATTTAAAGCCGCCTGGAAAAAGTGCGAGCCTTTCTGGGATCTTGTCGTGCGGCTTAAATCAGTTTCGTCCTTTACCCCTGCTCTGGAGAGGGTTCTGTCCGGTTTTAAGCAGTCTGTTTTTAATGGGAAGGAAACTTCCGTTGCGGCAACCGAACCACTGGCGGATGGATCTTCGACGGATGGTGCGGGTTACTCCAGCCCCCTCCTCGGATGAGAAACAAACCGGATTAAATATCGAGTGATTTAAGAGATTACGTATATTTCACAGGTACCTGTAACTTTTAACCTGACAACAGAACCTGCGAACTTGCCGACCTGTAAACTTGCCAACATTCTGAATTCAGGTCCGTCTTCAGCTACCGTCGGAAGGGTTTATTTGAGGTTTTTCACATACTCCGCAATGGCCTTGGCTCCGGCTTTATCGATATTGACGATCGGCGTGTTATGCACCCGGTAGCCCCCTTTGCCTTCAATGATTATCGTCGCGATTCTTTCGGCACTCAGAGGGGTATTGTTTATAGGAGGGATTTCAGCGGAAGCGAGACCTTCCCCGTTTTTTTCGTGGCAGGTGCCGCACCGTGCTTTGAAAAGCTCGGCGCCGTCCGGNNACACAGGCGTTTTTCATATTTTCTCTCCTTGGCTAACGGATTATATACCGGGACCGTGAATTTGGAACGCTTTGTTTCTCGATTGTTTTAGACTTTCCGGTCCTGCGGTTATAGGGCTTGCGCATAGGGGCTTTCCGCTTGTGCCGACAAACATAATTGTGTTAGAAACAAGCGGATTCATCGATCATGAAAACGATTCGGTGAACAAGAGGAGAAACCCTCATGTATGAGAAATATATTAAAAGCTTGACGCGAAGAGATTTTGTTAAAAATGTGGCCGTAGGGACCACTGCCGCAGCGGTTGCGGGCACGAATGTCCTGGATGCCCGGGCTGCTTCCGATTCAGACGTCTTCACCCTGGACAGGCCCCTGGGTGACAAATACTCGCAGTATTTATTTACCGGCCTGAAAGACGAACTGAGTGCGTTGATACCGGCTTTCGGGGAGCCCGCCCCGTACTTCCGGGGGGCGTGGCAGATACCCGGGGCCAGCATCAATATCGGCTGGCAGGTGGTGACCCAGCCCAATTTCATGGAGAAAGAGGGCCATCATCACCTGTGCGACGAATATTTCTGCTTTTTTGGCGCCCAGATGCCGGACATCTGGAGCAGTTTCGATGCGGAAGTCGAGTTGTGCATGGGGCCGGAAGAAGAAAAGCACATCATTACGGAACCCACATTTGTTTTCATCCCAAAGGGATTGCACCATAATCCGTGCAACTTTAAAGTTGTCAACAAGCCGCTACTGTTCCAGGCGATTCACCTCGGTCCCAGGTTTCACAAGATTATGAATGGTAAAGAGTATTGGTTTGAAGGCCCCGGCAGGTCCATAGAAGGGTGGAAGGGCCATCCCTGGTAGAAAAACGGATCAAAGGAAGGATCAATGATATGTAGGGGCGAACCTTCCGCCTTCGCCTTAAAGGCTTCGGCGGACAAGTTGGTGTTCGCCCCGTCTTGTTTTCGCCTGCTTTATCCCGTCGTTAAGCCTCCGGCGCCGTCATGTTCGGAGGGGTTGTAACTCTGACATTCATTCGAGCCGTGGCTTCGTAGATTGCTTTCGTGTAGCTTCCCGCGACAAAAACCTGGTGGATGCCGGCAATGCTTTGAAGAAAGCGGTCGACATTGTTTATTTTCACTTCAGCCCTGTTCGAGCAGAATCTACGCATATTTTTCATTCTGGCCGGAGCATTGTCCGGAACGTTTGCGAACGAAGGAGTTTCCATGTCGTGTATCCCCGGTTGGATCCTTCCCGGCCATGCTACAAAATCTTTCAGGTCCTTGCTGAATCCGCCTATAGTGACTTCCAACCCTACCGGGAACTGGACTTCCGGCACAACGTCCCTGCCGAAACCGTGGTAATCGCGCAGCCTGTAGGGCAGAGGCTCGGCATCGGCACCCAGTAAACGGACAGGCGCGACGCAATGACGCAGGATGGTATGGGAATTTTGGGAGTCGACTTCGGAAACATTGAAAAAGAAGGACGGCTTCCTGCTGATCTCCTGCAGAAACATGGAGGACAGCAGCATACAGACATCGGCTTCGCACGCGGCTGCAAAGCCTTCGTCCCTCAACCTGGTATAGCCGAGGCAGGGCAGCGGCAGCATCGGTTCCGGATCGAACGAGAAGCTCAGGCAATCGATGGAGATCCCGGACAGCCCATCCTTTTCCATGATGGAGCGCAGCAGAACGTACATCCTGCTGGATTTGAGAAGGGAGTCGTCCGTTGGTTCGACGATCTCCATCGCGCCCTTTTTCCAACGCTGCATTTCCTCCCTGGCTTTTGTTTCATCCACCGTTTCAAGCAGCGGTTTCAAATCCGATATCGGGCGGTATTCGAGCCTGACTCCCGTATGTTTATAGATATAGTCCGCATTGAGTTGGGGCGCAGGAACGCTGGAGGAATCGAACGGCCTGCCGTAAATGCGGGCCTTCTTTCCTTCCAGAATCCTTGGGGCTGCCAGGATCTTTACCAGCTCCAAAACGTCGGATTCCGAATTGGCCAGCATGGCATTGATGCCTTTGTTTCGGAGCGAAGCCACGACATCCGCATCCAGCATGATCAGTTCGTGACTTGTAGGGATAACTATGACGGGAATGTCCAGGTTGTCGATATGCTGGGCTATCCTGGCTGAAGTTATGCCGGCGCCGGGCAGATTGATCACAAGAATGTCTGCGTCATGCTTGCGGATTTCGGCGGCGGATTCTTCCAGTTTCTGATAGTCGACCTTGATCGGGGTTACCTGGAAATCGAATTCTTTCATAGATCGTATCGATTCCATCAATTTCCCGAATTTATTGGGATCGTCGCTGGTAAATAGCAGATCTCTCCGCGTCCCGACCGGGCTTGGTTTGGATCCGATCATTGTGTTCTGACTGGCCAGACTTGCCGCCGGAAGGACTGCCGCCATACTCGCAAAAGTGGTTGCCTTAATAAAATCGCGTCTTTTGACCCGTATCCCTTTCTGATCATTACCCATCCTGATTTCTCCCTTGTTCAAACTTGGTTTCGACGGCATTCCGGTCAAAACCGCGCATTTATATCCGATCCCGGGCTGTTTTCGTCCTTCGCGACTTCCGCCGACTATGAAAATTCCATTCGCGGTGGCTGTGTTGCCCTAAACGGTAGCCCCTGAATGCTTGAGATTATAGACGATTGGTCCGGTATCGGACAGTCGAATCTTCCTTTCAATGAGAAAAGACTACTATGATGTTCAAAATAATGTATAGTCTGCCGCCCCGAACAGGCATACAATCGGCACTTTGGAGGTTACTATGGCTTGGGTTATCAGAGTGTTCTTATCGGCGATTCTATCTGTTGTTTTGCCGTTGGCCGCTTATTCGGAGACCGGATCGGAGAATGCATCCTTCAAAATAACTGTCGATACTCCTGAAAACGGCCGCGTCAGGCTGGACCCGGTCATTCCCGAGGACGGGATAGTGGCTGCCGGCACGGTCATCCGCGTTTTAGCCGAACCCGACACGGGGTACGTGTTCGACGGTGGTTATTACGCGACGCCGGGTCGGTGGGGAAAAATGTACTACGAATCCATGACCCCTATGTTTGATGTCGTCGTGGATAAGGACCAGTCGATCGGCGCGTCATTTATCGAGAAAGAGAAACTCGAGGGCTTCCGTGTGATTCAGGATGTGATCTATGCCCAACCTGGCTTAAAAAAATTAAAATACGATGTGTTTTCTCCGGACGGCGCCCGAAACCTGCCGGGCATTGTCATTATTCACGGAGGAGGATGGTCCACCAACACGGAAGACATTATGCGCGGGCTTGCCCGGGAACTCATTAAAGAAGGTCGGTATGTCGCTTTCAGCATCGACTACCGCTGGATTAATAAGGGCGATGGGGACGAAGTGCCCAATACCATGGCCGATCTGATCGAAGATGTTTTCGGTGCGATCGTTCATATCCAGGAGCACGCGGGCGAATACGGCTGTGACCCGGGCAGGATCGCCGTTACCGGGGACAGCGCCGGTGGCCATTTGTCCGCGGTTGCGGCCAATATGAATGATAAAATCGGCGCCGGCGGATTCGGTAAAACTCCCGGGGTTTTCGAATTCTTCCCCAGTTACATACCGGAAGGGAAGACTGCGCAACAGGTGCGCGGGGAGATCTCCCGGGCTCTACAGGTGACTGCCCCCAGTTACGGCGTTTTCGACGGGGCGATGCTGCAGAGTTTCGTCGGGGAGTCGCCTGACAAATCCTGGGTGGACGCCATTGCTCCCATTGAAAACATTCCGGATGGGAAGAAGAGAGCGGTGCCCCAGTACCTGCTGCGGGGGAGTCTCGATATGCTGATTACGGATGAAGCGGTCCGGTCCTACGCGGACGCATTGAAGGCAGCGGGACAGACCGTGAAATACGATGTGGTGGAAGGTGCCAATCATGCCTTTTTCGACTGGAAGCCCGATGCAGGGACCAAGGCTGTTTTTGCCATGTACGGAGTGCCATACGCCGCTAAGATGAAGGCCTTTTTTGATGCGGTGTTTTATCCGGGAGAATAATAAAGAAAATGAATCGCCGCGAATTTTTAGGAACTTTAACTTCAGCCGCGCTATTGGACATCCGCTGGACATGTGCCTCCTCCGGACGCAAAGTCGAACCTGTCGGAGTGCAGTTATACACTGTCCGGGATGCCATGCAGCGGGATTTTGAAGGCACCCTGGCGAAAATCGCCGGTATCGGGTACAGGGAAGTGGAACTGGCCGGGTTTGCACTGGATACAGATGGATCCGTTTCTTACTGGTCCAAAACTCCTCACGAGGTGCGTAACGCACTCGACCGACAGGGACTTGTTTCCCCTTCCACGCATGTGACTCTGCAAGGTCTCGAGCCCGATAATCTACCTAGAGTGCTTGAAGCAAGCCATGTGATCGGAAACCGCTACATTGTAATGCCGTGGATTGATGAAGCGGATCGCCGGAACCCCGATATCTGGGAGCGGATTGCGGATGTTTTTAATCGAGCCGGGGAAGCGTGCCGGGAAGCGGGAACCCAGTTCGCCTACCACAATCACTGGTTCGAGTTTTTACCCGTAAACGGGAAACTGCCTTACGATGTATTGCTGCAGTGCTGCGACGCCGATCTGGTCCGGATGCAGTTGGACCTGTGCTGGATTCGCGTGGCCGGAAGCGATCCTGTGGAGTATTTCAACCGTTATCCCGGACGTTTCCCTATGGTACATGTGAAAGATATAAAGAAATTCCCGCAAATGACAGCTGGCGGGAGTCAGACTTTCGGCGATACGCTTGAGGATATGACGGAAGTCGGTAGCGGAATCATCAATTGGAAGCGTATATTTTCCCAATCCGGTAAAGCCGGCATTAAACATTACATTGTGGAGCATGACAGACCAGCCAGCCCGTTCGAGAGTGTGTCCCACAGCTACGCTTACCTGGAAAGACTGCGGTATTGAAGCGTCATTGGATGGCATCCTGTTTTCACTGCGAAATGATGGGTCTTTTTAGTCGGGGAATGCATGGCCCTGCTTTATGCTGCATGATACCGAAGAGGAAGTATTGAACACGGAAAGCGGAGATCCGGGCATGCCGGCAGGTGTTTCGGATCGAGGGGCTCCCGGGCGCCAGGCAGTTCGAAAATTTCGAAGAAGCGAAAGCCTGGGCTGAAGACAATCTGATCCGTCCGGTTCGGGAAATCGCCCGGTCTTCAGGTAATGCGGAAACCGAAGTGGCCGTAGCTGCGGAAAATAAGGTGCATACAATGCCCAACGGCAAACCTCTCTTTATGGGCTGCAGCCTTTCAGCCGGGTTGAAGGGAACTCCGGTATTCAGGTTCGAAGAGGGGCCGTAACTCGCAGATATTATCTGATTCCACTCCGGTTATTTCACCTTTTTGGGAACGGCACATGTCATCCGGTATGGGAAGCCGTTTCAGAACCGAGCAATCAGCCCGGTCGAATATGTATAACCGAAAATCGCACTCTGGTATACAATAGCCGAAATCCGGAGAAAATTTCTGAATGAGTCTGTTTGTATCATAGAGGAGGTTCCGTGAAACATAAATCATCGCGCAGAAAATTCCTGAAGACCGGTCTGGCGCTGCCGGCGGCAGGGCTTGTTTCCAACAACGGCCTGGGGGCACTGCTTCCTCAGGCGTCTCCAGCCGGATTATCCTTTCGAACCTTGGGGAAAACCGGACTGAAAGTTACGAGTGTCGGCTGTGCCGCAGGTTCCTATCCTGATCAGGAAATTCTGGCACGTGCACTCGATCTGGGAATCAATTACTACGACACTGCCAGGATCTACGGACAGGGTAAAAGCGAACAGGAGCTGGGGCGGGCCCTCAAGGGAAAGCGGGACAAGATCGTACTTGCGAGCAAAACGTATTCGAACACAAAGGAGACGATCCTGAAGGACCTGGAGACCAGCCTCAAGACGCTCGGAACGGACTACCTCGACGTGTATCATCAACACAGTCGCCATAAGCCCGAGGAAATCACCGACGAAATGATCGAGACCATGGAACTGGTCAAACAACAGGGGAAGGCACGGTTCATCGGCGTCAGCACGCACGATCCGAACGCCATGGTGGATTTTATCCTCGATGTCGGAAAATTCGACGTGGTTCAGACTACCTACAGTTTCGCGATCGGGGCTCCTTTCCGGGACGCGGCCATTCAGAAACTGCACGATGCCGGTATCGGCGTGGTGGCGATGAAGGTCATTATTGCGACCGCAACTCCCGGACCGATTCCCGAAGAGAACACTCTGACCAACGAAGCCGGCCTGGCCGCACTGAAATGGGTTCTACGGAATCCCGCCATATCCACGACGGTTCCGTTTCAGGAAGAAATCAGCGAGGTCGAGATCAATTTCCGGGCTATGACGGAAGAATTTACGGCACAGGATGAAAAGATTTTATTCGTCATGAACGAAGAGATTCGCGAACGGTATTGCCGGATGTGCTTCCGGTGCGAGGGAATATGCCCGAAGGGCGTACCGGTTGCGGATGAATTGCGCATGCTGGCCTACTACGACTTCGCCGGTGATTTCAACCGGGCTCGGGAAAACTTCTGGCAACTTCCACGCGAAATACGGGGTATCCAGTGTCGTGACTGCGACGCGTGCGCCATCCAGTGCCCGAACGGCGTCAGGGTTCACGATCGTCTGATCCGGGCCCAGGAACTTCTTGCATAGCGGGTTGTTTCACTCCGCATTGCAGTCTGCACCATTTCAAGCTTTTTTGCTAAAGCTATCGAGTGTGGAGAGGAAAGCTGCCTTTTCCACCCGATTGTGGGGTAATTTCTGTTTAACGTGGAAGTGCCCCGTAAGTTTTTTGCAGTTCCTGTACGAGCTTTTCCGCATCGCGGACATGTGCCAGGTCGTAAATCCACCAGGGATCGTCCTCCCTGACATTCCCGAGAGGCAATTCAAAGACACGTTGCACCGCGAGAATTGCACCTTCCCGATCATTATTGCTTCGAGCCAACCGGCTCAGGGCCAGCAGCGGGGATTGTGCCGTCGGATAAAGCGCCGCAGCCAATTCGTACTGCTCTCTTGCCTCCTCTTGGCGGGACAGCATTTCAAGTGCACGTCCCAGATATAGGGAGCTGTAATAGGAGAGCTGTGGATCCCGTATTGTTTCGGCCGCCTTGCTTAATTCTACAAAGGACTGGTGGGGATTGCCCTGAAGAAGCAGAACCCTTCCCAGCCTCAATCGCGCCTCGGAAGATTCCGGATTCGTCTTGAGGGCTTTACGGTATAGTTTCTCCGCAGCCGCGAGCTCCGATTTTTTAGAGCCGTAAAAGACGCTTCCGCCCGGAGGCAGAAAGGCGTTTTGACTTGCCGGCAACGCCCAGGTCTCATGCTGAACTCCTGCATAAAACAGGATCCGGTCGTCGGACGGAAACAGGTCCAGTGCCCTCGCGATGTTTTCTTTTGCATAGGCCAGTAGACGGCGACTTTGCATGTAGGCTATCGTGGCGATGTACCACTGCCGGACCATGTTATCCTGTGACGGGGAAGGGGAGACCGAATCGATCAGCCTGCGGGCATATGTCCAGTGAATTTCCCTGGGCTGGTCAATGACGCGGCCGTCAACAAACAGGCCCGTCTTTGCACCGAATTCCAGATATTCTCCCGTTTCCAACCCTAGAATAGCGATATCCGTGTGCAGCAACGCACCCTGCTTTAACACACGATTGAGTTCCCCCTGTCGGGACTCCTCGGCGGTCAGCTGCAGACGGCTCCGTATCGGCGTTCTGGAGACTGTGCGCTGGATGGATTTTACGGGCTGTGATGCCAGATCCGTTATAAAGTTCAAAACGATTTCCAGGTCTTCCTGGTGCCAGCCACCGATTTCCCTTGCGAGCCGGTCCGCCTCGCCCGGATTATGCAGCAGGGTTGCGGTTCTCCACTCCTTCACTTTCTGGAGGATATAGCCGGTATCCTTTTTATTCTTATTTTTGTCTGGCGGCGGAGACGCGACTACAGCGTAATGGAGGTTGGAAAGACCTCCTATTGCGAAAACAGGCGTATATCGGGTTACGGGAAGTGTGGGATCCTTTGTTGGGGGGAGATCCGGCCGAAAAATATTTTGTTTTTGAACTCCCGGTATCCGGTGAATCCGCGGTTTTTGCGTCAGCCCCGCCGATACCAAAAGCACGATACTTAACGTGCAGAAGATTTGAGTGAACATGCCTTCCACCATTTGTTGCCCAGGATCCCGAATCGAAAATATGATCCCTTGATCGTAATTGAGCTTCTATTAAATGTCCTATAAAATAAAAACTTGTTCAATTAAAAATACATGAATAACATCGTGTGGCTTTTATTATCGATATGGAAATATGCCATGAATCGATGTCTGGCATGTTTTATCTTCACCTTTTTATTCTTCTGCGCAAGCGGTTTTGCCCCCCTGGAGGATACACTCCGGCAGGAGAAACCTGCAGAGACGGAGAGTCCTAAGCTCAAAGTTAAAACGGAACTTATGGAAGTCCAGGTCGTCGTTACCGATTCCGACGGCAGGATTGTCGAGAACCTGAAGACCGAAGGCTTGGCACAGGCAAAGAACAAAGGTTACCGGTTTTCGCGTCGTCTGGCGCTGGATCCCGGTGTTTACCAGGTACGTGTCGGGGTCCGCGAAGAAGGCTCGGAACGTGTCGGTACCGCCGCGACGTGGGTTGAAGTTCCGGAATTGAAACAGGACAAACTGGAAATGAGCAGCCTTGTTCTGTGCAATCCTCTCGATGCCGGACTATTTGATGACGAGAATATCCAGGTGAACGAGCTGGAACAGGTCAAAATGGTGCAGGGTGTCCCGATATACGAAACCGGCGATATTTTCTACTATTCGTTTTGCGTGCACGCCGGAATACCAGCTCCCGAGCAGTCCGGTTTACTGTGGATGCGGGAGGTGCTGCAGGGTGGCATGCCGGTTGTGGAGGGAACCTGGCAGACTATTCCGGCGAAAACAATGGCTGCCGACGGCCGGGGGTGGTTTGATCTCGACGACGAACTGGACATAAGCGAATATAAGGCCGGTGTTTACGAACTTCGAGTCAGCATCAAAGACGCCGCATCGGACGACATGGTAACGCGAATGGTGGCATTCGGCATCGAATAGAAAATTGAAATGATTTTCCCGCGACTGTGTTTCAACTTTCTCTTTAGGCAACGCCCTGACTTTAATCCGCATGCGTGAGGATGGCATGGCTCAAAGCATTGTTGAATATTCAGGCGTTCAGGGATTATGCATATCAATACCGGCGACGGTGTGTTGATCGAGGCGCTCGGCTTTTCCGTTTAGCCGTTACTGCCTGAACAGGCGCGATGCATCTCGGCAATGACCTCATCACAGAGATCGGATAGTCGCACCAGCCCGACCGGTTGGTTTTTTTCGGTGACCAGAATGGATAGTGTCTGCCACTCCACCATGTAGTGAATGACTTCGCGAATCGGTGTTCCGATATCAATATGCTCATTGAAAGGATGCATTGCCGAGCTGAGCGGCGATAAGGCTGCTCCTTGGCACATCTCTGAGAATTCGCTTTGAAACGCGCGCATCTGATCCAGGGCGGCTTTGACGATCGACGCGCTGACACCGGCATTGTCAAGATCGTGTTGATCGAAAAGCCTTCGACTGGGTTCCAGGGCTTTTAGTATGGCCAGTTGCCCTAACTTCCCGACGATGCGGCCGCTTTTATCCGTTACGAGAACAGCCTGAAAAGGCTGACGGCCGGATTCCATATGCCTGCGCGATTCATCCAGGAGCATTACGGCATCAAGAACGCTCGCGGATATGTCGATAACCGGATATTCATCCAGCGGTACCATTAAATCTCCGGCGGTTTGATTGTCCATCGCACGATTCCTCTCCGACTCGCTCAGACGTATTAATTCTAGGGAGCTGTCGGTTTACCAGCCTTTCTTTTTCAGGATGTCCTCGATTGCGTGCGCGGAGCGCTCTTCAAGGAGCGTCAGGCGTTGAGTTGCGGCTTTTCCTATCTCTTCCGATAGTATCTGAATATCGATAGGCTTTTCAAAGAAATCCATGGCTCCGGCCTTGAGGGCCTCTACGCTTTTGGAAATTGTTCCATGTCCCGTAAGGACAATGACCTGTAGATCGGCATCCTTGGTCAAAAGGTGTTTTAGTGTTTCTATACCGTCCATGCCGGGCATCTGCAGATCGAGGATTACAGCGTCAAAACGGTGCTGTCCAGCAAGGTCGATAGCCTCCCGGCCCGAGGATGCGATAAAAACCTCCAGATCGCGCAGCCGAAGGCGTTCCGACAGTGTTTCCGTGAATTCCTTCTCGTCATCGACTAGGAGAACTTTTGCGATGCTCATTATATGTTCCTTTAATAATTGAAATTATTCCCGGTTCGAAGAGAGTATCAGTCGAATCAGGATTCGGGTCTCATTTTTTTCATAAATTAATTGGCCCCTAATCGCCTGGGCTTGTTCTTTTAACGCATCGAGTTGTTCCAGGAAGTCGGACGAAACCGTTTCGACCGGACCGGATATATGCAGTTCCGGACTTTCTCCCTTTTCCGGTCGCTTCATTGTTATGGACACTTCGGGTGAGGCGGCGTCCAGGAATCGGTCCAGGCAGGCGAAAAGAATGCGCCGAAGCTCAAATGGATCGGTGTGGAGCGAAATTTCTTCCGACGGGGGCGAGACGGCCATTTCCGTTTGCCGGTTTTTAAATAGTCGGTCCGTCAGGACCTGCATGTTTTCAACAACCTGGCAAAGATCGACCTCGGCATGAGAATCGTCCGTGCTGTGTGAAAAACGGTTCATGTGCGACACAAGGTGTTTGCCCCGGGCAACCTGTTTAGAGATGTTTTCGGAAAGGGATTCAAGCTTGTCGTTGGAGATCGGGCGTCCCTTCCGGGCCATCAGGGACAGGTCGTTTAAAAGCCCGGCCAGTTCGCTAATGACCGTGATGATATTATTGAATTCATGGGAGACATTGGCCATAATTCGGCCGAAAAATACGATGTTCGCCCTGGAATTTTCGGATTTGTCGATTGAATTTTCTTTCATGGCTTTATCAGGATAACGCTACTGCCTCTCTCAGCTTGACGATCAGATCTTCGATGTCTATTGGCTTGATTATGTAATCGATTGCGCCTGCTTTGAGCCCTTCTTCATTCGCTTCCTTGGACATATGGCCGGTCAGGAGTATTACAGGCAGGTTTTTCTTGACCTGCTTAATCTGTTTCATCACATCAAGGCCATCTTCGCCCTTCAGCTTTATATCCAACACGACAACATCGAATATATTATCCCGGATCTGTTTCAGCGCCTGTTCGCCGGTTTCTACGGCAACCGCATCGAAACCACGAATATCGAGACGCTCTACGAGAGTTGCGGACAAATCCACCTCATCATCCACGATCAGGACTTTCAGTGATTTCTTCATTTTTCCCCCAGAGTTCATACCGGTCGCTCCACTGGCAGGGTGACGGTGAAAGTCGTTCCTTTTCCCATCTGGCTCTCCACGTAAATGGTTCCTCGCAGTTTTTTGACTATGCCGTAGGAAATGGAAAGCCCCAGTCCGGTTCCTTTGGACTTCTTGGTGCTGAAAAAAGGCTCGAAAATGTGTTCGATATCTTTCTGCGCGATTCCTATCCCGTCATCCTTAATTTTTACCACCACGTGATCGGACCCCTTGTCCCGCAGCGATATCTCCAGTTTGCCCCCTTTTTTCATGGCATCGAACGCATTGTTGATCAGGTTGAGGAAAAGCTGCTGGAGTTGTCCCCTGTCGCTGCGGATCGTAGGCAGTGCGTTGGCTACCTGCATGTCTACGTGGATGTCACGATAGGCTGCTTCTTTTTCCAGGAAACCGAGGACGTCGCGGATGAGGGCGTCGATGGCGACCGGTTCGATTTTTATGTCCATATGCCGCGCGAAGCCCAGGAGCCTGTGGGTGATTTCGCTACAGCGAGAAACGGACTGGATAATGGAGTTGGTCTGTTTGAGCAGCTTTTCTTTATCGGGTGAGTTTTCGTTGGAAAGGTCCAGCAGGTCTTTGATCAAGCCTGCTTTTTCATTGATAATCGCGAGGGGATTATTGATTTCATGGGCTACGCCCGCAGCGAGCCTGCCGATGGATGCCATCCGGTTCGTGTGTTCAATGTTGTGCAGACTGGCTTCCCGGCGTAAATCGGCCTGTTTTATTCTTTCCACCCAGCCGGAGGTGATTCCCATAATGATTACGAGGATCGCAATGATACTCAGTAAAAGAAAGGCAAGTAGTTCCTTTTTATAAGTCTGCCAACCTGCCAGGATATCCTCCCGATTCGCAATAATCGCGAATAGAAAGGGCGAATCTTTTATGAAGGAGTAGCCCATGATGTAGGACTTGTTCCCGATTTTCATATCTTCTATAAGCTGGGATCCTTCCGCGTATTGGGGGATCTTGCCCGGAAATTTCTGGAAGGCCTCTCCAAACATACTGGAGGGCGTCTGCAGAATCCCTTCCCGGTTGATCAGGAATACGTCGCTTTGCTGGATGTTGCCCGCAATCTGGATTTTTTGTACCAGACCTTCCGTGTCTATGGTGGCCCTGAATATAACAGGTTCACCGCGTTCGTTTTCTCTTTTCACGGCGATGACGAAATGTGGCAGGTTCCTGTGGCCGAGGAAAATGTCCGAAACGTATTCGTCGCGGACCAGTACCTTCCCGAACCAGTCCTGGTCGCGATAATCTTTTCCTGTCAATTCGTAGGGTCCGGCATAGGTTCTCATGATGCCACTGGAGTCGATGACGCCTATATCAACAATGCCGCCGAAAGATTGTTTCATCCTGGAGAAGATCTGGGTCAGGTTGTCCTTGACGAAAAGATCTTCGGATCGTTCCCTTGAAGAGACGTATTTGGCTGCGGCGATGCGTTCCTCGATAAAGGATTCCAGGGAAAGTTTGGTTACGGATGCAATGCTCTGGATGGGCTGCAGCAGTTCCTTCTGAATGGATCTCCGGTAGAGGAAATAATTAACGCTTGTGATGCTTACCAATGGAATGATGGATACCGCGGCAACGGCGAGGACTGTTCTTTGCCACATGCGGCCATAACGGGAAGGCTTTCCTTCTGCGGTAAGAGGCCTTTCGATGAATATGATTTTTTTGACCTGTCTGGCAAACCAGTTCATATGTTTAGGGCCTCATGTCCCTATGGAGTGCCATCTTTTATCAGTGTGACTGGGATTTGGTATATTCCTTGGCCCTTCTCATTGTGTCGGAGAGCTCGTCGATATCGACCGGCTTTTCCAGGTACGCAAAGGCCCCCAGGGACATACAGAGCTCCCTGTCTTTCTCGCTGCCGTGTCCGGTGAGGATGATTACAGCCACACTGGGATGTTCCTGTTTGACCTTTTTCAGGACTTCGATGCCGTCAATGCCGGGCATTCTCAAATCCAGGACCATGACATCCGGTGTTTCGTCTTCCAGAAGGTTCAAGGCTTCTTCGCCGCTGTATACGACGGCGGGTTCCACATCGCGCATTTGCAGGCGCTCTGAAAGGGTTGTAACAAAGTCCTTTTCATCATCAACCAGAAGCACTTTTTCCGGCAAATCCAATTCTATGTTTGCGAAGACCGAGGATGGGCGGTAATTGGGGCCCGGTTTTACATCGATTTTCTTTACGCCCTTTATGGAGCCGAGGATTTTATTGATTTCGGATTCCAGCCGCTCCATTAACACCACATATTCATTTACGATAACGGTGACGTTACCCTCACTGCAGGAGACCTTATGGTGGTGGCCTTTATCGATCATTTCCATTTCGCACCGGGCTGTAATACGAAAATCCTCCAGGGAACGCAGAGAGGATTCCGAGTAGGCCAATACCGGTCTGTTCATATTCTCTTCTATCAGTCGTACGGCCCCGTCAATACCGGATTCGTTCACCATGATGACCAGGTCGTAGAGTGTCTTGTCCCAGGGCTTTTTCTTGTGGATTAACTGGGTCCATTGGGCGCTTTTCAAGTCGTCTTCGCGCAGCTGCCGTGTTGCATCACTGCCTTCATCGCTTGTAACTTGTTGCATGTTTTTGGTGCGCCATGCGGAATCGGCGAGGAGGCAGATCCGCATTACGTGTCCGATGTCCGCCGGAATCAGGTGGGCAGCGTACCCGAAGAGGATCTGTTTATCGGATAAGGTTTCGGCCAGCTTCAGTTTGAGTTGAGCCAGGATCTTTTCGCGGCGATGGGTGAATTTGTTGAAAACGAAGGGAGGGCCTTCCATTGCGCGGGTAAGGTTTTTGGGCGTAGTGCCGAATTGTTCCGCGGCAGCGCTAATCAGGTCTCCGTCGATCTTTTTCCAGTCCAGTTTTTTCGATAAAATATTCGCAATTTTTTCACCCTGGCAGAAAGACGCACTGAAAATGGATAGAATTGCCATCGGATTCGCCCTTTATCCTCTTTATAATATTTTAACTTTAAGTGCCATGGTATAGTACCACGCAGTTTTCATAATATGTTAGATTTTGTGACCTTAAAATATATATATATCGGGACTAGAGGAACTCTGGATGATTCATAAATTTTTCCCTTTTCTTGACTGGTTCAACAGGTACGGTCTGGGTGCGTTAAAGGCGGATTTCGTTTCAGGACTGACTGTAGCTCTGGTGCTCATACCTCAATCCATGGCCTATGCGCAGCTGGCAGGCCTTCCAGCCTACTACGGCCTGTATGCATCTTTCCTGCCGCCGATGATCGCAGCTCTTTTCGGTTCGAGCCGCCAGCTGGCGACCGGTCCGGTTGCAATCGTTTCCCTGATGACTGCGGCGACTTTGGAACCCCTGGCGACTTCAGGAAGTCAAGGTTATATCGGCTATGCGATTCTACTGGCTTTGCTGGTGGGATTGTTTCAGCTCTCCCTGGGCGTGTTGCGTCTGGGCGTGGTAGTAAACTTCCTTTCGCATCCTGTAGTGATCGGATTTACCAATGCGGCTGCGATCATAATCGCCACCAGCCAGTTATCCAAAATATTCGGTGTGTCGGTGGACAGCGCGGCACACCATTACGAGACAATATGGCGGGTTGTAGTGGCAGCCTGGAGCTTTACGCACTGGCCTACATTTTTTCTTGGAATTCTGGCTTTCGGCATCATGATCAGCCTGAAGAAGCTGAGTCCCAAAATTCCCTATGTCCTGGCCGCTGTTGTTGTGACGACTCTCATATCCCGGGGGATCGGCTTTCAGGATAACCGTGTCGTGGGTGCAGACCAGATTGAATCTCAGGAAGTTCGCGATCAGATTCTGGAGTTCAACAAGGATATCCGGGATATCGAACTTGTGTCGGAAGCCCGCTCCATTCTCAACTCCCAGGTTGGGGAGATTGCGGATGTGCATAATCCCCTGTGCCTCAAGTGCCACACTTATCGCGAACTCAATCTGCAGTCCCTGCGGGGAGAAGGGCCTGCGGTCAACAAGAATGTTCTGCCTAAAACCGTTCTCCAGCTTCACGCCATGGCCGGATTAATAGATCTGCAGATCGATCAGGTCAAGGAGAGAGCGTCCGAACTGCGCAGAACTTTACGCGGTCTCGAGTTCAGTCTGGTTGAGACAGGAGGTTCGGTTCGTTTTGTTCCGGTTGAAGGGAACGAGGGATCGGCAAAAACATGGCGAGTACGTGTAGGGAACAGTCCAATCGATCCCGATAACATAACCTTCATGGGCGGTGGCGCGGTTGTAGGGACCATTCCCGGCGGACTGCCGAAAATGTCGATTCCCAAATGGGACGGGTCGGTTATCGGGAAGCTTTTTATTGCTGCCATTATCATATCCATTCTCGGTTTCATGGAAGCCATTTCTATCGCTAAAGCCATGGCGGCCCGGACAGGACAACGCCTGGATCCCAACCAGGAACTCATAGGGCAGGGGCTGGCAAATATCCTTGGATCTGTCGGGCAGAGTTATGCGGTGTCGGGGTCATTCTCACGGTCCGCTGTCAATATTCAATCCGGGGCAGTATCGGGTTTGTCCAGTGTATTCACGAGCGCCCTCGTTGTTGTCGTTTTGATGTTTTTCACGCCGCTCCTGTATCATCTGCCCCAGTCCGTCCTGGCGTCTATTATCATGATGGCGGTCATTGGGCTGATAAATTTCAGGGGTGTCGTTCACGCGTACAAGGTCAAGCAGTCCGACGGTATCATCAGCATCGTTTCCTTCGTGGCGACCTTGATTTTTGCCCCTCACCTGGACAGGGGAATTCTTATCGGTGTCGCTTTGTCAGTCGGCATATTTCTCTACGGTAAAATGAAACCCCAGGTGGCAGAGTTGTCGCTCGGTCCTGACGGTCATTTCCATTCCGCTCGACGGCGCCGGCTTAAACAATGCAAGCACCTTGCGGTTGTCCGCTTTGACGGCCCGCTTTTTTTCGCCAATACCAGTTACCTGGAAGACGAGGTCCTGGACCGCGTAAGAAAAATGCCCGGGCTTAAAGCCATTCTGTTCAAAGCGGACGGTATTAACGAGATTGACGCTACGGGCGAAGACATGTTGTCCCTCCTTGTCGACCGTCTCCGGTCTGGAGGATATGACGTTTATTTCAGCGGATTCAACGAGGATGTCGTGGATACGCTGCGGCGCTCCCACCTGTATGAAAAGATAGGGAAGAACCATATATTCATTACCCTCGTGGAGGCCGTCGATAAGATATGGCCGTCCATCCATGAGAACGCTGAAGAGGACGCCTGCCCCCTGATACAGGTTGTCCCTCTAGACGCGGAGATACAGAAACCGCTGGTCCGGGTTCTGCTTGTCGACGACGAAAAAGATTTTGTCGCTGCGTTGGCAAAGCGCCTGGATCGGCGTGGAATGAAAACGGACTTCTGCCATGACGGCGCAGAGACCCTGTCCCTACTTGTGGAAAACGAATACGACGCGGTTGTTCTGGACCTGAGGCTAGAAAAGGAAAAAGGGGAAAACGTTTTAAGAAGCATTCTGGATTTGCGACCCAGGCAGCCTGTGATCCTGCTTACCGGACATGGCGCTATCGATTCGGCCGTCGAGTGTATGCGCTATGGAGCGTTTGATTACATGCTGAAGCCCTGCGATATCGATGAACTCGTCAAAAAGATCCATGCAGCCCAACGGTCTGTATCGTGATTCGAACGTTTATTGTTGCGGATCCTGGCATTATTGCCCGGCCGCACACCAGCTCTGATCTCCCAGTTTCTATGGATTCACCGCATCCCTGCAGACAATAACGGGTGACTGCCCGTTCCGCGCGCACACTTCTATCCGAAATCCGGCAGAGGAAGCCGAACGCAATGCAGGCATATATACGTGAAGAAAATGCATGAGGCCGGCTCCTCAGGTTTTATCCGCATACACCCTTTATAAAGCCGATGTTTTGGCGCCTGTCGGGCCAATTAGAAATTTCCGGTTCTTGTTGACGATACCGGAACATTTATGCAGACTTTATCGGATGTGCGGCCGAAATATTCTGTATGACCGGTGCTGAATATACAGCCCGGGGAACACCGGACCGGTTCCGGACAATTCATTACGGAAGATAAGGATCGGTAACAATGGCAAATACTGAGAGGGCAGTGGAACTGGGAGCACAGACAATATCCGTTGACTGGAGGAAAGTCTTATTCCTGCTTCTGGGGGTAGTTCTCTTTCTGGTTGTTTATTTTTGTCCCATGTGGCCGGACGCCGTGGATCCGCAGGGGAAGCATTTCCTTTTGACCAAGGAGGGGAAGGGAGCGATCGCGATATTTCTGCTTGCGGCTATCTGGTGGGTTTTTGAAGTAGTGCCCATCGGAGTAACCAGCCTTACTATTGGTCTTCTGCAGGCTCTGTTTCTTATTCGTTCCCCTAAGGAAGCATTCAACGACTTTATGGATCCGTCAGTGCTTTTCATTTTCGGATCCATTGTCATCGGTACAGTTTTTACCAAGACGGGGCTGACCAGAAGGGTCGCCTATAAAATGCTGTCTGTCGTGGGTGAGAAGACCAGCATGATCTACCTCGGCTGTTTTGTGCTCACCGCGGCCCTGACCCACATCATGGCGCATACGGCAGTGGCCGCAACGATGTTTCCGCTGCTCATGGCCATATACTCTCTCTACACAGACGAAAAAGAACCCACCAGGTTCGGAAAGGGTCTATTTATCGGAATGGCTTATGTCGCCGGAGCCGGCAGCATTATCACCCTGCTAGGTGCGGCCCGCGGGGCCGTCGCAATCGGATTCTTTAAGGATATCGCGAACACGGAAATCAGCTTTTTTGAGCTCAGCTACTTCATGTTCCCGATCGGCTGGGGCATGACCATTCTTCTTTGGGTTTTCTTCATGCTTTTCTGCAAGCCGGAAAAGGCCGTTATCCCGGGACTTAAGGAAAGGGCTAAAAGGATGTACAAGGGGCTGGGATCCTGGAGTACGAAAGAGATCCTGGCTGCCGTAATCGTGATCGGTACGATTCTCGTTATTTCCATGAAACAGTTTGTGCCGGCACTTTCCCAGCTGGATAAAACCGGCATAATATTGGCAGCCACGGTACTTTTCTTTATAGTCAATATTCTCGATATCAATGACCTGGAAGAGATTCCCTGGAACATAATCCTTCTCTTCGCGGGCGCCATGTCGATCGGTTTCTGCCTCTGGGAAACGGGCGCGGCTGAATGGATGGCTGTGAACTGGCTCACGCTTTTCCAGGATGCACCGGCGATTTTCTTTGTTCTGGGTATGGCATTTCTGGTGATGGTCATGACCAACTTCATCATGAACGTAGCGGCCATTTCAATCGCACTGCCGGTGGCCCTCGTCATAGCCCCTTACCTTGGCATCGGGGGAGAGGTCATTCTGTTTTCCTCGCTCGTCGTTGCCGGAATGCCCTTTTTGCTGCTTGTAGGGGCGGCCCCCAATGCCATAGCCTACAATTCCAGGCAGTTCACCACCGGCGAGTTTTTTATGTACGGCATTCCTGCCAGCATCATTCTCATGGTAGTGGTCTATGTCGCGGTGCAGTTTATCTGGCCCCTGATGGGTATGGAGATTTTTCTTCCCGGTTCTTAGAAGATCTTACCGGAAGCATCATCCAATTTTCAAAAAGCCTTTCTCTCCTGATGATGCGTGTGCCGCAAGGGCGATAATTTCCTGTTTGCCTTTCCAATCGAGGGTAAGCCTCCCTGCGGTGTATCAAATCGTGCAGACTGACGCATCGATCCTTTTGGGGCGCCGCCTTCAGGTGCACAATACGATAATTCGAGCCGATGTCGGGATAGGCTGGACAATCCCTTATTCTCCTGTCCCAAGAGTTGCATCTGATTGACACTGAAAACCGGTTTCCTGCCGTTGAACATCCCTGCCCGGGGGGTAAAATAAGAAATATTCGCGTTGATGAAAAAAACGGCTGAACGGTATGTATAATGGAGCCCTCATGGAGGTGGGTATGGTCGATACAAACGCACAGGCTGAAAATGACTCACGCCCGCTCAATGCTGCGATCGTGGGTGGGGGCAAGGGTTGCGTATCCATCATGCAGATGGTGGAGGAGGGGACTCTACAGGATTTTCCAATGCGTATTCTTGGAGTCGCGGATGTCAATCCGGATGCCCCCGGTATCCATCACGCCACGGAGATCGGAGTGCCGGTCGTAACGCTGGAATACAAAGATCTTTACGACATCCCAATGCTGGACCTGATCATCGAGTTGACCGGGATCACTGCATTAACGGACGAGATAGAACGAACCCGCCCGCCCCACGTGCATATAATAGACCACGTCGTGGCAGGTCTCTTCTGGAAATTGCATCAGGCCCAGAAGTCGGTGATTGAACACCGCACCGAAATGGAAAAGCTTGTGGAAGCGGAGCGCGAGCGTGTCACCCAGATCCTGAACTCCATTCCTGATGAAATCCTCGTGCTGGATAGGGAAATGGTGGTCCGGGACACCAATTCATCTTTCCTGGACAACAATAATGTGACCCTGGAGCAGGTCAGGGGACAGCATTGTTACGACATTCCGCAGCAGGTGCGGGGCGAGTGCCAGATCGCGGTCGGGGATTGCCGCTTCCGGAATGTTATCGAAAACGGAATATCTGAGTCGTTTGTCCGCAAACACTACGACGAGAATGGGCGAGTGCGGTATACCTCCATCGTAGGCGCCCCATGGAGGGGAAAGGACGGCAGCGTGGTCGGTATGATTGAGATTACACGGGACATTACCGCGCGTATTAGCCTGGAGGAAGATCTACAGGTAATGGAAGTCCATCTCCAGCGGCTCATGGAAATGGCTCCCCAGGCTACCTGGGTAAAGGACCGTAACGGCCGCTATAATGACGTTAACCCGGCTGCCTGTGCTCTGTTCGGTAAAGACGCGGGCGAAATTATGGGACGTACCGATCTGGAGCTGTTTCCGCGGGAAGCGGCGGAGAAGTTGAAGTCCGGCGATCTGGACGCCTTGAAAAAAGGGGATCCGGTCTCCTATCAGGATGAGCTGGAGCTGAACAACCGGAAGGTCTTCCTTGCCANNAACCTGGAAGGGAATATCGTGTCCTTCAATCGGGGAGCCGAAGAATCGCTGGGATACTCGGCAGACGAGGTGATCGGGAATTCGGGATCCATTCTTTTTATAGATCCTTCGCTCAGGGAGGATCTGTTGCACCAGGTCCGAAAGACCGGAAAGCCTGTCCGCGATTATTCCTTGGAGCTCAAGAGAAAAGACGGATCCCCCCTGCCAGTTTCCATGACCCTTTCGCAGCTTCTTGATTCTTCCGGTCGAACGATCGGAATTGTGGGAATTTCCAAGGATATCTCCCAGCG
>DKBB01000085.1 GCA_002451015.1 Acidobacteria bacterium UBA6911
GGTACGGACGCGAAAGGACATGAGATCGGCCTCGACTTTCAGGTTCTCAAGAACGTTATGTTCGCGTTCACCTATTTCCCCAATGAGCGCAGGCTTACCTCCGGCGGACAGGATTTTCACCGGATGTTTTTCGACTTCAATTTTAAATTTTAACCGGATAATCAAATGTGCCGGGAATGTTAACTGATTCTTAACAATCTATTAACGCAGGCTTAACGCCGGTAAATAATAATGAAAAATGATTTTGGGAGAATTAAATGAAAAAGACATTAGCCTTCGGAATGGCATTGGTTCTGGTTTCCATTGCTTTCACGGCTGCCGCTCCTCGTGAAGGAACCCTGCTGCTGGAAGGTTCCACGACTGTGGGGCCGATCGGAGACGCCTTTGCCCAGGCTTTTAAGAAGATGTATCCCAACGTGTCCATTACGGTCAACAAAACGGGCAGCGGCAACGGCGCAGCAGCACTGGTCGATCAGCGATGCGACATTGCCATGATGAGTCGTTTTATGAAGGAGAAGGAATATACCAAAGCGGTTTCCGGTGAGAAAAGTTTTCTTCCTGTTGCTCATGCCATCGCCATGGACGGGGTCTGCGTTATCGTATATCCGTCCAATCCAGTGAAAGCTCTAACACGGGAACAGGTGCGGAATATCTACATGGGGAAGATCAAAAACTGGAGCGACCTCGGCGGACCCAATATGAATATTGTGCCCATCAGCCGGGACACTTCCTCAGGTACCTATGAAACTTTCGAAGGCCTGGTAATGAACAAAGAAAAAATGGCTGCAAACGTGGAGTATGTCAATTCCAATCCCCAGGCGCATTCCCGGGTGAAGTCCACATCCGGCGCTATCGGGTATGTCGGCCTGGGCTTTCTGGACGACAGCGTTAAAGCTCTCGAGATAGACGGTGTGATGCCGACACGGTCCTCAATTGCAAAAGGTACGTATCCCGTCAGCCGGCCGCTGTTTCTGTTCACCAATGGATATCCGAAACTCGGTTCTCTCATACACGAATTCTGTACCTTTTATTTGACCGAAGAAGGCCAGGAGATTATTGAAGCCAAAGGATTTGTGCCTGTAACGGCTTACTGAAGCTGAAATTAACCCTTCATCCTACGGGCGATTCTTCTATTTGAATACAAACGCTGGAGTGTATTGCACATGCAATCCTCAAAATCATCAGAAGCGGCCGGCTTTAACCGGCCGCTTCTGCTATCCCCGGGAGAGGACCTCTGGGGATATATTCTCGACAGACTCGGTCGCGCGTTTCTCTTTTTAGTGACATTCCTTTCTGTTGTTGCAGTTCTGCTGATATTCTACTTTATTATCCGCGAAGCCGCAGGCTTTCTGACCGGACCTTTTGTCGGGCAATTTTTTTCCAGCACCCGCTGGTATCCCGAAGCCCATGAACACCCTGAATTCGGGGTGCTGGCAATTGTTGCCGGTACGGCATACGTTACGTTTGTCGCCCTGTTGGTTGCCGTGCCTATCGGCTTGTTTTCCGCCGTCTGGCTCAGCGATATCGCTTCATTTAAAGTGAGACAGGTTATCAAACCTGTTATTGAAATTATTGCCGCCATTCCCTCGGTTGCTTTCGGTTTTTTCGCCGTCCTGGTGCTGGCTCCATGGATGCAGACGCACCTCGGCTTTGACACCGGAACCAATATTCTGAATGCCGGAGTTATTCTGGCTGTCATGGCCCTTCCGACAATTATCAGCGTTGCCGAGGATTCACTGTCCGCAGTCGGAGTGGATGTCCGTGAAGCCGCCTATGGGCTTGGTTCCACCCGCGCGGAAGCCATGATCCGGGTCGTGATTCCTGCGGCTCACAGCGGAATCATTGCTGCGATTATCCTGGGGATGATGCGGGCTGTCGGCGAAACCATGGTTGTCTGGATGGCCTCGGGGAATGCTACCCAGATTCCTGCTCCATGGTGGGACCTTTCCCGGTCTGTTCGCACCATGACCGCCACGATTGCGGGCGATATGGGTGAAACCGTCCAGGGTTCCATGCACTATCAATCCCTGTTTTTCATCGGGATTCTGTTGTTAGCCTTTACGTTTGTTCTGAATTTACTCAGCGAACACTTCCTGGCCAGGGTCCGGAAATCGAAGGGGGCTTGATATGCAATTTCGGATCTTGTCTAGGGAGTTCTGGGATAAGTGCTTTACGGGATTCTCCATATTATCCGTATGTCTGATGGTGGCTGTCCTTGTAGTGGTCTTATCTCCGATGTTGTTTCGGGGGTTGAAGGCCGTTTTCTTTTTCGGAACCAGTGAATTTCGCGAAATGCAGCTGGCCGTTTTCGGGCATGGCGATTCCGAAAAAATTCGAAGGGAAAACGAGGAAATTGAGAAAGAGCGCCTTTTCTTATATGAAGCCATGGACCGATTTCGCCAGGGCATCGATACGGACCATCTGACGGATGGCATTCGCGATATTTATCGGGACTACGGCAGTTATCTCCGGGACAATAATGTTTCCGGAGATCGCTATTCTGAAATGCGAGCCAAAGCGAAGATGCTTCGGGACACTCTTCAGGATGCATTTGAAAGCAAAGATAAGGCGATTGTTCAAAAAAATCTCCAGGCTGTTCTTAAATTGCGGGATGATCCCGATTTTAAAGGGACCTCCATCGAGGAATACTTCAAAATAGCTGAACGGTACGCACATATCGCCGAAACTGTCGATCTGACAAAACGGGAACAGTATGCAAAGGCGTATGATGAAGTTCAGGAATCCCTGCGCAAACTTTTCGGTCCCCGCCCGGGAGAACCTCTGCCGGCACTGACGATCGATCAATACGGCGCCACCCGGTGGGATGTTGCAAAGCAGGAACTACAGAAACTTCTCTGGAGCGAAGAGTGGGTGGAATCCGGACCCGGCCAACCCATGGTCAGGAATACGGCGGCGCGTAAGGAGTTTTTCGCTGGAACCGAACTGGAGCCGATTTTCGATTATGTCGAAACGAATCTTACAAAGCTTTTTCGGCCCCGGCTGACCTTCTATTGGCAGTACTTTATCGATGAGAGCACCGACGGTCATTATTTCGGAGGGTGCGGTCCCGAAATCGTTGGAACTCTGGCCCTGACATTTTTATCGATGCTCTTTGCCATTCCCCTGGGTATTATCTCCGCCGCTTTTCTTGTCGAATGCTCAGGAGATAATACTGTCGTTCGCGTCATCCGCACCTGCATCAATACGCTTGCCGGAGTTCCCAGCATTGTTTTCGGCCTTTTCGGTATGGCGTTCTTTGTCCTTTTTCTCTTTCCCCGACTTGGACAATTCGGCCATGAAACTCTCGGGATCCTCTCTGACGCCACTGCGGACAAGCTGACAAAGCCGAATATACTGGCGGCATCCCTTACCCTGGGACTGCTCGTTCTGCCGGTTATTATTCGGGCAAGCGAGGAAGCGATCCGGGCGGTTCCTCGGACTTATAAAGAAGCAGCACTTGCACTGGGCGCCGGTCAGTTTCGGACATTTATGACGGTGATTCTGCCGGCGGCCGCTCCGGGGATTATTACAGGGATCATTCTCAGCCTGAGTCGTGCCGCGGGGGAAACCGCTCCGATTCTCTTTACCGGGGCCATTGCATTGGGGCCGATCCCCGGTTCCATACTGGAACCTACGCGGGCTCTGTCCTACGGCAGCTACGATATCGCAGTTGGAGACCGGCTGGCCATGCTGGTCCCGCATAAAC
Source organism: Acidobacteria bacterium UBA6911 (assembly GCA_002451015.1). Taxonomy (GTDB): domain Bacteria; phylum Acidobacteriota; class UBA6911; order UBA6911; family UBA6911; genus UBA6911. The sequence continues at coordinate 3,707 of DKBB01000085.1, forward strand.
AATACGGCATGGTCATGACACTGGTCGCTCTGGTTCTGAGTCTGAATATTATCGCTATCTGGATTCGTTCCCGGTCCAGCCGGAAACTGCGCGGTTTATAATGAATTGTATGGGTGAGTTGACATGACAGAATCTCAAGGTCACGAACTGAGCTTAAATGGAGTGGACGCTTCACTGATTCCGAAGCCGACCTGTACTCGAGTCAATGGAGTTGAAGACGTGACGACCGAGTCCTGTGAAGCCGGCGGAGTGATCCAGTCCAGTCGTTTCAGCCTCTATTATGGCAAGACCGCCGGGGTAAAAAATATCACAATGG
>DKBB01000199.1 GCA_002451015.1 Acidobacteria bacterium UBA6911
TAGGTGCTGACGATAATTTCGACACCTTCCCTGGCGGCAGCCTGTATCAGGGCATCGGGAGTCGTCGGTGATAAATAGGGGACTGCTTTGGGGTCCTGCAGGACCTGGGACGTAATCCAATTCTGGCAGAAACCGCAATGAAAGTTGCAGCCCAACATACCGAAACTTAAAGCCAGTGATCCCGGGCGCACATGGAAAAACGGTTTCTTTTCGACAGGATCGCACTGCATGCCCGACACGTATCCGAATGGAACCTGAAGCACGCCATCATGGTTGAAACGGACCTTGCATATCCCCGACTTCCCTTTGGGAATCAGGCAGCGGTGGCCGCAGGCAAGGCAACGCACTCGATTCTTTTCAAGCTTCTGAAACAGCTCGCCCCGGGTCGAGTATTGTGAAAGGATTTCCGCTGTTGAGGTCATATCCTTTTCCACTGCCGTATCCCCGGCAACTTTATAGAAAATCTTGACGGATATTTTTTTGACACAAACCTTTTTTCACTTTAGCATGAAATCTACGATAAGATCGACACTCTAATCAAGGAACGGCAATGCCCAAAAAAGAAAAGAAGCAAAAAAACACCCGCAAAACAGATGAAGGCCTGGGTCGTATCTCCCGTAGAGATTTCGCTATCGGGTCCATGGCTGCAATCGGCTCCAGCCCCTTGGCCTTTGCCGAGGTTTCCTCGAACGCGCATCCTTTTAAGCTCGACATTTCGGAAGAAGTCCGCCGAATCATGGTGGACCGCCACATCCTGGAAAACGATCTGGTACGTGTAATTGAAAATGCGGAGAAAACCGGAGTCAAACTGTACCAGCAGGATTATGACCATTTAATGGCCAAGTTGCGCATGGCTGAAGTTTATTTCTACGCGGAATACTCTCCGATAGAAGGTGGGTACCGGATTCACAACACATATTCTCATCGTTTTTTACTTGAGGAAGGAATGTAATGGCCGATTGGTATTGCTATCGAGACAAGGTAAAAATGCTGGAGACCGAGGTCAAATTGAGCTATATGCAGCTTTCTCAAAGGATTCCGGGGCTCCGGTGTCCGGTTTGCGGCGAATGCTATCTTACCGAAGAAATCGTCATGAACGTGGTAAAGGAAGCGGAAGCCGTGATCTATGGGAAATAGGGGCAATCCATGCCGGACTCGCCAGCCCTGACAGAAAGCCTCTGCCCGTATTGCCTATGCCGGACCTCCGCCCGTAGAATTACTGAGAACAATTCCGTTTTCCTGGTAAAAAGCTGCCCGGCTCACGGCAGTCTTGATAAAGTAATTCTATGGAAAAATTCACCTTATTCCTACACCGAGTGGAACAGGCAAACCAATAAATGTATCCACAGCACTCCATATCCTGATTCGTCTCGCACATCAGGATGCCCCTTCGACTGCGGTATATGTCCCGATCACAGACAGGGCACCTGCACGGCAATCATTGAAGTCACGCAACGGTGTAATTTGCATTGCCCCGTGTGTTTCGCCTCATCTGAAACAACCCCCACTATAAACCCGACACGTGAAGAGATCGACCGGATGCTCCAGTCGCTGCTGGATCGCAGCGGGCCCTGTCCCGTTCAGTTCAGTGGCGGGGAACCTTCCCTGCGCGAGGATCTGCCGGAGATTATCGCACTGTCCAGGAAAATGGGTTTCGACCATGTGCAGATCAATACCAACGGTATCCGGCTGGCGCAGGATACAGACTATGGACGGACATTGAAAGACGCCGGCGCCACGGTTGTATTTCTACAGTTCGACGGTCTGACCGAAGAAGTCCAAACCCGTATCCGTGGAACCAAGCTGCTTCAGACCAAACTGAGAGCTATCGAGCGTTGCGCCGAATTGAAACTCGGCGTTATTCTGGTTCCCACGCTGCTCAGGGGGGTCAACGATAACCAGATAGGATCGATCATTCACTTTGCCAAAAAATGGATTCCTGTGGTGAAAGGAGTGCATTTTCAACCCATGGCTTACCTTGGCAGGTATCCCAAAGAACCCCTTAATGAAGAACGTTTGCTGATTCCGGATATTCTTAATGCCATCGAGGTGCAAACCCGGGGCGAGTTGAAAGTCGAGAATTTTATCCCGCCCGGATGCGAGGAGTCCCATTGCTCCTTTTCCTCACTTGCCGTATTGGGAACCGACGGCAGATTGATCCCTACAACCCGCTTTGACTCCGTTCAATCAGCCGGACAGTGCTGCGGAGAAGAATATGCCCGGCGTTCGATGGACTATGTTCGCAGTCGCTGGAAATACAGGGAATCGGAACTAACGGTACTTGATCCCGGCATGACTCCGAGACCCGGATGCACCGGCGAAACAGTTCCGCAGGAAGACTTGTTCGAGAGAATTCAAAGCCACTCGCTGTGTATTTCGGGCATGGCTTTTCAGGATGCATGGAACATCGACCTGGAGCGCCTGCAACGCTGCTGCGTTCATGTGGTAAGGCGGGATGGAAACCTGGTTCCTTTCTGCGCCTACTATATGACCGGTTCTCAAGGGCAACGCCTGTATCCTGAACGGGAAGAGAATTGATGTGACCCAATTTTACCTGGAATCCTGGCTGAAAGGCATCATTGAAGGAAACCTCAATAAGGATGAGGAATTCCGCCGTTTTTCGGGCAAAGATTCCATACACTCCATCGACCGGTCCGATGTTGACACCTATCGCGATTTTCAACTGCAACGGACACTTCAGTATGCGTATAAAAAGAGCCATTTTTACAGGGAACAATTTGACAGCAAGGGATTGAAACCTGTCGACATCTCCGGATTTAAAGACCTGACAAAATTTCCCCTGACGGAACCCCGGCGTCTGTCCCAATCCCCTTACAGGTTTCTTTGCACATCGCAGGCTGCCGTCGCCCGGCCCTGCATATTTGTAACTTCAGGCACAACCGGCCCGCAAAAGGAGATTTTCTGGTCTCATTGGGACCTGGAGAGAATTACCGACTTTATGGCGGCCGGAATCGGCACGGTTGCAACCCGCGAGGACACCGTGCAGATTCTCCTGCTCGATGGCAGGCCCAATAGCCAGGCCGATCTTTTGCGCCGGGGAGTTGCTAAATTGGGAGCCAGGCCGGTCGTTTCGGGCGCGGAACGAAGCGCTGAAGAACAGCTGAGAATACTGGATACATTCCAAAGCACGGTTGTATTCGGCTACACCAGCCAGCTTTACAGGATTTCAAAGGAGCTCCAGGCATTCTGCGACCTTGGATCAAAAGGAGTGAAGGTACTTTTCCTCGCCGGGGAATATCTGCCCCAGGCAAGGCGTCGAGAACTCGAAACCATCTGGAACTGCCGGATTCGTACCCATTACGGCCTTACGGAAATGGGACTTGGTGTCGCAGTCGAATGCGACGCGGGAAACGGCTATCATTTTAATGAAGCCGATCTTCTTCTGGAAATAATTGATCCCGGCACGGGAGAACGCGTAAATCCGGGAGATGAGGGGGAACTGGTATTCACGACCTTGACCCGTGAAGCCATGCCATTGATACGGTATCGGACACACGACCTGTCACGGCAGATAGAAGAACCTTGCCCGTGCGGCGCAAACAGCCTGCTGAAAATCGATACCGTCCGGAAACGCCTGGAATCGATCGTGACGTTGGGAAACGGAATGGAAATGTATCCCACCCTTTTCGACGACCTTCTCTTCTCCATTGCAGATATTATCGAATACCGCGTGAAACTCCTGAGATATGGAGACAAGGATCGTTTGGACTTTACGATAGAAACCCGCCGAGCAAGCGAAGATCTCCTTGCGGAAATAAACAGAAAACTCCGCTCCGAGCCGATCATCGCGAAAAACAGGGCCTCCGGGAGTATGATCGAACCTCAGGTGGAATTGGTCGGCATGGGAATCCTTAAAACGGCCGACCGGGCAAAAAAGATGATTGTCGACTGCAGATGATACCCTCTTTTAATCTTGATCTTAGAGGCCCCCAGTATAATATCAGTGAAGGAATTTGCAGGTGAATGAACCGGCAATCAGGAATAACTGTAACACCGCCGGGGAAGCAAGCCAGAGAAACCAGCGCTTCCCCGCGCAATCAGGATTTGCGCATTTCGCCGACGAAAGAGATTTATGGAAAAGATCACAGACTGGAATGCACTGTGGCGAGAACTTGTTGACATAAAAGCCAGGAGCAGGAACAGCATTTCACACGAAGAACAGGATATCGATGTCTGGTGCAAGAAAGCTGCCGAGTTCAAAGAAGGGGTAAAGCGTCGCTGGAAGAAGCCCGATTCCAGCCGCGATTTCATCCTGTCGAAGATGAATCCATCTGCTACAGTACTGGATATAGGCGCCGGGACAGGCGCATGGGCCGGACTGCTTGCGCCCCATGTCCGGCGCGTTACAGCGGTGGAACCATCCCCGTCCATGATCCGGGTGATGCGCGAGAGCCTGGACGAAGAGGGCATTAAAAATGTCGATATCGTTCAAGGAGAATGGCCGGACGTCACGGTGGACGCTCATGACTATTCACTGTGCTCTCACGCCATGTACGGCTATCCCGATCTGCCCGTATTCATTCGCCGGATGGCCGAATACACCCGAAACACCTGTTTTCTTCTTCTCCGCGCCCCATCCCCCAACGGTATTCGATCAGAGGCGGCGCAACACGTCTGGGGACAGCCTTTGGACAGTCCGAATTTCACGATAGCCTACAATATCCTTCTGCAGATGGGGATTTACGCCCATGTCCAGATGGAAAACACCGGTCTGTGGAAATCCAGAACCAACGGCAGCCTGGAAGAAGCATTCAGGAGCATGAAACGATTCTTGGGTTTAAACGCCACCGACGAACATGACGACTACCTGCGGAAACTGTTGCAACGCAGGCTTTCCCTGAAGAACGGCCGCTATACTTGGCCGCCCGAAGTTCGGTCTGCCTTGGTCTACTGGAACCCCAAAGAATAGGGTTTATCATGAGCGGATCCGGTTTTTCCTGAATGCATACGGTTTCCCCGTTCTCCTGATTTCCGAAATTAAAATGCCGGACAGAATCAGTATGCCACCG
>DKBB01000224.1 GCA_002451015.1 Acidobacteria bacterium UBA6911
GGGCAGCCACCTGCAGAAATTCTTCGATCCCGGCCGGTTGACCGTGGTGAACCGGGCCCGGGGCGGGCGCAGCAGCCGCACCTTCGTCACCGAAGGCCTCTGGGACGGCATTGTCGCGGACCTCAAGGCCGGGGACATCGTACTGATCCAGTTCGGTCACAACGACGGCGGTCCCATCAACGACAAATACCGCGCTCGCGGTTCTATCCAAAGCCTGGGCGAAGAAACAGAGGAGATCAACAATCAAGTCACTGGCAAGCATGAAGTCATCCATACGTTCGGCTGGTATCTGCGCAAAATGATCAGGGAGACCCGGGACAAAGGGGCTACGCCCATCATCCTGAGCCTGACCGCGCGCAATATCTGGCCAGACGGCAGGGTGGAACGCTCCGGCATTTTCAGCAACCTGGCCCGTCAGGTTGCCGAAAAAGCGGGCCTGGACTTCATCCCCCTGCGTGAAATGATCGCGGACCAATACGAGATTCTCGGCCCGGTGCGGGTGAGGGAACTCTTTCCCATAGACCATACCCACACCAGCCCGGATGGCGCTTTTATTAATGCCGCCATGGTAGTGTCCGGGCTCAAGGCCCTGGAGTCCGGCCCGGTGGCGCAATATCTCAACGCCGAGGGACAGCGAGTCATCCCTTATGCCACTCATGTTATCGTCAAACAAGTAGAAGAATGGATGACCGCCCCCTGGATGCCGGATGTTCAGCCCGTTTCAGATCCCAACCAACCGACCTTCTATGTCATAGGAGATTCTACCGTGCGTACCGGCAGTCTCGGCAATGGCGCTAACGGCCAATGGGGCTGGGGCGCCCCCATCGCCGATTATTTCGACCGCGGCAGGATCAATGTGGAAAACCATGCCATGGGCGGCACCAGCACCCGTACCTACCGCAGCCTCGGCTTGTGGGAGAAGGTGCTTGGCAAAATCAAACCGGGCGACTACGTAATCATGCAGTTCGGCCACAACGATGCCGGCCCCATCAATGACGATTTCCGCGCCCGCGGTACAATTCGCAGTAATGGCAAAGAGGTCGAGGAAATCGACAACCAGCTTACCGGCGAGCATGAAATCGTCCATTCCTATGGCTGGTACCTGAGGCAATTCATTGCCGAAAGCCGCGCCAGAGGGGCGACGGCCATAGTCTGCTCGCCGATCCCCCGCAATAATTTCGATGAAGCGGGACGACTGCCCCGCGCCGGTAAAGACTGGGGACTCTGGGCCGAACAGGCCGCTCAAGAGGCCGGAGGCCACTTCATTGCCCTCAACGAACGCATCGCTATTCTCTTCGAAGAACTCGGCCCGGACCGGGTGGGCGCGCTTTATTTCGCTCCAGGCGACCACACGCACACCTCGGCGGCCGGAGCCATGTTCAATGCCATGCGCGTAATCGAAGGCATAAAGGATTTGGGGAACTGTGACCTGGCGGATTATCTAAAGGTCGTCACCCCGCAATAACCTTTTTTAATTGACCGTCTATCCTGATGTCCGGGCGTTTACAATTTATACAGGATTGCATACAGGAGATTGGTTCTATGAAACGAATGTTGCTTGCCGCCTTGCTCGGCCTGCTGTGTATCGCCGGTCGAATCCGTGGATTGACGGTAAACGGAATTCGTTGACTTGAGCAGTGACAGGAATGCCATACTCCCGGCTGCCTGTTTGAAAAGATAGCGTCGGCTGATGTCCATTCTAAAAAAGCTCCGTGCGCCACAGATCGTGAATATGCACCACACCGGCAACCTTCCGCTCGGGATCGACGACGACAAGGCTCGTGATCTTCAATTCCTCCATTTTCGACAGAGCGACTCCGGCCAGTTCGCTCTCCTTGATAGTTTTAGGATTTTTATTCATCACACGATCCGCCGTTAATTTCAGAGGGTCGGCTTCCTTCTGAAGCAGGCGACGCAGATCGCCGTCGGATATAACGCCTGACAGCATTCCCCTGTCATTGACGACGGTAGTCATGCCCAGGGTCTTCCGGGACATCTCGTAGATCACATCCGGCATCAGGGTGGATTCCGACACCCGGGGGATGGCGTCTCCCTTGCGCATCAGTTCTTCAACCCGGAGGAGCTTTTTACCTATGCTGCCCCCGGGGTGCAGGGATGCGAAATCATCCCTGTCGAAGCCCTTCCGCTCCATGAGAGCGATGGCCAGGGCGTCCCCCATGGCCAATGCCGCTGCCGTACTGGTTGTCGGCGCCATGCCGAAGGGGCACGCTTCTTCCTCCACGCTGACGTCGAGATACACGTCGGCGAAGCGCGCCAGGCTGGAATTCCGCTCACCCGCCAAAGCAATAACCGGGAGTCCCAGTCTCTTGGAAACATTCAAAATCTCCAGTATCTCAGAAGTTTCACCGCTTTTGGAAACCGCCAGGACAATGTCGTCCTGGCCCAGGAGTCCGCAATCCCCGTGAAGCGCGTCGGCTGCATGCAGGAAAAAAGCGGGAGATCCGGTGCTGCTGAGGGTCGCGGCGATTTTTTTGCATATGATCCCGGATTTACCGAGGCCGGTAACGACGATTTTGCCCCGGCAAGATTCCGCCAGGTCGACAGCGCGTAAAAACGAATCTTCCACACGCCCGATAAGATTCTGTATCGCCGTCGCTTCCGATTCCAGCACCCGGATCGCGGCTTTCAGGATCGGATCGACCTTTTCGTCGCTCACAATTTTCTCCCGAGCGATTGGCGGATATTCAGAATATCCTCTACCAGACGGGGAAAGCGCTTCAACTCGAGCGCGTTCGGTCCGTCGGAAAGGGCCCTTGCCGGGTTGTCGTGTACCTCAAAAAAGAATCCGTCCACGCCGGCCGCCGCCCCGGCTCGCGCCAGATAGGGTACATATTGCGCATCCCCGCCCGAGCTGTCCCCCCGACCGCCGGGGGCCTGGACGCTGTGCGTGACATCGAACACCACGGGCTGCTTAAAGGAACGCATGATGACAAACGACCGGAAATCGACTACAAGGTTATTGTATCCGAACGAAGTGCCTCGCTCGGTCAGAAGAATATTGCGGTTCCCCGTACTGCGTGCCTTCAGTAACACCTTCTGCATTTCCCGGGGAGAAAGAAATTGTCCCTTTTTCAGATTCACGCACAATCCTGTACGCGCGGCAGCCAGGATCAAATCGGTCTGGCGGCAGAGAAAGGCGGGAATCTGAATGGCATCGAGAACATCGGCCGCGGCATGTACCTGGGCTTTTTCGTGTACATCGCTCAAAACCGGAAGCCCGCTCTTCTGCCGCACTCTTTCCAGGATGCGCAAGCCCTCTTCGAGTCCCGGTCCGCGGAAAGATTTCCCCGAGGTGCGGTTTGCCTTGTCGTAGGACGCTTTGAAAACCAAATCGATCTTCAGTCGATCCGCATAGGCGGCGAGACGATCGGCCATCTTCAGGCAGTGTTTTTCGCTCTCTATGACACAGGGGCCCGCGATAAAAAAGGGCTTGGTACTCGTTCCAAGTCTGAGGGATCCGATCTTAACTGTATACATAGAAAAGCCGCCCTCGATTCCGGTGTTAGGCTTCAACGATATTCTTCTGAACTTTAAGGGTCGAAGAGGTTTTCTTTTCCCCTTTCCGCTCCTTTTTATGCCTGAAGGCTGCCTCGATAAAACTGGCAAACAACGGGTGCGGTTGCAGGGGTTTCGATTTGAATTCCGGGTGGAACTGGCAGCCGAGATACCAGGGATGGTCCGGCAGTTCGGCGATTTCCACAAAATTCCTGTCGGGGGAATTTCCCGAAAATTTCAAACCGTAACTGGTGATGATATCTTCATACTCCCGGTTGAATTCATAGCGGTGGCGGTGGCGCTCGGAAATTTCCTTTTTGCCGTAAACCCGGAAGGCCAGCGAGTCGGGCTCCAGATTGCAGGGATAGGCGCCAAGCCGCATGTTACCTCCCATGATATCGCTCCCCAGCAACTCGCGCAGCATGTAAAACACCTTGTGGGGAGTAGCCGGATCGAATTCGGAACTGTCGGCATCGAGCCCGCAGACATTCCGCGCAAATTCAATCACAAGGCAATCCATTCCAAGGCAGATCCCGAAATAGGGGACTTTATTGATACGGGCGTACTTCGCCGCTCTAAGCATCCCGTCAAAGCCCCGTTTGCCGAATCCCCCGGGCACGAGAATCGCGTCAAATCTGCTAAGCTGCTCGTCCAGCATTGAATCGAGCAGCCCCTCGGATTCCACCCACTTTAGCTGGACATTCAGCTTGTGGGGCAAACCGCCGTGATACAGCGCCTCGTTGAGGCTCTTGTAGGAATCCTCGTACTCAACATATTTGCCCACGATACCGATCTCAACCGAATCGACAGGGTTGTGGATATTCTGGATCATGCTTTCCCAGCGGCTCAGGTCCGGTTCCTTTTCGGTAATATTCAGTAGATTGACGATAGCGTTGTCCAGTCCTTCACTGTGCAGCACCATGGGGACTTCATAAATATTATCAACATCGAGTGCTGTAATGACGACATCTTCCGAAACGTTGCAGAACAGGGCGATCTTGGCTTTAAGCTCTTTAGGGAGAAGGCGGTCGGTTCGACACAAAAGTATATCAGGCTGAATACCGATGCTGCGCAGTTCCTTGACGCTGTGCTGCGTCGGTTTTGTCTTCAGTTCCCCGGAAGTCGCGATGAAAGGAACCAGGGTCAGGTGAATGAATATCGTGTTATTCCTTCCCGCTTCATTGCGCATTTGACGAATAGCTTCCAGAAAAGGGAGGCTCTCAATATCTCCGATGGTTCCCCCGATTTCTATGATTGCTACATCCACATCCTCGGCGATGCGACGGATCGTGGACTTGATTTCGTTGGTAACATGGGGAATTACCTGAACCGTCTTGCCTAGATATTCTCCCTTTCTCTCCTTTTCAATGACGGCTTCGTATATTTTACCGGTGGTGGAATTGTTGTACTTGGTCAAACGGACACTGGTAAA
>DKBB01000195.1 GCA_002451015.1 Acidobacteria bacterium UBA6911
GCCTGGGTGAAACGGAAAATGTTATCGATAAAAAGCAGCACGTCCTGGTGCTCTTCATCCCTGAAGTATTCGGCTGCGGTCAATCCCGTAAGACCCACACGCAGGCGGGCTCCGGGAGGTTCGGTCATCTGCCCGTAAATAAGGGCGGCTTTTTCGATAACACCCGATTCCTTCATTTCCAGCCAGAGATCGTTTCCTTCACGCGTGCGCTCTCCGACTCCCGCGAATACGGAAAAACCTCCGTGGTGCATGGCGATGCGATGAATCATTTCCATGATAACAACGGTTTTTCCGACTCCGGCGCCGCCGAACAGGCCGATCTTTCCACCCAACACGTAGGGTTCCAGGAGATCGATCACCTTGATGCCCGTTTCCAGCATCTTGGTTTCCGTGCTTTGGTCCTCAAAACTGGGTGCAGGACGGTGAATGGGATAGTACGTTTTGGCCTCGATGGGTCCCATCTGGTCGACCGGCTCTCCGATCACATTGATGACGCGCCCCAGGGTTTCATGCCCCACGGGGACGCTGATCGGCTTGCCGGTATCTACGGCCTTCATTCCACGGACCATACCGTCGGTAGGCTGCATAGAAACGCAACGAACGCGATTTTCACCGAGATGCTGCTGCACCTCGGTAACAATCTTGAACGTCTTGCCTTCTGCTTCTCCCTCGATGTTTACGCAGTTGTAGATCGCGGGAAGATGTTTTTCCTCAAATTCACAGTCGACCACCGGGCCAATAATTTGTACGACTTTCCCAATTTGTGTCATTAAAGTTTCTCCTGCCGTCAATTGAGACACGATTTACAAATGATGTCGAAATTCATGTAAAAATTATCATTCGGTGGATACCGCGCCACTGACGACTTCGATCAATTCTTTAGTAATACCGGCCTGGCGCACCTTGTTCGCATGCAGGGTAAGGCCTTCAATCATTTCACCGGCATTATTTGTAGCCGCTTCCATTGCCGCCATCCGCGCTCCCTGCTCGGAAGCGCAAGCTTCGAGGAGCGCCCGGAATATCTGTGCTTCGACGTGACGAGGAAGCAGGTTTGCAAATATCTCGGCTGGCGGTTCATCGTAAAGATAATCGAGACGAGCATTGTCGTCCGGATTCTCGAGCCGCTGAATCGGCAGAATGGGTTCCATGATCACCCGCTGTTGTACAACGGATTTGAATTCATTATATACAAGCCAGACCTGGTCCTTTTCGCCTTTGGAAAATTCTTCGATAAGATCCCGTGCAATGGCTGCCGCATCCGAGAAGGTCGGTCGCGCAAGGACGCCGATGGCTTCGTGTCTTACTGCATAGGACCGGCGCCGGAAAAAGTCCCTGCCGCGTTTGCCCAGGATATTGAGCTCCACCTGCTTATCGGTATGCTTAATCAGAAAATCGAGCGCCTGCCGAATAATATTCGTATTGTAGGCGCCGCACAATCCCCGGTCCGCCGTAATAACCACAAGCTCTATTTTCTCGTCCCCGCGCTGAGCCAGGAGCGGATGCGCCTGTTCCGGGACCCGGGTTGCCAGGCTATTGAGCACCGCAACCATCTGGCGCGCATACGGACGCGCGGCGATAACACGGTCCTGCGCCTTCCGCAACCGTGCAGCCGAAACGAATTTCATGGCGCGGGTTATCTGCTGGATGTTTTTGGCGCTGGTAATACGCCGCCGGATATCTCGAATATTCGCCATCTGGTTCCTTGATTGCTTTTATGCGGCGAACCGCTCGGCTAAGCGGCAGACCGCTTGGCCATAAATTGTTCTTTATATTCCTTTATGGCGGCAAGAAGTTGTTCCTGCGCGGCATCGCTCAATGCTTTCTCTTCCGAGATTTTCTGCATCAATGGGCCCTTGGACGTATCCATGAACCGGAGCATCCCGTCGAGGAAAGGATGCACTTCCTCGATCTTGATGTCATCCGTCAAGCCCTTGGTTCCGGCGAAAATGGACACGACCTGCTTCACGACGTCCAGCGGCCGGTACTGATCCTGCTTCAGGATTTCGGTCAACCGTTCTCCTCGAGCCAGCTGGGCNNCGATATTGCGCAAGATCCAGACGCAGGGTGCCTGCGACCTGTCTCATGGCCTTGATCTGTGCGTTGCCTCCCACACGGCTGACGGAGTTGCCGACGTGAATCGCCGGCCGGATACCGGCGTGAAACAGATCCGATTCCAAAAAGATCTGCCCGTCGGTAATGGAAATAACGTTGGTGGGAATATACCCGGAGATATCCCCGGCCTGTGTTTCGATAATCGGCAGGGCCGTCAGGGATCCTCCGCCCAACGCGTTATTCATCTTGGAGGCCCGTTCCAGCAGACGGGAGTGCAGGTAAAAAACGTCTCCCGGGAAAGCTTCCCGCCCGGGGGGGCGGCGCAGAAGCAATGAGATTTCGCGGTACGACGCCGCATGCTTCGACAGGTCGTCGTAAATTACGAGCGCGTGCTGGCCTCTGTCACGGAAATACTCGCCGATCGCACATCCCGCGTAGGGTGCGATGTACTGCATGGTGGCCGGGTCGGAAGCGGAAGCCGAAACAACGATTGTCTTGTCCATGACTTCGTAATCCGTCAAAGTCTTGACCACCTGTGCCACCGTCGACCTTTTCTGTCCTATCGCGACATAGATGCAGAT
>DKBB01000154.1 GCA_002451015.1 Acidobacteria bacterium UBA6911
CAATGCTTATTGTGCTTGTTTTTGGAATGACAGCAGGCCTGTTGGTGTGGGGCATGTATGCCTTAGGCAAACGCACGAAGGCAGTTTAGTCCGGGATCTGCGCCCAGCGGGGTGTCTCCCAACCGAGATGCGCGTGGGAATTGAAGAGGCGCAGCAGCGGCCGCTCGCCCCAGTCCACCACGCTGATGGAACACGGATCGAGAAACAGCCGGCGTGACGCTTCAAGCGGGATATCCAGTGCTGAAGCCAGCAGCGCTTTGATCGGTCCGACATGGCTGATCAGCGCCATTGGAAACTGAAGTGCGTTCTCTACCAATTCTTCCACCAGGCTCATGACGCGCACCTGGATCTCCTCCAGCGATTCTCCCCCGGGAGGCGCGGCGGAAGCATCGCTTTCCCAGTGCGCAAGAAGTTCGGCGTCTTCCCCTCCCGATCGTATCACCTCGTCTCGGCTCAAGCCCTCCCACCGTCCGAAGGAGCCCTCGATAAGGCGCGTATCCGTGTAAAGCGCCGCACCACAGGCATCGCGGACTCGGGCAGCGGTATCCAATGTACGCGTCAGGGGACTGGTAAAAACAGTCCGGATGGAGAAAGGCGCTAAGGCGGAAGCCGCCTGTTCCGCCTGACGCATGCCGTTTTCCGTCAGCGGTACGTCCCGTCTGCCGAGATAACGCATTTCNNCTGTGAAACTGTCGTAAATACACGTTCCGGGAAGCGGATAAGCATGTAGTATTATACCCGCATTCTGAAGTTTAAACAGTTGCGCATCAGGATTTGTCTTTTTTAGGAACAACAAGCGGATCATGCAGGATAGAATGCCTCGTTTCAAAAAATGGCTTGCTCCTTTGAATTCGACGGATAGGCTTCTGATATCCTTCTGGGGATTTCTCGCAGCTGTCAGCCTGGCTTTTCACGCCCGTATCCCCTATTGGCCACTTCTGATCCTGTCCGACCTGGCAGCCTCGGGAATAATCTTCTTCCTTGCCCGCGTTTCCATTTCTACGGAATCGGGATGGCGCCGATGGATCCACGACTGGAGCGCCTTTCCTTTAGTACTTTTCACCTTCAAACAGCTTCATTACATGATCAGCCCCATCCATGAAGGTATGGACTTCGATCGTCTTCTTATCGCGGCAGACCGGTGGCTGTTCGGAACCGATCCAACAGTGTGGCTGGGCCGGATCTCAAATCCATACCTGACTGAACTTTTGCAGATCGCATACACACTTTTCTATGTATATTTCATCGTAGTCGGCGTTGCACTGTATCGAAAAAAGGACGCCCGCCCATTCTCGTATTTTCGTTTCTCGGTCGTCTACGGTTTTTTAATCTCCTATATAGGGTATTTTTTCTTTCCCGCCACGGGTCCCCGATTCACGCTTCATGATTTTTCGAAAATAGGCAACGAAATGCCAGGGATTCTATTAACTCCCTTTCTGCGCCGGTTCGTCAATTTCTTCGAGTCGATTCCGGCGGATGTCGCAAACGAAGTCGCGCATGCGGCCGCGCAGAGAGATGTTTTTCCCAGCGGGCACACCATGATGACCCTCGTAGTAATCGTTCTTGCTTTTCGGTACCGGCTCAAGGTGCGTCATGCCGTTTTGGTCGCAGGCCTGCTGCTGATTTTCGCTACCGTTTACCTGCGCTACCATTACTTGGTTGACGTCCTTGTAGGCGCCGTTCTGGCCGTTATCTGTCTTGCAACTGCAACCAGACTGTACTCAAACTTCCGCAATAGATCCCAATTCAATCGGGAATAACGTAAAAAATATATACAGACTGCATATACTGCAGAAAGGGCGGGTTATGCATTGGGCTGGGGTTTTTGCATCAGCTCGATAAATTTTCGGGCGGCGCGGCTCAGGGATTGTTTGCGTCTTACGATAATGCCGAGCGGACGGTAAAAATTCTTGTCCGTGAAGTGGACCTGGAACAGGCTCTCGTTCTGCACCTCCTTTTGCACGCTCATGAAAGGCACGATTGAAACTCCGGCTCCGATTTCAACGCTTCTCTTAATCGTTTCAATGTTGTCGAACTCCATGACCACATTCACATGGATATCATTTTCCTGGAAAATCCGTTCCATGGCGCGTTGGCTGGCAAGTCCTTTCTCAAAAGCGATGAATGAATGGCCTTCCAGTTCGCTGATGTCAATATAGCTTCTTTGGGCGAACGGATGCTCCGGAGCACAGATCAGAACCAGCTTGTCTGCCGGCAGGGGTATGATCCGCAGTCCTTTTCTCGCTTCCGGGTAGGGTACAATTCCAAGATCTATAACTCCATGAAGGCAGTCCTCATAAACCTGGGCGCCCTTGCTGTAATCGACATGCAGTTTGACCTTGGGATATATTTTCAGAAACGATTTGACCACAACGGACATTTCATAAATACCCACACTATAAATAGTCGCAACCCGGATGCTTCCGGCGACTCCCTGCCCGACCGACTTCATTTCCTGCTGCAGGTGCTCGTATTTGTCCAGGATCGCCCGGGCATTCTCATAGAATTTTCGCCCGGCAGTCGTAGGAGTCACGGATCTGCCGTCCCTGCGAAGCAATTGTGTTTCAAACCGGCTCTCCAGATTTTTTATCTGCTGGCTGACTGCAGACTGAGTGATATAATTTCGGATAGCCGCCCGGGAGAAGCTCCTGCTTTCAACAAGGTCACAGAAGACTTTCAGGGTTTCTATCTGCATAAATCCCCCTCCGATCTTCCTACGATATCACAAAATGTTTCTGTAACAGCCAGCATTTCTATCCGTGCCTGGTACCTTGAGTGCCACATCGTATCTTTATTTAAGTAAAGCCCCAAAGGTTCCTGCCTATACCAATCCGTTTACCCCAAACCATTAACCCGCATTTCTCACGAGGTTTCGTAACGAGGAGGTG
>DKBB01000133.1:0-4041 GCA_002451015.1 Acidobacteria bacterium UBA6911
TCCCGATTCCGGCCAGCGGCTTAAGATCGCGGAAGAAACCGGGAGAGGGCTCGCATTGTTCCGGATTTTGACGGCCGGGATGAATCCCGCAGACGTCCCGCTCCCACTTCCCGGATACCGGGATACCGCCCTGTACTTCGACCAGCTCGATTCCATTCTGGAGGGCAACCGGACCTTCGAACAGGCGGCTCTGCGCATGCCTTCCGACCCGCTTCTTCGTAAAAGCACCGGACCGTTTTTTCTCGTCCACCTGGATGCTGAAGAATTTCGGCGCAGGCTGCAGGACCGGGAGGTCCGGAAGCTGGCCTCCCTCGCACTCGATCAAAGATCCTTTTGCCTGAATCTTCAGAAGAAATTGGTGTCCGGAGCTCTGCAAAAGGGGATCGTACACGGCGACACGAAACTGGAAAACTTCCTTTTCGATACACGAACCAACAGGGTGAAATCCCTCGTCGATCTGGATACCGTTATGCCGCACACCTGGCTGAGCGACTGGGGCGACATGGCGCGCTCGCTGGTCAATATCTCCGGTGAAGGGGAGCGCAAACCGGATGAAACCGAAATCGACATGGATGTTTTTAAAGCCCTGGCACGGGGTTTCATCCGGTCCGCTCCTCTGCCGCCCCGGCACGAAATGGAACTGATGGTGGACGCCGCCCGTATCATGGCTCTGGAACTGGGAGTCCGGTTTCTATCCGACTACCTGCGCGGGGACACCTATTTCGGAACGGGCAACAGGGATTTAGAAGCTTTAAACAGAAACCGGGCAGCCGTACAGTTTTCGGTATTCCAGCGCCTGAGCGAAAGAGCATCCGCAGCCCGAAGATCCATTGTCGAACTGTACGAGGAGCGAAGAATAAGCCCGACAGGTTCAGTATCTCGATAGAATCCGTAGCGGTCCCCCTGAAATCCCGCAGTTGCAGGGCCGAAGTCCGGAATTGTTTGCGCTTATTTTATTGGATCCTTTTACAATAAAACGATGCACAAAAGTGCAGGACCTGTAATATATACGCGCACGTAAATTTGCGGAATGATGCCATGAAGCCGTTGTTACCAAAAACCGGGAAAGAAATGATCCGGCCATCGGGCAGGGCGCATTACCGTCCTTTCAGCCTCGGGATTGTCCTGCTCATGGCGGCTGCGCTTTGGACACCATTCGCCTTCTCCGAACAGGCATCATCCGGCGAAGGGGGACGCACTCGAATTGTATTTCCCGTTCAAGACGGGAATGAAATCAAAAACGCCGTACTGGATGCAGTCTCCCAGGGAAGCATCGGGAAAAACCTCTGGCAAGCCAGGGGGAATGTAACAATCCATTACGAAGATATCCTAATCACTACAGATGAAGTAATATACAACCACGAAACTAAGGACGGCTACACTGTCGGCAGAACGCATTTCAGCCAGGGAAAGCAATGGCTGACATGTTCGAGGGTTGAATTCAACTTCGGCACTCAAACCGGCACTTTTTACGACGCGACGGGATACACGGATGAGGAGTTTCTGATAACCGGAAGAAAGGTCGTTAAAACCGGCAAGGACACCTATTCGATTGAGCATGGCTCTTTCACGACCTGCCAGGAAGAAAATCCCAAGTGGCAGTTTAGCGCATCCCGATCGGATATCCGATTGGATCACACCGCACATCTTCGCAACACGGTTCTTAAAGTCAAAGGATTCCCCGTCTTCTATACGCCCTATACGATCATTCCTCTGGAAAAAAAGATCCGCAACAGCGGATTCACCACCTTCAGCACCGGCACCTCCACATCAAAGGGCTGGGTGTTCAGCCAGGGATATTACCAGACCATGGGAAGAAGCGCGGACCTGATGATTTACGGGGATTACTTCACTCTCCGTGGCCTGGCCATGGGCGGAACTTTGAGGACACGCCCGAATCAGTCCACCCATCTCAACATCAGCGCCTATGGAATTCGGGACAAGGAAGATCAGGGCGGCGTGCAACTCATCGTGGACGGGGAATCCCGATTAAAGAACGGCTGGCGTGCCGTAGCAAAAGTCAATATCACTTCCAGCTTCGAATTTCGCAGGGCTTTTTCCGATAGTTTCAAGCAAGCGACCAGGTCCACGGAATATTCTAGCGTATTTCTAACCAGGAACCACGAGAGCTTCGCCACCAATATAGCCTTCGAACGGAATGAAGTCGCATTCCCGGTCAAGTCGCTGATTACCAGCAAACTCCCCTCATTGGAATTCCTTTCGCTGGGAACACCCGTCGGAAACTCTACCTTTGTTTTCAGTTTCAAATCTTCAATAGACGGAGTGTCGAGAAAAGACAGCCTGTCGGAAACAGAGGGCATTATCCATCGTCTGGATCTTTATCCACGCTTGACACTCCGCCTGCCCCCGCTTCTGGGATTTTCTTTTTCCCCTTCCATCGGGGTCCGGGAAACGTACTACGGAGCGCAATACTCCGAAAATCAGGAAGAAGGGATTATCAATCAAGACCTGCACCGGCAATATGCCGATTTGATTATCGATATGAAAATGCCCTCTCTGGCAAAGGATTATGATGCCTCCTGGCTGGGAACTTTCCGCCATGTCGTCGAACCCTATGCAACGTACCGTTGGACACACGGTATAGAGGATCCCCGAAAGATTGTCCGTTTTGACGAAAACGACGCTGTTGCCGACACAAGCGAGATCGAATACGGACTTGTAAACCGTTTTTACACGAAAAAACAGAACGGTGCCGGGACGCAGGAGAAACACGAATTTATGTCCGTAGCCCTGATACAGAAATACTACTTCGATCCGTCGTTCGGTGGCGCTTTCCAACCGGGACATACAAACTCATTCTACCCGTTAAACACGGTGACAGGATTCTACCAAACCGGTATCGAGAGGCGTCTGTCCCCGATCAGCGCTATAGTCCGGATCTGGCAACAGAACCGGCTGCACCACGACTTCAGGATGGATTACGATACGGCTCTTCAGCGCTGGCGTAACGCCAGTCTCTCGACGCGATGGATTCAGGGCAAGGTTTCCATAGCAGGCACCTACTTTCGGACTTTCAGGACGGAGCCGGAGTTGTTCCCGAGCAACCACATTCAGTCGAGTGTCGCCTATGGAATCCCTTCACGGGGACTCTCATCGAGTGTGACCTTAAGCTATGACTTTTATACATCGAAACTGCTCAACAGCCAGACACGGGTGAGTTATGCCTGGAACTGTTGTGGAGTGATTACTGAGTTCAGACAATATTCCCTGAGGGGACGCATCGAGTCGCAATTCAGCATATCGTTTGCGCTTAAGGGACTGGGAAGCATCGGAAATATGCGAAACCAGGACGACCTGTTTTAGTCTGTCCTAATGTTAATGGCTGTTTTGTTAATCGCGATTCATTCAGAATGGAAAATCATTCGTGAAGCCCCCAAAAGCCTATATTTCCGCCGGCTCCAACCTTGGCGACAGAAAAGCAAACCTTGAATTTGCCCTCAATGAACTGGAGAAGGCCGGGACCGTCCTGCAAACGTCCTCTTATTTTGAAACGGAGCCTGTCGGTTATGCAGACCAGCCATGGTTTCTTAATCTGGCAATAGAACTGGAAACCCGGCTGGAACCGCTCGAACTGTTGCGGCTCTTACTCGACATTGAAAATTCCCGTGGACGAAAGAGAAGTTTTCCGAACGCACCGAGAATCCTGGACCTGGACATCCTCTTATACGGAGATGCCATTTTCCGGGAAGAAAACCTCGTAATTCCCCATCCCCGCCTGTCTGAGCGAAAATTCGTTCTGAAACCATTGGCCCAGATAGCTCCGGATCTCAAACATCCTCTGCTCAAACAATCCATCCGATCTCTCCTGGAAACCTGTACGGACCCCGCGCAGGTCCGATTGCTGACATCCCCCGTACGGTTTCGCCCCTGACGTTAACGGGAAACACGGAACGAACCCTCATTTAGCACAAAGTTCCTACTGAAACGGCGCGAAGGCTCTCTACCGTGTTACGCTTCCACTGCCACCTCCAACCCGCATTCCCCAGAGGGTTTCAAAAAATTCTAAATGCTTAATTATCA
>DKBB01000133.1:4057-4202 GCA_002451015.1 Acidobacteria bacterium UBA6911
AGGTATTATTGGAAGCATATGACTGTATAATTTTCTTAATTTAGGGAGGATTAGAATAACAATGGCTCACACATTCCGGAGCCCAATAAATATATTGCTCTATAACCCGGACAATGAAATCACCAATAACTTTATGCCGCACCTC
>DKBB01000017.1 GCA_002451015.1 Acidobacteria bacterium UBA6911
GGTGTTACCCAAAAACCATGGGTGTCCATGTCTTCCAGGTTACAAAACAATGGGTGTTACCCAAAAACCATGGGTGTCCACGTTATTGATGGGTGGTGGTTAGAGGAAGGATAAAGGAGGCAGAAAGGAAAAACGCCGGGGCAGACCCCCGGCGTTAAATCATTCCACAAACATACAGCGGCATACGCTGCACGGGATAATCCCGGAGAAAGATTAGAACAGTCCCGTAACCTTTCTGTTTTCGACATCCACATCGATTCTTCTGTATGCGGGGTCGGATGCCGTGCCCGGCATAAGGCTGATGGCACCGGAAACAGGCACCACAAATCCGGCACCCTTGTAGGTCAGAATGTCGCGCACCGGCAGCGTCCAGCCCTTGGGTGCGCCCTTGAGGTTGGGATCGTGGGAAAGACTTAGATGCGTCTTGACCATGCAGGTTCCCAGCTTGGAAATGTCGGGATCCGATTCCATCCTCTTAAGCTTGCCTTGAGCTTCCGGAGTGTAACTGACACCGTCGGCGCCGTACACTTCCTTCGCGATCTTCTCGATCCTCTTGCTGAGCGGCATATCCAGCTCATACAGAAATTTGAAATCGTTCGGCTCGTCGCAGGCATCGACAACGGCATCGGTGAACTCGAGTGCTCCGTCTCCGCCCTTGAGCCAATGCTCCGAAACCGCGACTCTGGCACCGGCTGCCTCGCAATTTTTCTTGATGACATCGATTTCGGCCTTGGTGTCCGTGTAGAAAGAGTTGATGCAGACAACAGGATTGATACCGGCTTTCTTGACGTTTTCAATATGCTTCATCAGGTTTTCGCAGCCCTTGTCGACCAGTTCCACATTCTCTTCCTTGTATACTGGATCCAGCGGCTTGCCCGGAGGTACGGGAGGCCCTCCGCCATGGCTCTTCAGCGCGCGCACTGTTGCGACTACAACGGCACAATGCGGTTTCAGTCCACTGTAGCGGCACTTCAGGTTCCAGAACTTCTCGAACCCGATATCGGCGCCGAATCCGCTCTCTGTAATATGATAGTCGGCAAGCTTCAGGGCCAGCTTATCGGCAACTATGGAGGATTGTCCGATCGCGATATTGGCGAACGGACCGGCGTGAACGAATACCGGCTGTCCTTCCAGGCTCTGCATCAGGTTCGGGTTGATCGTGTTGAGCATCCAGGCCGTCATCGCTCCGTCCACCTCGAGGTCAGCCGTGGTGACGGGGTCGCCCTTCTTATTGTAGGCAACGACGATTTTACCGATTCTTTCACGCATATCTTTAAGACTGGACGCAACGGCGAGGATGGCCATCAGTTCGGAGCTGACCGCGATAGCGAATCCGGAAGACATCATGAATCCGTCCATCTTGCCGCCGATACCGATGTTGATGTTTCGCAGCGCCTGGGCGCAAAAGTCGATAATCCATTTCATTTCAACGTTTCTGTGATCGATATCCAACCGTTTCAGGTTCTTGGAGGCAAGGATGGCATCGTCATAGTTGTATTCATGCTGCATTCTGGCCGAAAGGGCTACCATACAGAGGTTATGCGCATTGATGATGTCGTTGATGTCCCCGGTCAGCCCTAGCGAGAACGGGGTCAAAGGAATGCACTGGGCAAGGCCGCCGCCTGCAGCGCTTCCTTTAATGTTCATGGTCGGACCTCCCGACGGCTGCCGGATCGCGGCGGAAACTTTCTTTCCTCTTTTACCCATACCCTCGACCAGGCCCATCGTCGTGGTGCTTTTGCCTTCGCCCAGGGGGGTCGGGGTAATAGCGGTTACGTCAATATACTTGCCGTTCGGTTTGTCCTTCAACCGGTCCAGTACGGCCGCAAAATCGACTTTGCCGTAATAATGCCCGTGTGGTATCAATTCTTCGTCTTTTATTCCCAGCTCATCAGCAAGTTGCTTGACGGTTTTCATGTTTTTTTCACATTCCATAGCAATCTGCCAATCAGCCAGTTTCGTTGGGTCCAGCGTAGCCATATGCCATCCTCCGTAAATGCCTATAATCTTTTATCTGTATTTATTTATTTAAGATACAGATTTTTGACTCGACAATGTTTCGAGCTGTCTCGATGAAATTTCGATAGAAATCAATCTTCAGATTTCAATCCATTAATAATAAATACTGCTCCAGCCAACCGTACAATTATAAAGAAAAATCGGGGAATGTCCATTTTTCACCCAAAGAAAATCACTGTTTTGAGTAGAATTTACCGGGTAAGAATTCCCTGTAAACACCCCCGCAAATTAGGTACACTGCTAGATATATTGAATAAAGAGGGTGCAGGGCAGCTGGAATGCCAATTGCTTTTAAATCGGCTGAAAAATACGGTGTAAAAGCATCCTCTTGGGAAATATATTGTGAAGGATTTCATCAACCAAAAGGATGCTTCTCGGACAGCCGTATCAATGGAGGTACTGAAAGATGATACGACATAGAAACAGCCTTGCTTTTACCTGCGTCCTTATCCTAATGACGCTATCGCTCATGTCCTGCACCAGTGGCGGCACCAACGGTGCCAATACGGGAGGAACTGCCACAGGAACACTGGCACTGAGTCTGATGGACAATCCGAGTCCGTATCAGGCCATTTACGTCACCATTAACGAAGTAAGAGTGCATCACGATGTCGACGGCTGGGAAACGCTGTCCAACCTTGATTTGAACCTGCCGCAAACCATAAATCTTCTGCAACTGGTCAACGGCACCATGGCATACCTGGGTTCCACGGAACTGGCCGCGGGCCATTATTCTCAAATGCGGCTCATTCTAGAGGATAACGAGCAAACGCCTCAAACGGCAGATCTGAACATTCTGGGAAACCCGCACCCGTACTTCAATTATCTGATCGATCCCGATGACGAGGAAATACCTCTCAAGATCCCCAGCGGAGGAAATACCGGTATCAAACTCGTGAAAGGTTTTGATATCAAAGCCGAACGCGCCACGGAACTGGTTCTGGACTTCGACGCGCTCAAATCGGTAGTACAGGCCGGCAAAAGCGGAAAATGGATCCTGAAACCGACCATCAAAGTTGTCGAAACCGTTACTAACTCCGTAGCCGGGAAAGTAATCGATGCGGCTGAGGGCCAGGGGCTTGAAGGCGCCATGGTCAGTGCACAGAAAAATGATGGGGCACCGGAATTTTCTAGTGAAGTGGACCAGGTTACTGTAGAAGCCGGAACGGAAAGCGATGCACAAGGCGACTACTTTATCTACCTGCCGCTGCTCGCGCCTGCCGAAGATCCCTACAGGATTGTCGCCACAAAGGCGGGCTATGAGACCGCCTGCCAGCAGCTTCCCTCAAATGAAACCATGGCATATACGGCTGATTTCGGATTAACCGCATTGACTGGGGAAGAAATCGGGATCCTGTTCGTTTCGGTCAAGGGCCTTACTAACGAGAGCGATTCGGCTCTTTTCAGCATCCGGCAGATTCATTCCGATTGCGGTGTTATAGAAGTCGGATCACGCAGTGTTGCCAACACAACGGATGAACAGAACCCGATATATTCCTCAGCTATCACATTACCCGCAGGAGTCTATCAAATAGTTATATCTGCAGAAGGACAGGTGACACACTTTGATCCTCTGGTAGATATCACAGGCGGCCAAGAACTCAAGTATGATGCCGCTTTCGAATAGAAAGTACATTGAAAACATTATCTTTTGTATCCCGGCCGGTTTTGTAGGATTGCGTACAATCGTACGGAACAGGCTGGGATATCCTTTCTCATTTTTTTAGCATTAATTTCATTCCGCCGATGGGACGGGAGATTTACAATAGCTTCACGTCTCACACTGTAATTATTCCAGTCAGTTTGAACCAGATGAGGAATTAGAGGAAAACTTGAAACATTAACCCCTCGGTTAAAGACATTTTCCGATTATGTACTTTTCTTTTTCGCTGCGTGACGGGGAGCTACTTTTTCCTTACCTGCAGATGCACTCTTCATAAGACCTACGCGCTTCATCCGCCGCAGCCCTGGCGGTTATCGCTGCTCTGGCGGCTTCATAAGCTGCCGTTACCGCTACGTCTGCAACTGTCATGGCGTCACCCGCCCGCTCCGTAGCTTCCGCGGCATCTTTTTCTTCACGTTTCCTATTCCTTGATGTACTGCTTTGAGAAGACGGGTAACTGTTCCGGGAATATTTCGGCACAATCAGGCGGAGCAAAATTTCCGCGCTTTTCCAAACGACATGGTAACTTTTTTATTCAGCCTCTGCGCTTCCAGCGTTTTCTTGTCTGCCAGGTTCTGGAAATACTCTGCTCTCTTTTTGGCCATATCCGCTTTTGAACGGGTTGCCGTTGCCGTTTCTTCGAGAATCGCAGCCCTGGATTGCAGCAACACTGCCTCCTGACATAATACATTGCAAGGAAAGGGCAGTTTTGCACACGGACTCACCACCACACACACCCGTTTAGCCATACCCGGAAAGGTGTTGTCCGGACTCCTGGGCAATGCGGCAAAAAGCGAATCCGGCGCGTACAAAGCGATAGTTGCAATAAAAATACCTATTGCAGGTTTGAGGTGAATTCCCGGTTTCGGCATTTGGACTGAAGGGAACACCGGATCCTCTCTCAAAAAACACTCGAAATGTCTTATAAAATTTTAACTATTTATATTCCATATTGACGTAAATGATGTATTTATAATATCAAATTACAGATTCTGAATCTTCAATTGTTCGCGCCAGGGAAAGCCGAAATGCCGAGAAAACCGGTTGTGAGTTGCGAGTTCTATACAAAGGACCTTCTGGTAAGGCTTGATACGACCATACCGGGAGATACACACGCCGTTCAGCCTCTCGTCCGCAAAGTAATGACCGTAGTCAACGAAATGGGATGCGCTGTCGGACGGGAGTTTGAGATAGAGCAGTCAATGGCCGAAGCTCTGAATAACGCAATTGAACACGGGACGAAATTCGATTCCTCCAAGCGGGTGCAGTGCTGCGTCGCGTGCGACCACAGCCGCGGCATACTCATTGTTGTTCGCGATCCCGGTCCCGGATTTGATCCCGCATCCATTCCCAGCCCCATTACGGGCAGCAACATATTTTCCGAAGGCGGCCGTGGAATTTACCTGATAAACCAGTTAATGGATGAGGTCCGTTTTGAAAAGGGGGGCACAGAGATACACATGCGCATGAACCCGCTGGATAACCGCTGAGGCTTGGCACACTGAAGCCTTACCGTTTAAACCTTTCCTCAATTCTTCCATACCGACCCAGGATCTTCTGTTCGCGGATTGAATAGATCTCTTTAGCCCAAGTTTCTGATAGAATCTCCGCAGCGGCGGCGCATTCAAGCGTATCTGCCCTGCCTCGAAACCAACTCTGATCGGGAATACGGAGGATCCCAAGATTAATGGGAGGTTCAGTCCGAATGACAGTCAACAACCAACTCTGCCTTCATTGTGGCGCCTGCGTCGGATCCTGTCCGACGAACAGTATCTTTCTGCATGAAACCGCATGCATCGAATTTCTGGAATCCTGTGGGAAGTGCGAACTGTGCGCCACAGTCTGTCCCGTCGGTTCTATCAGGCNNGTGGGCGCCGGGCCGGGAGGATCCACGGCCGCCAGGTTCGCAGCCCGGAAAGGGGCCCGTACGCTACTGATTGAGAAAAGACAGGAAATCGGTTCCCCCGTTCGCTGTGCCGAAGGTATTGCAACAAGCTGGATGGAGGAATGCGAGGTTCCCCTGGATCCCGGCTGGGTTGTATGCACTCCGCAAGGGGCCCGCATTTTCGCTCCCAACGGGAATTTTGCGGTTATCTCTTCCGGTCATGCCGGGGACGAAGTCGGACTTGTAATCGAACGAACCCTTTTTGATAAAGCCCTTGCCGGGTATGCCGCGGAAGCCGGGGCGCAAATCCTTCTGAAAACGTACGCGTCCGGGGTGATTGCTTCCAATGGAACCGTATGCGGCATTTCGGGAAAATCGATGGGTGAGGACATTGAAATCCACGCCGGGGTGACAATCGCGGCCGATGGATTCGAATCCCAGGTGGGCCGCTGGGCGGGCCTGCAAACCGGATTGGAAACCCGCGACATCATTGCAACATTCCAGTATCGATTATGCAATATTGAATGCAATCCCTCCTATTGCGACTTCTATGTCGGTTCCTGCGCCCCCGGCGGGTATATATGGGTTTTTCCGAAAGGCGCCGGCACCGCCAACGTCGGTATCGGAGTTGCAGCATCGCGACTGCGCGAACCGGGACAAACCAAAGCCATGCTCGATCGGTGGATTACCGGAAAGCCGGAATTTTCCAGAGGACAGGCGCTTGAGATGGTTGCCGGAGGAATTTCCAAGAACAAGCCGCTGCCCGCAATGGTCTCTTCAGGATTGATGCTGGTCGGAGATTCCGCCCGCCTGATCAACCCGTTGACCGGCGGAGGTATTGTCAATGCCTGCATTTCGGGAAAACTTGCCGGCGAGACAGCCGCTGAAGCCGTTAAGTGCGGCGACAACGGGGAAAAATTCCTTCGAAAATACGACCGAGCCTGGCACGCGCGCATGCAGAAGAGCCATATCCGCAACTGGAAGGCTAAAGAAAAATTCGACACGCTCGATGACGGCACCTTCAACCGGATCATACAAACTCTGTCGGAAGCCAAACCGCACGCCAACTCCCTTTCCCTTCTGATGGCGCTGGTCAGAAAGCATCCGGCACTGGTAGCCGATTTTGTCGATATGTTATGGACATAAGATTCGAGCCGGAGGCAGGATCCGGTTCTGAGTGCTGCAGGAATATGTTTCCGTTCCAATTTCAAACATTTTATCCAAACCCGCTCTTTACTGTAGTAACATTGCTTCCGGACACTTGAATAAAGTTTGCGTATGCTCTCCAATCGGGAATCCTTCAATGAATGAGGCGCGTCATGAAACGACTGGCAGCATTCATCGGCTCCGTATGCTTGAGTCTGGGGTTGATGGGTCCGGCGCAAGACCAGACAGGAAATTTTTCCGGCAAGTGGATTCTTAACAATGAAAAGAGCGATTCCGAGCCTCGTGTGACCCCGATCGGACGCACCGCGGCCGGCCCGAAAAAGCCGATGGGGCCTCCGGCCCGCCCGCACCCGCCGGTCCAAAACCCGCCCGGCGCTAAAAGTCCTGCAGGCCTCCCGCCCAATGCTAAAACCCCGGGCACCTCTCCAGTCGGCGGCATGAGCGGCAACGGAATCGGTTACGTGTATGGCGGAGCTTCCTTCAACGGATTAACTCCGATAGCGGACGACGTTCCCCTGATTATCACCCAAACCGAAACGCAGATGCGTATTGTGAATGCCCTCAGAGTGAACGGCAATAACGTGCCCAATGACGAAACATATATACTTGACGGAAAGGCACATGAAGAAACGATTCAGGATAATTCGGATACGGAGCTTAAAAGAGAGATCAAAGCATCCCTGAAAAAGAACAAGATAACAATCGAGGTTGTGACCCCGAACCCCCAGGGGCGAATGTTCAGAACCACAAGGGAGTTTTCTCTTTCCAAGGACGGCAGGACATTGACAGTTAAAGTATCCGCACAATCGCAATATTTTCTGAGCAGTCAAAAAATGGTTTACGATAAGAATTAGCGTGATCGATTGCGGGTGAATTCTGGAGCGTTGGTGCGGCAGCATTTCCGAGCATGTCTGTGCACGGAAAAAATGAAAGCCTGTTTTAAAATCACTCTCCCTATAAAATAACCAGTCCTTTGGTTTCAATAAAATCTCTCATGTTGATCTTCCAGCCTATTCTACTGCGAACTTACCGGAAGCCGAAAAAGAGGTTACAATCAATTTCCATTCCCCATCTCCATCCCATCCGCATATAATAAACATCAGTTCCACTAAGATTTACAGAGCATGAAATAGAATGTATTCGAACTCTCACTGGAGGGTTGCATGCCAGCTGACACTGAAAATGCGTGGAAGACCAGAGCCACTGGATCTTAGTTAGATAAATGACACCTTCAACCGGCACCAGACTATTGCATTCCGAAATCACCTCCCAGATTGGCAAGGGCGGAATGGGCAAAGTGTTCCAGGCTATCGACCAGAAACTTGGACGGGACGTAGCGATCAAGATCTTGCCTGAAGAGTTTGCCAAAGCCCCAGAACCTGTGTCAGGGTTGATTTTATTGTAGGGTGGGAAGACACTCAACTCGTCAAAGGAGAGCGAACATGGCCGAAACGCCCAAAGATCCAGGAGACCGGCAAACAGAAAACTCAAGCGCTGAAACTCAATCTGAAGCAGAGCCTGCAGCCACAAAATCTGCCAACCCGCCTTCTGACAGTGTCCCGGTGATGATCGGCGACTATAGGATTATC
>DKBB01000137.1:0-2088 GCA_002451015.1 Acidobacteria bacterium UBA6911
TTCGCCGTAGCGGCCATGCTGGCCTCCGCGGCCGCCTGGTCGCCGAATCCGCAACGGCCGCCCCTCTACCTGGACCTGCCTATAGAAAATGGCAAAGCACGACCGGAGGTGATCGCGAGGTGGGCTGCGAACGCACCTTTAACAATGGTCCATCAGTATGTCCCAAATCTTAGGAAATACCGTGCGATTGCGTTCGACATCGGGGACAAGGATGTGGTGGATACGGGCACTGAGGAAGTGATGCTGCAGCCGGCCAAGGATCTGGATAGGATTCTCGATGATTATGGAATCGACCATACCTTTGAGATTTACGATGGAGACCATGGGAACAGGATTCCGGAAAGGCTGGAAACAAAAGTGTTCCCGTTTTTCTCCGAAAACCTTGTATTCGAATAGCACAGGAATCCGATCAATATCCGTTGAAGCGCGGGTTCACGACATTGCTGAAAATGGAGCCGAAGGTATAGCTCAGACCGAACGAACCGTAATAACTGTAACCGGTAGCCAGCTGTGTCTGGCGTAAAAGCACTTCTTCATCCGTTGCTATTCCCTTCTTCAGGGACAGCTGGTCGCGGATTCTTGAAAACCTTCCATAGGTATTGAAGGACAGCCCTTTAAACAAACGGATCGAAAAATCCATATAAACCTCGAGGCGGTTTTTAGACAGATCGCTGAAATAGTGGGACGCTTCGAAGGCTGTGGTGATGTTTCCCCACTTCTGTTGCATTTCCAGTGCAATGGAAAATTCTTCCCCCCACAGGGTTTCGGAGGTTTTGTTGTATATGGTCTCCTCATTATATTGGTTATATCTGAATCCCGGCTTCCACAGGAATCGCAGCTGCCTTCGGGTCGATTCGGAGTAGGGGAAAAAATTGTACTCAACGGCCGGGGCGGGATTGACGGCAAATCTTATATTGCTGTAGGTCGAGGACCAGGCCGACATGCCGGCTCCGACCGACCAGTGGTCGCTGATGCTCTTGACGGCCAGAAGCCGGAAAGTGTGGCTGCTCGAAGTATTGATACTGGTTCCCGTGGTCAGGGAAAAACGGTCCACGTCTCTGCCGCCGGAATAGGAAGACCGGAACTTGAATTCGGGCGTGATGCGGTTTGCGGAAAAAGATCCGCTGATCGAGTTATTCCGGGACCTCTGTTCACCTCTGAAGTATGCCCGGCCGCTGAGGCTGAATACCCAGTAGTCCCATTTGTCGCTCGTCGAGGTCTGCTGTTCCACCCCGCCCTGGTAGGAGATGGAAATTCTTTCGGCGATCGGTGTTTTGCCGGCATAGGGCACCAGACCTATCTTCAGGATATCGACCAGTCCCTCCCTGACTTCATCTGACGTATCCGTGTTGCCGGAAACATATTTCAACTCGTTGTCGATTCCTTCGAATTCTCCCTGGCCGTTGAAAAGCAGCGTGTACTCGGTGCCGCCGGCCCCGGTTTGCTGGGTCGTGATCAGAACATGAACCTGGGCGTCTTTTCGATCGCGCACATAGTTTACGAACGATATTTCCGTCCGGATGTAATCCCTGTCGCAGTAGCTGCAATCGATAAAAACTTTCGGTGCGGTTTTCATGAGGGTATCTACTTCAGCAGGAGCCTGAGTCGGATCCAGAGCTAAGGAAGCATGCGGAAAGAAGAATGCAATAAAAAGAAAAGACAGCAGTTTTGTCTGCATCCGGATATCTCCCTCCCGATCGGGAACCGTCTTTTGAAAAAGGTTGCTTACAGTTGATGCATTCGAGCCGGCACTGAATCCTTATTCCCCACGGGGGCTTCTGCTTCGGCGACACTGAAGACGTTTGATCACTGTGATGCGCTTTTTCAGACTCCTTAACGTTCCGCCGAGTAAGTTTCCGGGACCTTCGGTCGCGCACCGGTTAGAGAAGCAATGCGCCCAACAGCCCCTGCTTCGCCTTACTGCGAATCCCCGTGAGAAATGAGGATTACACAATCCTGCACCCCATTGTTTTACATATTTAGACGTCTGGAGAGTCCTAAAGGTTTCGCTGTTTTAAAATTAAGAAAAATATTACCTCTAATGCTTCCAGGAGAAAATCCGATATCCCCTCAAACCGGAAAATATTT
>DKBB01000137.1:2098-2949 GCA_002451015.1 Acidobacteria bacterium UBA6911
GGACTGCCTGGAATAAAGCTGCGGCAATGTCCCAAAAGTATGACGCCACTGAAAGCGAAAGTTTTTACATGTACTCGCTCTGCTCTTTGCTATTGGGACAGTCCGGTGTGGTAGAGGATGTAGCTCTCAAGGCCCCGAATTTCGGATTCCTGTTCGGCAATGATGGTCTTGACAAGATCTCCGAGCGATACAATGCCGACCAGCCTGTGGTTCTCGAGCACCGGAAGGTGACGGATGTTTTTTGATGTCATCAGCGACATGCATTTCTTGACGTCCTGGTCGGCGTCGGTACAGATCACCGGGGATGACATTATGGATCGGATCCTGGTTTCTCTGGACGACTTTCCCTTAAGGATGACTTTCCTTGTATAATCCCGTTCGGAGATGATGCCGGCCAGTTTTTCGCCCTCAAGCACCAGCAGAGCTCCCACTCCCTTATGGGCCATAAGCTCGATCGCATCGAATACCATCGCATCCGGCTCGATGGACCATAGGTCATGTCCTTTTTCCTGCAAAACATTTTTAACAGGTTGCATATCTCACATCCTTGAATGGATTTATCTCTATATTAGCAGGTATTGTAATCGAAATGACTCCCGACTGCACGGACGGAACATATTTGTGCCTTTGAGAGAAAATTCCTTGCCTGATGGAACAAAGCCGTGAATATACCGAGCTTATGAAGATCGAAGGCCCTTGGTACATCAAAAAACGCTGTATCCGTGCCGACAGCGGCATGCCGGCAATATGGGATGAGACCTATGAACCCAGGGAACACAGGTAATCCTGCATTGCGTCCCGGCAGGACCGATCCGGCCCAGCCGCCCGTGAGCTGATGGGAAGAAAGGTCC